>JBBIPO010000181.1:0-7433 GCA_037442805.1 Deltaproteobacteria bacterium
CCCCCCCCCCCCCCCCCCCCCCCCCCCCCCGCGCCGCCCCCCCCCCCCGCCGCCCGGCCGGCCGGGGGCCGCGGCTCGCCCGGCGCGGGCGCGAGCGCCGTGGGGTCCCGGCGCGCCTCCGTGGGGGCCTCCGGGGCGATCTTTGCCCTGCTTGGGGCCCTGGTCGCCTTCGCCATGGCGCGCCGTCGCGCCATCCCGGCTCCCCTGCGCCGCGTCCTGCTCGCGGGGGTTCTCGCCTGGCTCGCCGTGGGCCTGTGGCCGGGGGATTCCGGGACCGTGGACCACGCCGCGCACCTCGGGGGGCTCGTCGCGGGCGTCCTGCTGTCCCTTGCCTTCGGGGCGGACCTCCCCGTCTTCTCGCTGGCCCCCCGGCCCGCGCCCCGTCCCCTGCGAGTGGCGGCCGTCGCCTCGGCCCTCGTGGCGCTCCTCGGGCTAGCCCTGGCCTTTCGGGGGCTCGTGGAGGGCCCCGGGCCGGCGCGTCCCACCCTGTCCACCGTGACACTCGGGCGCGTGGAGGTCCCGGTGCCGGCGGACTGGCCCCACGGGCGCCTGTCCGGGGCCTGTCACGAGGACCCGACGCCGGTCGGGGACCTGCTGCGCACCGGGGGGGTGGTCTGTTTCCGCGACCCCTACGGGACACTGTTTCTGGTGGGTCCCGCGGCGGACGTCCTCGGAGGGACCACGCTCGACCCGCTCCTGACCGTCGAGTACGGGCTTCTCGCGCCGTTGCGGCGCGCGGAGGGGGACGTGGTGGCGCGCACGCTCCCCCTGGACCGGCGCTGGGCCGTGGCCGTCGTGGGGTACGCCGTGATCGAACGTCGCTACGACGACTTCCTGAAGCGGGTCGCGGAGGGGACCGTCATCCGCCCCGACCGACCCCGATCACCGTGAAGCCCGCGGCGCGCAGGGCCCCGGCCGGCAGGACGTTCCGCCCGTCCAGCACGAGCCGTCCCCGCATCCGCGCCGCGAGTCGTTCCACGTCCGGCTGGCGGAACTCGCCCCACTCGGTGACGAGGAGGAGCGCATCCGCGTCCCGCGCAGCCTCGTAGGCGTCCTCGACCAGGGTCAGCCCCGCGAGCCCTCGAAAGACCTCCCGCGCCCGCTCCAGGGCCACCGGGTCGTAAGCCGCGACCTCCGCGCCCCGCTCGCACAGGCCACGCACCACCACGATGGACGGGGCCTCGCGCATGTCGTCGGTGTTGGGCTTGAACGCGAGTCCCCACACGGCGATGCGCCGCCCCGTCAGGTCCGGCCCCATCCTCTCCACGACCCGGTCCAAGAGCAGGCGCTTCTGGTCCTCGTTGACCGCCTCGACCGCGCGCAGGATGCGCATCTCGACCCCGTGGGCGCGTCCCGTCGCGACCAGGGCCTTCACGTCCTTGGGGAAACAGGACCCGCCGTACCCCACGCCCGGGAACAGGAACTTTCGCCCGATGCGCGGGTCCGACCCGATGCCGCGCCGCACCTCGTCGACGTCCGCGCCCATCGCGTCGCACAAACGCGCGATCTCGTTCATGAACGAGATGCGCGTCGCCAGCATGGCGTTCGCCGCGTACTTGGTCATCTCGGACGAGCGGACGCTCATGAACAGAATCGGGTTGTCCGTGCGCACGAACGGGGCGTAGATTTCCGCGAGGATCGCCCGCGCCCGCTCGCTGTCCGTGCCGATCACGATCCGGTCCGGCCGCATCATGTCCGCGACCGCGTCCCCCTCCTTCAGGAACTCCGGGTTGCTTGCGACATCGAAGCGGTGCGGCGTCCCGGCCCGCAGGACCTCGGCCACCCGCGCGCAGGTCCCCACGGGCACTGTGGACTTGACCACGACCAGCCGATACCCGTCCATGTGGCGCGCGATCTGCCGCGCACAGTCGAGTACGTGATCGAGGTCCGCGCTGCCGTCCTCGTTGGGTGGGGTCCCTACCGCGATGAACAGGACCTCCGACGCCCGGATCAGGTCCGGGATGTCGAGCGTGAACAGGAGCCGCCCGGCCCGTGCATTGCGCGTCACGAGGTCCTCGAGCCCCGGCTCGTAGATCGGGATGCGCCCGCCCTGGAGCGCCGCGATCTTGCGCTCGTCCACGTCCCCGCAAACCACGCGGTGTCCGCTCTCTGCGAGCCCCGCGCCCAGGACAAGCCCCACGTAGCCCGTCCCGATCACCCCGACCCTTCTCATCCGTTCCCTCCGTCGCCCCGGTCACCCGGGCCCGCCGGGCCCCGCCGCCGGGATCCGGCTCACGCCGAGTTTCAGGATACGGGTCCGGCTGCGCTCCCGGACCTCGAACCGCAGGCCCGCGAAGTCCACGGTCTCGCTTACGTGCGGCAAGCGCCCCGCCTGGGTCAACACCAGGCCACCGACCGTCTCGTAGTTGTCTTGGTCGGGCAGGGTGACCCCGAAGACCTCCGTCAGGGATTCAATCGGGGTGCGCCCCAGGACGATGTACCGGTCGGGCCCGTCCGGCTGGATGTCCTCTTCGGCCCGTTCGTATTCGTCGTAGATTTCGCCGACAATCTCTTCGATCACGTCCTCGGTCGTCACAATCCCCGCGGTCCCGCCGAACTCGTCCACGGCCACGGCCATCTGGACGCGCTCCGCCTGGAAGTCCTTCAGCAGGTCCCCGATCTTCTTCGTCTCGGGGACGATGAGGACCTTGGGCGACACCAGCGATCGCAGCGAAAACCCGTCCTTGCGACCCTCGGACAGGGCGCGCAGGAGGTCCTTGACCGTCAGGATACCGACCACGGTGTCCAGGTCCCCATCATAGACCGGGTATCGCGAGAACTTGCGCTCGGCCACCGTTCGCAGGACCTCGTCGAGCGTCGCGTCCACGGGGAATCCCACGACGTCCGTGCGGGGGACCATGATCTCCTTGGTCATGGTCTCCGAGAACTCGATGACCGACGACAACAACTCCTTCTTGTCGCCGCTCAGGGCCCCCTGGGCCGTGCCCAGGCGGATCATGGCCTCGACCTCGGCTTCGGTCACGAGCGGTCCGTCGGACCCGTCCGAGCCGCCCGCAGCGCGGATCAGCCGGGACGAGAGGCGCTCGAGCCCGGCCGAGAACGGGCGCAGGAGCCAGCACGCGAGGAGCGTCACCGGGAACAGGGACACGAAGCGGTCGGCGTTGTGCCGCGCGAAGGTCTTCGGGACGATCTCGCCGAACGTCACGATCAAGAAGGTCATCAGGCCGACGGCCAGGGCCACCCCCCACTGCGTCGCCCCGCTCACTCCGAGCCCCGATAGGGCCGATGCCGCGAGGTTCGTGGCCACGGCGGACGCCAGGATGTTCACGAGGTTGTTCGCGATCAGGAGCGACGACAGGACCCGGTTCGGTCGCTGCCGCCACAGGACGAGCAGGCGCGGCGGGTGGCGTTCCCCTTCGAGGTAGCGATGAACCCCTGCCTCGCCCAGGGCCAAGAGCGCCGTCTCGGTCCCCGAAAAGACCGCGGACAGAACCAGCAGGACCGCGATCAAGAACCACTGGAACAGGTCACCGTCCACCGCGTGGGTGCCTCACCCCCGTCTTCGGGACGACCTCAATCTACATCGAGCCGCGGGGGCCGTCAAATCCCGAGTCCCCTCCAGATCTCGTCGTGCAACGCGGGACGGAACGCGCGGATGGCGTCGTTGTCCCGGGTCGGGTGCACGCGGTTCGTCAGCAGGACAACAGCGGTCCTGGACTCCGGTTGCAGCCAGAAGGACGTGCCCGTGAAGCCCAGGTGCCCGACCAGACCTCTTGGGCAACAGGACCCGGCGCTCGAGGCCCCGGGCGTGGGCGTGTCGAAGGCGAGGGTTCGTCCGGACCCAGGCACGGCGCGCGCCGGGGACCAGAACTCGCGCGCCACCCTCGAATCGAACACGGGGCCGGTCGGGTCCGTCATCGCGTCGAGGATCGCCCAGACCTCCCGGGCCGTCCCGAACAGACCCGCGTGCCCCGCGACCCCGCCCAGGACGAAGGCGTTGTCGTCGTGGACCTCCCCTTGCAGGACACGCCCTCGCGTGGGGCATCGCTCCGTGGCCGCGATGTCGCCGGCGGGCACCGGCGGGGTCCGCGCGACCCCGCGCGACACGGGGACGAAGAAGGTCCGCCGCAACCCCAGTGGTCGCGCGACCCATTGCGCGAACAGCCGGTCCAGTCGTGCCCTGCCCAGGCGCTCCCAGGCGAGACCCAGGAGGATGTATCCGAGGTCGCTGTAAGTCGTCCCGGTCCCGGGCGCGTACTCGAGGGGTTCGCAGAGGATCGCGGACAGCACGGCCCGCCGGGCGGCGGGCGTCCCCGCGACGGCCTCGCCGCGGGCCCGGACAAGGTTCGCCCCGAACGGACGCCACGCGGGCAGGCCCGCGGCGTGGGCCAGGAGGTCCGCGACGCGCAGGTCTTCCTTGTCCGACCCGCGCGCGGCCGGAAGGCACTCCCCGAGTTTCGAGTCCAGGTCCAGCCGCCCCCGCGCCGCCAGAACCATCGCGATCGTGGCCGTGGCGAGCGGCTTGGTCAGCGAGGCGAAATCGAAGACCGTGTCGGGTCCGACCGGAACCGGCGTGATCCCGAGTCCTGGGTATGCGGTGAACCCGACCGCCTCCTCGAGGACGACCTGGCCGGCCCGGGCCACTAGCAGCGTCGCCCCCGAATAGACCCGGGCCACGCCGTCATGGAGGAGGTCCCGGGCGGCCTGACAAGGGTCCCTTGGCATCTCCCCCATTTCTCTCAAGAAACGTGGGCGTGGGCGTGGGCGATCCCCCCTGCGCCCGGCAACGCCTTCCAAACCTCCGTTTCATTCATCCGGGTGTGCGCGCCCATGGCAACGCATGTCCCTTTTCCCGTTTCCGATCTCCTGTTTCCCATTCTCTGTCCGTGTCCGTCTCCGTGACCGTGACCGTGTCCAACTCCGTGACCACCACGGACTCCCTGTCGAAGCCCGGACGCCGGACCCCGGGCCCCGGACGCCGGACCCCGGACCCCCGCCGCCTGATCCGGGCGCGGTCCGGCGACCGCGCCTCCACGCGCGAGCAGGCGCTCGCGCGGCCATACGCGAGCAGGCGCTCGCGTCCCCCCGGGGACCACAGACGGAAACCAGATGCGTTTCTCAACTGGGACTTCGAGGCGCAGTGATACCTCCCAGGTCATCCCCCCTCGTACGGCGACTCCAGGACCCGCAACACGCCGATGTCCGCGTCGAGCAGGGCCTCGACCCCCTGCGGGACCGGGAAGTTGCACGCCCCGTGGCCCACCGGGAACCCCAGCGCCGCGGGCTTCCCCGCCGCCCGTGCGAAGTCGCGCAGCAGGCCCTCGAGGCGCCCCCGCTCGGCCTCCTCGACCCCGAGGTCTCCGAAGGCGAGGCCCGCGACCCCCACGAACCCCGCCTGGAGGGATATCTGCGTCAGCATCCGGTCCACGCGGTAGAGCGGCTCGGACACGTCCTCGAGAACCAGGATCGCCCCCTGGAGTGGCGCGGCCCACCGGGTTCCGATCAGGCTGGTGACCAGGGACAGGTTCCCGACCACGGTCCGCCCGCGGGCTCGACCCGAGGTGAGGGGCTGCAACCCGGCATACAGGAAGGTGGCCTCGGGGTCGCGTCCGAACAGGGCGGCCTGGAGGCGCGTCCGGCTCGGCTGATCCAGGCGGGTCATCGAGAGGACGTTCGGTCCATGGAACGTGACGAGGTCCACCTCCGCGCGCAGGAACAGATGCAAAGCGGTGATGTCGGAAAACCCCATGAACAGGCGCGGCTGAAACGTGCCCGCGTGGGACGCGAGTTCCCGGAGGATGCGCATGGCCCCGTACCCACCACGCGCCGGGATCACCGCGTCCCCCGGTTCCGTGGTGAACGCGGCCACGACCTCGTGAAGCCTCAGGGCGTCCGGTCCGGCGAGGTAGCCGTCGGCCCGGAAGATGCGCTCGGAATGCAGGGGCACCAGGCCCATGTCCGTCAGGACCCTGACGCCGTCCGGGAGGCGGGACCGATCAAAGGGCGAGGAGGGCGCGAGGATGCGAACCGTGCCCCCGGGCGTGAGCGGACGGGGCTTGACGCTCATCTCGGGGCCTCCCGATCAGCACTGGCCGGACGACAGTGTAGATCGGTCCGACGCGAATTTGCCGATGAATTCGGATGTCCGGTAGCATGAGCCGGACCGGGACGACGGTCGTCTTCGGGAGGCGCGCCATGAGCATCTCGATCATCCAGAAGAGCGACCTCGCGAAACCGAAGAGGCACCCGAAGGTCGCGCTCGTCCTGGCGGGGGGGGCGATCTCGGGCGGCGCGTTCAAGCTGGGCGGCCTGCTGGCCCTGGACCGCTACCTCACGAACCGCAAGGTCACGGATTTCGATCTGTACGTGGGACTGTCCGCGGGGGCCTTCATCGGAGCGTTCCTGGCCGGGGGCATCCCGCCGGAGGAGTTGCTGAAGGGAATTGACGGGACCTCGGCGCGGATCGACCAGCTGAAGTTCTACGATTTCTACTGGCCCGCGTGGTCCGAGTGGCGGCGGCGCGCGGGCCGGGCCGCCCGGGACGCGGTCACGGTGGGACCCCGCGTCGCCTGGTCCTTCCTGCGGTACCTCTCCGGCAACCGTGAGGCCATCCGGCGCCAGCTCGCCGCCGTCGCGGGCAACCCGTCGTACACGTCCTTGGAGAGGTTCATCGGACCGCTCGTGGCCGAGGTCGGCAGTGACGTGGGCCTCCCGCACCCGGGGCGATACATCCCTGCGGGGGTGTTCGACAATGCACGCATCGAGCAGTACGTCCGCCGCAACCTCACCCGCAATCACATTCCGAATGACTTCCGGCTCCTCTTGCGCGAGAGGGGGGTCGCCCTTTACATCACGGCCACGAACCTCAACACCGCGCGGGGCGTGGTCTTCGGCCACGACGCGGACCACACGGCCTCCATCTCGGAGGCGGTCCAGGCCTCCACCGCCATTCCCGGTTTTTACACTCCGGCCCGTGTCCGCGGCGAGGAGTACCTGGACGCGGCCGTGCGAAAGACGGCGAACGCGAGCCTGGCCCGCCACAAGGGGGCGGACCTCATCATCCTCTACAATCCCTTGCGTCCCTTCATGAACCGCAATCGCTACCAGCTGAAGCCCACGGTCGCGAGCCTGTCGGACCTCGGGATGGGGACCATCCTGAACCAGACGATCCGCACCCTGCTCCAGACGCGCCTTTACCTCGGGCTCGAGAAACTGCGCTTCGACCCCGGTTTCAGCGGGGACGTGATCGTGATCGAGCCCACCGAAACGGACGCGGAGTTCTTCAGCATCAACCCGCTCGCGTTCTGGAACCGCGAGAAGGCCGCGGCCCAGGGGTACCAGTCTGTCCGGCGGGCTCTGGAACAGAACCACGACGAGGTCCAGCGCATCCTCGCGGCCTACGGGATGGACTGCGACCTGTCGGGCCTCGCCCCGGACTTCGAGGCGATCCGTCGAGGGGCCGCGCCGCAGGC
>JBBIPO010000182.1:0-7297 GCA_037442805.1 Deltaproteobacteria bacterium
GGGGCGGGCCCGGGCGGCGGCGCGGCCGTGGCCATCGCGAACGCGGCCCTGGCCGGGGTCGAGGAGCGGGCGGAGGTCCGGGAATCTGGCGCGGCCACGTACCGGGCGCGGTCCTCGGGAGGGATCTGGTCGCGGTGGTGGTTCTGGACCGCGGTGGGCGCGGTGGTGCTGGGCGGCGTGACGGCCACCGTGCTTCTGACCCGGCCCAAGGAAAAGGCCCCGGGTCTTCCCCGCGACGGCAACGGGGCCGTGATCATCCGGTTCTGAGCAAGGCGGAGGGAAGGGGACGATGACGCGTGCGTTCTTCCTCGGCACGGCGATGGGCCTGCTGCCGGGGACAGCCGTCGCCCAGGTCGAGGCCGTGGACCTGTTCCGGACCGGGGCGCAGCAACTGGCGACCGGCCAGGTGGACCAGGCGATCCAGTCGTTCGAGAAGGGGGTGGCCCTGAAGCCGGACGCGAAGGAGGGCTGGTACAACCTCGGGATCGCGTACGGTCGCAAGCGGCTGTTCGCGAAGGAGGTCGAGGCGTACCAGAAGGCGCTGGAACTCGACCCGAACTACGTGAACGCCCTGCACAACCTCGGGCTCGCCCTGCGAGACCTCGGCCAGCGGGAGCGCGCGGGCCAGGCCCTGGAGAAGGCGGTTTCCCTCGACCCGGGCGCGTCCGACGCGTGGAACAACCTCGGGGTGCTGCGGCTCGAGACGGGGGACATCGGGGGGGCCGTGGCCGCCTTCCGGAAGGCGGCGGAGGCGGACCCGGCCTCTGCGGACCCGTGGTTCAACCTGGCCATTGCCCAGATCAAGGCCGCCGAGAAGGAGACCTCGTCGGAGCGCCAGGAGCCCGCGCTCCGGGAGGCTGTGCGTGCCTGCGACGAGGCCCTGGCGCGCAACCCGAAGCACTACCGCGCGGCGTACAACAAGGGCGTCGCCCTGCACCGCCTCGGAGAACGCGAGGGCGAGGTCGCGGCGTACCGGGCGGCGCTGGAGGTCCGGCCGGACTATGGGGAGGCGTTGTTCAACCTCGGGACGGCCCTGAGCGCGCTCAGGCGGAACGACGAGGCCCTGAAGGCGTGGGAGGACTATGTCCGGGCGGCGTCCGGCGACCCGAACGAGCGGCCGTTCGTCGAGGCGGCCCGCAAGGAGATCGAGCGCCTGAAAGGCCGGTGAGCGCCCGCCGCGGTCGAGGAGGTCCGGGACCGTGGATTGTAGATTCTCGATGTGTTAGATTGTTGTCCGTCCGAATGCCACAGGCCGGGGGGTGGACCATGACACGCCGATGGACGACGGCTCGATGGGCGCCGGCGGCGGCGATCCTCGCGGGGGTCGCATGGGGGTGCGGGGGCGGTGGGGGACCCGCGCCACGTGACACGGGCGGAGAGGCCCTGGACGTTCCCGGGGACGACGCGCCGGCGCTGCCGGACACGGTGGACGTTCCGGACGTGCCCGCCCCACCCGACGCTTCCGACGTCCCGGACACCGCCAAGGAGGCGGATGTCCCATTCGTCTGTCACTCGAACGAGGACTGCAAGGACCACCCGGTCGGGCCATGCCAGAAACCGACGTGCAACCAGGCCACGGGCGAGTGCGGGTGGGAGTGGGACACGACGTGCGCCCTGGACGCGCTCTTCCTGTCCGAGGGGTTCGAGGACGGCATGCCCGAGGGCTGGGTCGTGGACGACACCCAGCCGAACGACTTCGTGACGTGGACGGTGGACGATCATCGCAAGGCATTCGGCAACCACAGCCTGTACCTGGGGAACCCCAAGTGTCACACGTACTACAACGGGGACCTGGACGCGAAGTGCAAGCCCGTCGAGGGGGGGACCCCGCCGAGCCTCGTCCGTGTCTCCATCACGACCCCGATGATCACGATCCCGCCAACGCAGGGTACCAAGATCGTGACGTTCTACCTGTGGCTCGATTCCGAACCCCTGATCCCGGCGCTTGCAGAGCAGCCCGACCAGTTCCGAGTCTTGGCGATCGCCGGCGGGAACACGACGATGCTCTTCACCTCGGTGGACATCGGCAAGACCACGAACGGCACGTTCCTGTTCGTGGCCGCGAACCTCGATCAGTTCACGGGGCAGGAGGTCCAGTTGCGGTTCACCTTCGACACCCTGGACGGGAACAACAACGACTTCGAGGGGGTCTATCTGGACGAGGTCCGAGTCTTCTCGATGGCCGCGCCCCAGGCCTGCCAGGAAGGGGACTCGTGCGGGGACGACGGCAACGTCTGCACGGACGACTCGTGCGTCGTGTTCGCGAACAAGGTCCCGAACGGCTACTGTGCCCACCCGGTCATCCCCACGTGCGTCAAGCCCGAGTGCACGGCGGCCACCGTGGCGCAGGACTGCCCGGACGCGGAGGAGTGCGAGCAGGCGACCTGCGTGGACGGGCGATGCGTGTACGTGACGCTGCCCGATTGCTGCAAGGCGGAAACCCTATTCTCGGCGAACTTCGATGACGGCTCGCTCCAGGGATTCCAGGTCTATTCGTACCAGAATCAGGCGAAGGTGAAGTGGCAGGTCTCCCAGGCGCGCAAGACCTCGGGGACGTACTCCCTGTATTACGGGGACACCGTTGCGAAGACCTACGACACCCCAGGCCAATTCAACTTCGGGGAGGCGACGAGCCCGGCCCTTGACCTGCCGTCGGGCGGGTGGGTCTTCCTGACGTTCAACCTCTTCCTGTCCACGGAATTCGATGACACGCTCCCCGAGGAATATTACAACCCGCTGGGGATCGACTTCTTCGAGGTCCTGGTGGTCGAGGACCTCGGCAATCCCTCCCAGGAGAAGAAGACGACCGTCTGGTCGTCGCACAACGTGCTCGGGACCACGGACGGGCAGTTCGTGCCCGTGGGCGTGGACCTGTCCGACTTCGCCGGGAAGATGGTCTGGTTGCGGTTCAAGTTCGACACGTCGGATGAGGTCAACAACCAGTACGAGGGCGTCTATGTGGACGACGTGACGGTGGCGTGGTTCACCGCAGCCGAGGGCTGCCCCCCGCGCAAGAACTGCATGGCGGCCCACGACTGCGGCGTGGACGGGGTGTGCCGCACTGGCGATTGTGTGGACAACGTCTGCGACGTGGTCCAGGTCGGCGTCCCGCCTGACTGCTGCGCCACGCAGCAGGACTGCAACGACGGCGACCCGTGCACCGCGGACGGCTGCATCGCGCACCAGTGCCACAACGAGTTCGTCGAGGGGCCGGGATGCTGCGCGCCGGAGACGGTGAAGGTCTTCGATTTCGACGCAATCCCGCTGGAGGGATTCCAGGTGGTGGACGACGGGACCGACGTGAAGTGGCAGTCCACGACCGCGAAGGTCCATTCCGCGCCGAACGCGCTCTACTTCGGAAACGGGACGAACTTCGACAATGGCGGGGTGGCCAAGGGGAGCGCCCTGTCGCCGGCCGTCACGCTTCCCCAGGTTCCGCCCGAGGGGAAACTGCACCTGTCGTTCTTCCTGTACCTGGACGTGGACAAGAACCCGCTGTTCGACCAGTTCCAGGTGGAGGTCGTCGAGGGGGACACCTCGACGGTCGTGTTCACGAAGGCGGCCGTGCCGGAGGTCGCCTACGCGACGTGGTTCGAGGCCAGCGCGATCGACCTGACCGCCTTCAAGGGTAAGACCATCAAGTTCAGATTTTCCTTCGACTCCGTGGACCATGTTCTCAACGACGGGTTCGGGGTGGTGGTGGACGACATCGCCATCCGGAAGGTTTGCTTGTCGTCTTGACGATCGACGCGGGGGTCCACTATCCTCGCGCGAGACGGTCGGGCGAAAGGCTTGGCTCGGGGAGACCTCATCATGAACAGACGGTCGGTCCTCTGCTCGGCATGGATCCTCGCGCTCGCGGCCTGCGACCACGGCCCGGCCACTCCGGGTGGACCGGGGGAGGAGCCGGAGGGCGGTACCCTGGGCTTCGTCGTGTCGGCCCAGCAGGGCTCCTGCCCCGGGGGCGCGGTCAACCCCTTCGATGACCTGGCGAGGGTCCTGATCCAGGTGACGGAACGCGAT
This sequence comes from Deltaproteobacteria bacterium, assembly GCA_037442805.1. Classification (GTDB taxonomy): domain Bacteria; phylum Myxococcota_A; class UBA9042; order DTJE01; family DTJE01; genus DYKK01. The sequence goes on from JBBIPO010000182.1 coordinate 4,024, forward strand.
GACGACCTGAAGGTGGTGGCCTCGAAGGAGTTCGCCGTGGGGTCCGGGACGACGGCCGTTTCGCTGATGGTCCCCGTGGGGAACGACTATACCGTGACGCTCCAGGGGTTCGGGCGCTACGACGGGACGACGCCCTCCTGGTACGCGCGCCGCAGGAACGTGGACGTGCAGCAGGGGAGCGACAACCCGCCGGTCGAGATGGTGCTGGCCCGGTACAAGGGCTTTACCTGCATCACGCCGCACGCGAACCTCACGGAGCGGATGTTCCCCGCGGTCGTGGACCTCGGGGACGGCCGGGTCCTGATCGCGGGGGGGTTCCAGCGGGCCACCCCGACGGGGGCCGGGAGTGACAAGGTCGTCCTGGACGCGGCCTCGAAACTGGCCTTCGTCTATGACACCCGCAAGGGGACCCTCGTCCAGAGCGCGACCGCGATGAATGACGGACGCGCGGCCGCGGGCGGGGTCTTCGTCCCCCTCGAGGACGGGAAGGTCTTGATCTTCGGCGGCGCCTCGAAGATGACCATCAAGGTCCGGGGCGACTTCGAGATGTTCGTGGACCCGGCCGAGGCCCTGGCCACCTACGAGGTCTTCGACGTGAAGACCCTCTCGTTCGAGCCCGTCCCGGAGGGCCAGGTCCGCGAGATGACGATGGCCCGGGTCTGGCCGGCCACGCTGCTGCTCGGCGAGAACTCGGTCCTCGTGGCCGGGTCCGGCGCGTGGCCCGGGTCCGCGGGGGCGACCGGAGACCCCGGTCGGGCGGACCTCTGGGACCCGCAAAGCGGGATCGTGGACCGCGGGGCCGGGAGCGACCGGATGAACGCGGAACACTTCGCCCCGGCGGTCGCGCCGCTCGACAACGTGGACGGACGGATTCGGGCCGTGTTCTTCGGCGGGACGACCGACGGTGGGTCGGTCGTCGAGGTCTACACGGAACCGTCTTCCAAGGAAGTGGCCGGTTCCTTCGTGGCGCTGGGCAAGGGGAGCATCGCGAAACTGCCCTTCCTGGCGTCCCTGTCGCCGCTGGGCCCGGGGCCGGGGAACGATGTGCGGTTCCTGGCCGCGGGGGGCGTGGTCAAGGACGGCGCGAGGTACAGCGCGGGCTCGACCGCGTACGTCGTGGCGGTGAGCCGCGAGGGGAACCTCGTGTCGCTCCGGGAGACGCGGGCCGTGGAGACCCTCTGCGCCAAGCGCTTCTTCCACGCTGCGGCGGATACGCATCGGCCCGGCCGCGTGACCCTGCTCGGCGGGTTCACCGCGGCCGCACAGGACCCGGGCGGGATGACGTGTTTCTTCGACGTGGCCCGCTACGACGCCGCACTGGCCAGCGGGTCGGCGCTGGACGGGGCCTTCTGGCAACCGTCGGCCGGCGAGGCGGTCTTCCCGGACCGGGCCGGACACGGGGCGGTCCGTCTGGAGGACGACACGGTGTTGCTCGTGGGAGGCATGGAGACCGCGGCGGGGGCGCTCAACGGCGACCAGGGCGCCTTGCTGGAACTCTATGCGCCCCCGACGGTCCAGTTCGCGCCGTAGGAGCCCGAAGCGGCCGGGGGTTCGCGGGAGCGGCAATGACATGGAGGACTCGATGAGGCCTTCCCTGCATCGGAAGAAATGGTTTCCGGGGGTCTGTCTGGCGCTGGTCGCGAGCCTGATCGGGGGCGACCTCATCGGGGTGGCGGAAGGGGTCGCGTGGGCCCAGGAGGCCCAGGGTCCCCGCCGCCTCGCCCTGTTCGTGGTCCCGAAATCGAAGTCCGACGAGACCGCGGCCCTGCTCCTGAAGGGGCTGTTCCGCACGCTCGCGGACCGGTTGCAGGCCGCGGGCTTGGAGCGGGCCGTGACCGGGAACGCAGCGGCCCTGGCGACGGTCCGGACCCGGGTCGAGGATGGGCGCAAGGCCCTGAACGCGAACCGGTGGGCCGAGGCCCTCCAGGCGTTCACGGAGGCGGAGCAGGCGCTCGGGGGTGTGCTCGGGGTGGCGGACCGCGCCCTGGTCGCGCGGGTGTACAAGGGGCTGGGCGTGGCCCTGGCCGGGCTGAACCGCCTGGAGGAGGCCCGGCGGGCGATGCACCGGTCGCTCGCGGTCTATCCGAACCAGGACGCCGCCTCGTACGCCTACAGCCTGGACACACGCAACCTCTTCTCGCAGGTCCAGCGGGAGGTCCAGGACCTCCCGAACGGCGCGGTCGTGGTCTCGACGACGCCGGCGAACGCGGAGGTCTATGTGGACTACGAGTTCCGCGGGTTCAGCCCGGTGAGGGTGGCCGGGCTGACCGCGGGAGACCACCTCGTGACCGCGTATCTGGAGGGCTACGGGGCCCATGGTTCGTTCGTGACGGTCCGGGGAGGAACGGACGACCGGGCCGACGTCGCGCTGGTATCATCGCCGTCGGCCGCGGCCGTCCGGGCGAACACCCAGGTTGCGCTTCGGGCCATGGACAAGGGACGTCCGGTGGACGACGCCGCGGCGGGCCTGGCCGCGGCCACGGAAGCGACGGATGTCGTGTTCGTGCGAGTGGCCCAGGCGCCCGGGGGGTTCGTCCTGTCGGGGTTCGTGCGGGGGCCGTCCGGCGTGAAGCCGGTCCAGGCGACGCTCCAGCGCGACGCGACCCTGGTGCAGTCGGCGCAGTCCTGGCTTGGGGACCTCGTGGGGGTCGCGGTGCCCGCGGAGGCGCTCCTGCCCCCGCTCGACGCCCCGGCGGTGGCCATGCCGGGACCGACCGGGGAGGTGGGCGTGGCCCCCGAGGGCGAGGGCGAGGAGTACGTCATTGACCCGAACTCCCCGATCTTCAAAGACACGGGGAAGAAGCCCGAGGAGTCCGGGATCGTGACCAAGTGGTGGTTCTGGACCGCCATCGGCGCCGTCGTGGGCGGGGCCGTGGCCCTCGGGGTGGTGCTCGGACGCAAGTCCAGCGAGGCCGCGAGCCCCGAGGGGAAGGTCGAGATCCTGCTGCACAGGGCGCCGTGACCGGACCCTGGTCGTCGGGTCATCGCTGCCTGATTCTTGTCACCGTGAGCGCAGGAGTAGCGTGGGGGTCATTTTCGTCCCTCTCGTACCGCGTCACTCGGTGGGTGACCCGACGCACCGGTTTCGCCCACGCCCACGCCCGCGGCCACGAACAGGGTCGAAACGCCGCGCGGCACCCGACGACTTGGGCCGGAACCCCTATCTTGCACCTCTGCCTGGAATCCTTCGGTGATCCTCGAGGAACTTGCGGATCCCGGCGTCCGTCAGGGGGTGCTCGAACAGTTTCAGGACCACTCCGAACGGGATGGTCGC
>JBBIPO010000183.1:0-7264 GCA_037442805.1 Deltaproteobacteria bacterium
CGGGGCCCCTGCTGCGGCCGGGTCGCAATCCGCGCTTACAGCGCGGATTGCTCGCTTGATTCCGAATTTGGCGCGAAGCGATTGGTGCCGTACAATGCCCGCGGCCCGCTCGGGACGTCCGGATGGCCGCGTATCCCCCCGGTGCCGACAAGGTCGTCTTCCTCGTGGACGACGAGGAGCGCAACCTCCTCCTGTTCGAGAAGTCGCTTGCCCCGCAGCAGTACGTACTGCACAAGTTCCACGACGGCCAGGAGGTGCTCGACGCGATCTCCGCCGGCCTGCGGCCCGACCTGGTGGTCCTGGACGTGATGATGCCCCGGGTGGACGGGTTCACGCTCTGCGAGCGGCTGAAGTCGGACCCCACCACGCGGATGATCCCCATCATCCTCGTGACCGGCCTGGAGGAGTTGCGCGACAAGGTGCGCGGTCTGGAGGCGGGCGCGGACGACTTTCTGACCAAACCCTTCCACCCAACCGAGTTGCGGGCCCGCGTGCGCAGCCTGATCCGCATCAAGAGCCTGCACGACGAACTCGACTACAAGAATCGCTTGCTCCAGGACGAGAAGATGCACCTCGAATCCCTCGTCCAGGAGCGGACCGAGGACCTCGAGACCCTGACCATCGGGATCGTCGGGGCCCTCGAGATGGCCAATGCCCTGCGGGACACCGACACCGGGCTGCACATCAAGCGCGTGTGCGCGTATAGCCACGTCCTGGCCGTCCGGATGGGAATGGACGCGCTCTTCGCGAGCAAGATCCGACGGTACGCCTCCCTTCACGACGTGGGCAAGGTCGGGATCCCGGATTCGATCTTGAAGAAGGAAGGCCGGCTCTCGCCGGAAGAGTACGAGCAGATGAAACTTCACACGGTCTATGGATACGAGCTGCTCGGCCTGGCCCAGGCCGAGGAGATGGCCCGCAACATTGCGCTGTGCCATCACGAGCGCTTTGACGGCAACGGCTACCCGCGGGGGCTCGCGGGGTCCGAGATTCCGCTCGAGGCCCGGGTCGTGGCCCTGGCCGACGTGTATGACGCGCTGACCACCCGCAGGTGCTACAAGCAGGCGTTCTCCGCCGGCGAGGCCGAGGCCATCATCCGCGGGGAGCGGGGCCGGCACTTCGATCCCGATGTCGTGGACGCGATGTTCGGGGCGATCCAGGACTTCAACGCGATCCGGGAACGTTATCGTGACCCGGAGTGACCGCCTTCCCGGGGCCGCTGGAAGCCGAACGATGATGTCATCCCGTGGTATCCCGAGGCTGAACGTCGTGACGGGAAAGGGAGGCGTGGGCCGCACCACGGTCGCGGCGGCCATGGGACTGGTGGCGGTGCGCCGGGGGCTTCGCGCGGTCGTCGTGGAGGTGGCCGCCCGCCAGGGGGTGCCGGACCTGTTCGGGGTGGGGCCGCGCGGCTACGACCCGGTCGAGTGCGCACCGGGCCTGCTCGCGATCCGCGTGACCTGGGAGGACGCCCTGCGGGAGTACGGCCTGATGAAACTGCGCTTCCAGGTGCTGTACCGCCTCGTGTTCGAGAACCCGCTCGTCCGCCGCATCCTCCCGGCGATCCCGGGGGTGGCGGAAATCCTCGTGATCGGAAAGGTCCTGTACGTCGCGACCGACGGTCTGGCCCACGCCCCTCCGCCCGACGTGGTCGTCCTGGACGCGCCGGCCACGGGTCACGGGATCGCGTTGTTCTCGGCCCCGTTCGCGGTCGCCGAGACCGTCGCGAGCGGCCCGCTCGCGGAGGACGCGCGCCGGCTGAAGGGTCTTCTGCTTGACAGGGGGTTCACGCGGTTTCACATTGTCACGACCCCGGAGGAGATGCCGGTGGCCGAGGGGATCGAGATCTACGAGCGACTGGCGGTGCGTCATGACTTGCCGTTCGGGACGGTGTTCCTGAACGGCCTCCAGGACCACGGCCTGACCCCGGCACGGACGAGGTGGCTCCAGGTCTTCGCGGGGCAGCGCGAGGCGGCGGACCCCGTGGCCTGCGCGGCGCGGGCGGCGCTGTTCATGGCGGCCCGCGACGAGATGCAGCGCGACCACGTCGCGCGTCTGGCCCGCCACGTCCCGTTGCCGATGGTCCCCCTGCCCGACCGGTCGGGGGTGGCCGGGTTGCGGGAGCGGGTGGAGCAACTCGCGGACCACCTGGACACTCGTCTGTGGCGCGAGGGGAGATAGGGATGCGAGAGAGGCCAGGCCGCACCGGGCGGCGGTTCGTCGTGGCGGCGCTGGGTTGGCTCGCGGCGGTCCTCGTTGCGGCGCCGGCCCCCCTTCGCGCCGACCGCGGACAGGAGAAGGCACGAATGGAAGCGAGAGCAAAGCGACACGCGCCGGTGGCACACCCCGCTTCCTCGGGGACCCGGGACTGGACCCGCCTCGTGGAGCGCGTCTCGGCGAAGGTCCCGGAGGCGGCCCCGATCCGGCTCCTGAGCACGCACCGCTTCGGAGCCGGACGGGAGGTGGCCCACTTCGAGATGAAGAATGGCTTGCGGGTCTTGGTCCTCGAGGACCATCAGGCCCCGGTCGTGTCCTTCCAGACGTGGTTCGCGGTGGGGTCCCGCCACGAGGTGCCGGGGCGGACCGGTATCGCGCACCTGTTCGAGCACCTGATGTTCAAGGGGACGAAGACGTACCCCCACGAGGTCTTCGACCGCCTGCTGGAGGAGGCCGGGGCCCAGACGAACGCGGCCACCTGGCTTGATTGGACCTTCTACTACGAGAACCTCCCGGCGGACCGGTGGGGGCTCGCGCCCCGACTGGAGTCCGACCGCATGACCGGGCTCGTCCTCACGCAGGAGCAACTGGACTCCGAGCGCGAGGTGGTCAAGAACGAGCGCCGCTTCCGCGTCGAGAACGACCCCGATGGCGCGATGGACGAGGCCCTGATGGAGATGGTGTACGGGGACCACCCGTACGGCCACCCGACGCTCGGGAGCATGGAGGACCTCGAGGCCCTGTCGCTCGAGGACTGCCTCGCGTTCTATCGGACGTACTACTCGCCGTCCAACGCGACCATCGTGGTGGTGGGGGCCGTGGACACCGGGGAGGTCCTGGAGACCCTGGGCCGGCTGTATGGGGCCAACCCGGCGGTCGAGGTGCCCCGCGCCCGTCCGGAAGCCCCGCCCGAGCAGACCGCGATGCGTTCCCGGACCCTGGCGTTACCGGTCGCGACCGAGAAGGCGCGGCTCGCGTGGCGAGCCGTTTCCGCGGACCATCCGGACGGGGCGGCCCTCGACGTGGTCAACGGGATTCTGTTCGACAACGAATCCTCGCGAGTGTATCGGGTCCTGGTCGAGGAGCGCGGGCTCGCGTCGGACGTGGACGGGACCGTGGAGGCCTTCGCGCTGGACGGGATTGTGGCCGCGGACGTGGTGCTCAACGAGGGCAAGGACGCGGAGGACGCGGTGGAGGTCCTGCTGGCCGAGGTCGAGCGCCTCGGGCGGGAGGGGCCGACCCCGGCCGAACTGGAGCGCACCCGCAACGCGACCGAGGCGGCCTTCCTGCGGTCGCTTCAGACTGCGGGGTCCAGGGCGACGCAACTCGGGCTGTACGAGACGACCGCCGGGGACTACCGGCGGATGTTCGAGTACGTGGACCGGGTCCGGGCCGTGACCGCGGGGGACGTGATGCGCGTGGTCGGGCGCTACCTGACCCGGAACCGACTGAACCTCGTGGTTGCGAAGCCCGCCGGAGGCGGCGGCGGGGGGGCGAGGGAATGACGCGCGGCTGGTGGACGGTCCTGGTCGGATGGGGGGTGGGCATGGCGATGGCGGGGACGGGCATGGCACAGGAAGTCCAGCGGGTGGACGGGGTCCGGCTGATCCACGTGCCCGACCCGGACACGGGCATTGTGGCGGCGCAGGTGCTGTTCGAGGTCGGGTCCCTGCGCGACCCGGCGGGGAAGGAGGGGCTCGCGCACCTGACCGCGCGGATGCTCCTGCGCGGGACGAAGACGCGCTCGTACCAGGAGATCGTGGACGAGGTGGCGGACCTGGGGGCTGAACTGGACGCCACGGCCCAGAAGGAGGTCATCGGGCTGTACGGCGATTTCATGCCGCGCTTCCAGGACCGCTACGCGGCGATCCTCGCGGACATCCTCGCGAATTCGACCTTCCCCGAGCGCGAGTTCGAGCAGGAGCGCGCCCTGGTGCTCGAGGACCTGCTCAACGTGCGAAACGATGACGCGGACCTGGCTCGCCACTTCTTCTCGCGCTTCCTGTACCGCGACCACCCGCTGGGACGACCCACGATGGGATACCTGGACACGGTGAAGGCGCTGAGGGCCTCGGACTGTCGCGAGTTCTACCGCGAGCACGCGCGGCGCGGGAACCTGATCGTGGTCCTGGCCGGGGCGGTGGACGAGGCCGGGGCCAGGCGATTCGCGCGGACCGTGGCCCGGGGGGTCCGGGCCGGCCGGGTGGAACGGGCGGCGCTGCCGGGGCCGCCCGTGGTCGAGGGGCTGCACGTGCTGATCGTGGACAAGCCGGAGCGGACGCAGACCCAGGTCGTGATGGGGCATCCGTCGCTCGGCTGGAGCGACCCGGACCTGTTTCCGGTGCTGGTCGGGAACACGGCGTTCGGCGGGACCTTCACGTCGCGGCTGATGCGCGAGATCCGCGAGAAGCGGGGCTGGTCCTACGGGGTCTCGTCCCAGGTGACGGGAGGGCGGGAGTTCGGGACCCTGGCGATCCGCTTTTTCCCGGCGAGCAAGGACGCGGTGGCGGCGATCCGCCTGGCCCTGGACCTGGTTCGCGCCGTGGCCCGGGAGGGCCTGGCCGACGAGGAGGTCGCGTTCGCGCGCAACCACCTGTCCAACCAGTTTCCGTTCCGCCTCGAGACGGCCCGCAAGCGGGCGGACGAGGCGCTCGCGAACCTCCTGTACGGACGGCCTGCGGACTTCATCCGGACGTATGTCAGCCGGGTGCGCGGCCAGACCCGGGAGGCCGTCAACAGGGCCATGTCGCGCTGGTACCACCCGGACGGCATGGTCATCGTGGTCGTGGGGACCGCGTCGGACCTGGAGGCGGACCTCCGCGCCCTGCCCGGGGTGCGGGAGGTGGTGGTCCATCCGTTCGACCGGGACCGGTTGTAGAACCCCGCTCTGTTGGACGGACCGACGCCGCGCGCACGACATCCCGCACGCGGCCGGCAGCGGGCTCGCCGCGAGTCTCCAAGGCGTCGATCGCGCCACCATAGCGTCCCGGCCTGGCGTGACGGCCCAGATCCCGATCCCCCGCCACCGGAATTTGATACGCTGGTTCGCGGGACGAGGTCCACATGCCGAGGGTCACGCCAATCTGGATGCTGCTGGTCCCCGCGACGCTGCTCGCCGCCGAGGTCCCGTCAGTCCAGGGCCCGGATGGACCCGTGCCCGCAGGCACGCGCGTCGAGTTCCGCGTCGGGATGGCGAGAACCTACTCGGACCCGTTCGACCCGGCCGTGGTGGCCGTGGACGCGGAGGTCACCGGTCCCGGAGGCGACGTGTTCCGCGTGGCCGGCTTCTGGGCCCAGGATTTCACGTCGCGTCTGGAGGGAACCACCGAGGTCCTGGAGGCCGCGGGGGAACCGTCCTTTCGCGTCCGGTTCCGGCCGGTTCTTCCGGGGACGTATTCCATCGTCGTGACGGTCCGGGACGCGGACGGGGAGGCGATGTCCCCCGCCGTGACGTTCGAGGTCGGCCCACTGGCCCCCAACTTCATCGGGTACGTACGACGCGACCCGGCCGATCCGTCGGCCCTGGTGCGAACGACCGGGGGCCGCTACGTCCCGTTCGGGTTCAACGTCTGCTGGTCGGGTGCCGGGGGGACCACGGAATTCGAGCACTGGTTCCAGCACCTGGCCGACAACGGGCTCGACTGGACGCGCGTGTGGATGACCCACTTCAATGGTACGGCCCTCGAGTGGAAGGCGGGCGAAGACGGCGGAGCCTACTGCGGGCTCGGGTGCTACAACCTGAAGGCGGGGTGGCGCCTCGACCGGATTCTGGACCTGGCGGAATCTCGGGGCATCGCCGTTCAGGTCGTGCTCCAGCAGCATTCCCAGTTCGAAACGGGCCAGTGGTCGTCGTGGGACGAGAATCCCTGGAACGCGAGCAACGGCGGACCGCTCGAGCACAGCGCGGACTTCTTCACGAGGCCGGACGTGATCGCGCTGTTCGACCGCAAGATTCGCTACATCGTCGCGCGCTTCGCGGATTCTCCGGCCGTGCTGGCGTGGGAACTGTTCAACGAACTGGAGTTGATCGACGGCATCCAGATGGATGCGGCCCATGCCTGGTCGCGGGAACGCGCGGACCTGATCCGGGCGATGGACCCATACGGCCACCTGGTGACCACGTCCTACGCGATGCCCGGGGTCGAGGGCGTGAATCAGGACTGGGAGTTCGAAGGCTACGCCATCACGCAAGCGCACACCTACTTCCCCTTCTACTGGGAGACGATAGACGCGACCGCGGCCTGGCTACGCGCGTTCCGCAAGCCAGCCATCCTGGCGGAGTTCGGCGTGGACTACCTGGGTTGGCAGAACTTTCAGGACACGAAGGGGGTGCACCTGCTGAATGCCACGCTTCTCGCGGCCATGGACGGCTTTTCGGGTGGGGCGATGTCGTGGTGGTGGGACGGGTACGTCGAGGTGCTCGACCTCTGGCCCGTGGTGGGACGGGCCGCGGCCAGCTTGCGGAAGGCCGGAATCGAGAACTGGACCGGAATCCTCGAAGGGGCGAAGGCGGTCGGGGACGACCACCTGGTCATCCGGACCGCGACCACGAGGACCGGCGCCATCGCGTGGCTGCACGACAAGGGGTCTGAATGGGATGCCGGGGCTGCCTACATCGAACGGACGCACTCCCACGTCCGGCCAAGCGTTCCCGTGAGGTGCGACGGCGGGACCGTCACGTTCCTCGGGCCATGGACCGGGCAGGTCGAGGGCACGGGGCTCGTGGAAGTGGGCGCGGACGGCTTCGCCGAGTTCGAAGCCCCGGACTTCGTGCGCGACCTCCTGGTCCGCCTGGACTGCCCGCCGTTTCCCCCGGAACCAGAGCCCGAGCCCGAACCCGTGCCAGAACCTTCCGTCTGGACGGACGAGGCCGGTCCTCCTGACCTGTCAGCCGACCTGGGTCCTCCGGAGAAGACGGCGGACCTCCCCGCCCCGAGGTCCCACCGCGGCGGGTGCAGCGCCGGGGTCTTCTGACGTGGGTGGGGACAAGGGTGCGAGGCAGCGTTGAGCGTTGAAGTCCCACTTGAAGAGCGCGGCCTGGAGGCCG
>JBBIPO010000184.1:0-7243 GCA_037442805.1 Deltaproteobacteria bacterium
TCCTGACCCCCTGAGACCTGCATGGCTGCTGTGTCAAACGACATCGCGGATTGCTGGACAAGGACGATCCGTGCGGTCCGGAGACCGAGTTTGACGTGCTTCCTCCTCGCCGCCATAATCCGGCCTCGGATCGAGGAGGCGGATGGGACCTTTGGACGACCGGACCCTGGCACGCGCCTACCACCGGGCGGTTCACGCCGCGGAGCGCACGGACGTACCCGGCCACCCCGAGGCCCAGCTGACCCTGCCGGTCGCCCATCTGTTCGCGAGGATCGCCGAGGCCTACGGGGTGGGGCGCCTCGAGTGCATCCCGGAGAGCCAGCGGGACGCCTTGCGCCCCGACTTCGCCTTCCTGCTGGACGGACGTCACGTCGGGTACGGGGAACTCAAGAAACCGACCCTCTCGGCGGACATCGAGGACCGGACCGGCTGGACCCAGAACCAGCGCGAATCCCTGGCCGCCCTGGATTCCCTGGTCCTGTGCAACGGGCGGGAGGCGCGGTTGTATGCCGAGGGGCGAATGGTGGGTCCTGCCGCGCCCCTGCCGTACGACGACCCCGAGGACTGGAACCCGCGCCCGCTCGTCGAGATGCTGCGGAACCTGGCCCGGATGCGCGGGCGGTCCGTCACCCGCGTGTCGGACCTGGCGCAGCGCCTGGCGCAGCGGACGGCCTCGCTGCGGGACCGGATTCTGGACCTTCTGGAGGGCGAGCCCCCGGCCCCGCCGGAGGCGGTCGAGGCCGCGAGGAGCGCCTGGCAGGCCTGGCAGGGGTTTCTGCACCCGACCGCGAGCGAGCGGGAGTTCGCGGACGGGGTCGCGCAGGTGATCGCGTACGGCCTGGTCATGGCGACGCTCCAGGGCGAGCCGGACCTGGACCGCGACGGGCGCGTCACGGCCGAGGAGGCCCGGGCGTGGCTTCGCGCCCGCAATCCCGTGATCGCCGCGTGCTTCGGCCCGGTCTTCGGTCTTCCGGGTTTTCCGGAAGCCCTGCGCAGCGAGATCGCCGCGATCGAGGACCTCTGTTGCTCGATGGATCGCGAGGCCATTCTCCGGTCCGCGGAGGCGAAGGACCACGGGGAGCCCTGGCTTTATTTTTACGAAGATTTTCTTGGGACATATGACCCGGCGGGCCGCAAGAACACGGGGGTGTACTACACGCCGGTCGAGGTCGTGTCCGCCATGGTCCGGATGGTGGAACACCTGCTCGTCCAGCGGTTCGGCCGGCGCCTGGGCTTCGCGGACCCAGGGGTGGTCACGCTCGACCCCGCGACCGGGACCGGGACGTTCCTCCTTGCGGTCCTGGACGCGGCCTCGTGCACGGCCCGCGACGAGCGTGGGGAAGCAGGTCCAGCCCAGGCCGCGCGCAACCTCGCGCGGAATCTGATCGCGTTCGAGATCCTGCCCGGACCGTACGCGGTCGCGCACCTGCGGGTCTCGCAACGGATGAGGGCCATGGACCCCGGCCTCTCGGCGAGACCCCGGATCTTCCTGACCGACACCCTCCAGTCACCCTTCGCGGGTCCTCCGGAGACATTGCCCCTCTTCGGGGACGCCAAGGTCATGGCCGACGAGCAGCGCGGCGCGCACCACGTCAAGGCGGAGCAGCGCGTGACCGTGGTCATCGGCAATCCCCCGTATCGCCGCACGGACAAGCAGGGAAGCGGCTGGGGCGGGGGCGGCTGGGTCCTGTCCGGACCGGTTCCGGGCCGGAAGACCGAGGAAGGACTCTTCGAGGATGTGCTGAAGGTGGCGAAGGAACAGACCATCTTCAGCCACCACGCGAGCCTCTACAACCTGTATGTCTATTTCTGGCGCTGGGCCCTCTGGAAGGCGTTCGAGGCGCACGGCCCCGGCCCCGGCATCGTGGCCCTGATCACCGCGTCGTCGTGGCTCGACGGTCCCGGATTCGTGGGGTTGCGCCAGGTCGCCCGGGAGGTCGCGGACGAGGGCTTCGTCCTGGACCTGGGCGGGGACCACAAGGGGGCCGTCCGGGAAGAGAACGTCTTCGCCATCGAGACGCCCGTGGCCATCGTCGTGCTGGTGCGCGATGGTCCGAGTCGGCGGCGCAGGCCCGCGCGGTTCCACTACCGCCGGATCACGGGCCTGCGCGCGCAGAAACTCGCGGCCCTGCGTGAGATCGGCGAATCCCGCGACCCCCTGGCTGGACCGTGGCAGGAGGTCTCGACCGGCTGGACCGATCGGATCGTCCCCCGGACCGGCTCCGCGGCCTGGCACGCGATGCCGGCCCTCGCGGACCTGATGCCGTGGCAGCAGCCGGGGAGCATGTTCAACCGGCTATGGCCCATCGCCCCTTCCAGGCAGGTCTTGGAGCGGCGCTGGAAGGTCTTCGTCGCCTCGCCCACCGAGGCGAGGCGCAAGGAACTGCGAGAAAAGGGACGCGACCCCGGCCCCTCCCGCGAGACCCTGTTCCAGACCGCGAAGACCGGGCGCAACATCTTCACGCGCGTGGGGGACCTGCCGCCCCTCGCGGACCTGCGGGCCGACGCCCCGCACCGCCCCATCGTCCCCTATGGCTATCGCTCCTTCGACCGGCAGTGGACGTTCGAGGACCCGAGGCTCATGGCCCTGGACCGTCCGGCCCTGTGGCAGACCCGCGGCCCGCGGCAGGTGTTCCTGGTGAGCCGCACCACCGAGGTCATCGCGTCCGGTCCCGCGATGGTGGTGACGGCGGCCGTGCCCGACAAGCATATCTTCCGCGGCGCGGAGGGCGGCAAGGACGTGTTCCCACTCTACCGCGACCGCCAGGCCAGGGAACCCAACGTCACCGGCGGGCTCCTCGAAGCCCTGGGCCGCCTCCTCGGCCTCCCCACGCCGGCGCCCGAGGACCTTGCGGCCTACCTGTACGCGGTCCTGTCCACGCCCGCGTACCAGCGGCGATTCGAGGTCGAGTTGCGGACCCCGGGACCGCGGGTGCCAATCACGCGGGAGGCGGACCTCTGGAGCCAGGCCGTCCGCGTCGGTCGCCGCCTCCTGTGGCTCCACACCTTCGCGGAGCGCTTCCGGGACCCGGACGAGGGCCGCGGTCCGCGCGTGCCCAGGGTGGAGGGCCTCGAGTGGGTCGAATTGGTGCGCCGGATGCCACACACCCTGAAGGACATCCAATACGATGCCGCGTCGGGCCGCCTGGTCGTTGGCGACGGCGTGGTGGCGGGGGTGCGGCCCGAGGTCTGGGCCTTCGAGGTCAGCGGGATGCCGGTGGTCGCGAAGTGGCTCGGGTACCGGACGCGCGAGGGCACGGGCCGGGCCGCGGCCTCGCCCAACCCGCTGGACTGGATTCGCGACGAGTCCTGGCGCGACGAGTGGAACGACGAGCTCCTGGACCTCCTGAGGGTCCTGACCTTGACCGTGGAAGGGTTCGCGGCCCAGGACGACCTCCTGGACCGCATCTGTCGAGGTCCCCTGGTCCGCGCGGACGACCTGCCCGCACCGTCCCCGGCGGAGCGCGAGCCCCCGCCCACGGTGGACCGGACCATCCGCGAGCCAGAGATCCCGTTCGATTCAAGTGGGGACAACGGTCGCGAATGATGGGCGGTCCCCCACGGGCCCTCAGAACCGGAACCCGAGCGTCACGCCGCCGCCCAGGCCGTGGCCGGAGGTGCGGACCACGCCGGCCGCGAGGCGGGAGCCGGAGGCGTCCAGGCGGCCGATGCGGTGATGGCGGCGGTTCAGGAGGATGGCCGCGAGGTGGGCGGACAGGTGGAGCGGGCGGCGAAAGGTGCCGGTGGGGTCAGGGAGGTCCGCGGCGAGGCCGAGGCCCAGCCGGTGATAGCCCGAGTCCATCGTCATGTTGGCGTATTCCTGGTCCGCGAGGAAGGGCGAGGGGTGATACGCGTATCCGGCCAGGACCGCGAGCCACGGCAAGGGGCGCGCCTCGATTCCGGCCTTGGGGACCGCGATGGTCCGCGTGCGCACGCGGGGGGCCGGCGCCGAGGTCGCCCGGAAAGACCCCAGGGACGACAGGGCCACGAGTTCCCCGTCCGGGCCCACGGCCGAGGGGTCGAGCGTGAACTCGGTGATGGGCAGGTGCGAGGCGAGCGGGCGCGTGAAGACCACGGTCAAATCCGCGTCCAGGCGCAGCCACGGCCACGGGCGGCCGGATGCCGCGACCGTCATCTCGGCGGGCAGGTGAAAGAAGTGCGCGCGCAGGTGATACGGCAGTTCCGCCTGGATGGGCACCCCGCCCAGGTCGAAGAAGACCCCGGCCTTGACATCGAAGTCGAGCGAGAGATCCATCGCCCCGCGATAGGACAGCCCGAAGGACAGGAAGTCGGCGGGCCGGACCAGGACCCCGACCACGGGGGCCGCGTCAGTCGCGAGCCGCTGCCGGAAGGTCGCGACGGAGGGTGCCGGCGGCGCCGGGTGCGCGGGGTCCGCGGGGTTGAAGACCGCGATGGGGGCCACGGAGTCCACGCTCCCCGCGATGTCCGCGAGGACCAGGACCCCGGTCCCGACCGAGACGCGGCCGGGCCACAACTCGGCCCCGACGGAGACTGCGGCCATGAGGCGGTGCAGGCGCGAGCCGAGCCACGGCCAGACGGGGTCGTCCGGGGTCACGCCCTCGACGCGCACGACCTCGGTCCCGGTCCCGGGCAGGAACACGAGCGCGCCGAACGTGACCTCGCGACCGAGCGCGGGGATGACGCGCCGGAACGGCAGGGTCCCCATCAGGGAGAACCCGTCCAGGCGACCCACGTCCGCGGCGCCCGAGAGGGCGCGTTCCAGGGCCGCGCGGGTCGCGGCGGCATCGAAGGCCCCGGCCGCATCGAAGCGCTGGAAGGGACGCAGGTTGCCGAGGCTGCCCGGGTCCACGAGGTCCGCGTGGAAGGACGGGACCATCGCGGAGTAGGCGAGGTCGAGGTCGCAGTCGGACCGCAGGGTCAGGGCTGCGGGGTTCAGGAGGGCCGCTGCCGCGCCTCCGATGGAGGCGGAACCGCTGCCGGCCAGGGCCGCGTTCACGGACCCCACGCCCAGGAAATCGAAGGGACTGGCCAGCGCGCTGGACGCGACGGCGAGCGAGGCGAGCAGGGCCGTCGAGGACCCGACCCTCCGATTCAAGGCATCCTCCGTGTGCGCGCCGACCGCAGGACGCGGGCGACCAGCAGGGTCATCAGGACCAGGAGGAACCACGTCCCGTTCCACGAGGAGGGACCCGCGCGGCAGCCGCCCCTGCTCGTGCGGCACTTGGGGGGCTCGCACCCGGGCTCCACCGTGTCCACGGGGACCGCATCCGCGTCGCCCGCGGCCGATTCCCCGCCCTCGGCAGGCGCGACCCCGAGGTCGTCCTGCGCAGGTCCCGCGTCCGGGACCGGGGGGCCTTCCGCCGGCGCGTCCGGCCCGGCTTCTGGCCCCTCCTCCCCCCCGGTCACGCCGCCCACCGGGAGGTGGGTCCGCGCGAAGGGCGAGAGGTTGGCCTGGCCCTCGGGAAGGGCGTCGAGGGCCCGCGCGATCCAGTACGCGGCCAGCAGGTCCCCGCCCGGGTTCAGGCGGCGCCCGTCCCCGCCCCCGTTGACGCGAAACGGATTCGAGCGCGCGTTGAAGTCCGACCTCGGCCGGATGGCCGGGTCCAGGGCCTCCTCGGCGAGCCAGTCGCCGTCCGGGGACTTCCCCGCGAGGCGGATCCCGGTCTTGCCGTCCACGGCCAGGCACTCGCCCTGCGCGACCTCCGAGTCGTCGCAGTTGACCACGGGGTCCTGCCAGTAGCCCGCGAGCGGGAACCCCTGCAACAGACGCGCGAGTTCCTCGCGCATGCCCCGCAGGGCCTCCGCCCCCCGGTCGCTCGCGGCCAGATAGATCGCGTGCCACAGGGGCTGCTTGGATTTCGACGCGCAGAATCGCTTCTCGCTCGCGGGCGCCCACCAGCCCTCCTCCAGGAAGCGGCGCCAGACGGCCGCCACCTCCGGGTCGGTCTCCGTGTAGAGGGTGACGAACAGCGCGACCGAGGCGAGGTCCGGATTGTCGGTGTTGGTCGCAAGACCCAGGTAGATGTAGTTGAAGGCGTCGGGGCCATCGAAGTGTCTCATCTTGTCCAGATATCCCCGTCGCCCCAGGAATTCTTCGTACAGGAATTGTTCGATCTCCGGGTCTCCGGTGACGTGGTGGAGGCCTCGCAGAACCCCCGTCGCCAGGACGAGATTCAACACGTTGAACTGGGGCGAATCGAGCGGCTGGTAAAACTTCTCAAACGACAACGGGTTCAGGTCATGATATTTCGTCGCGCGACCATCCGCGTCCAGGATGATCAGGTCGTATTCCCCCTGTCCGATCAGGCCCTCCATGCCCGAGATCTCATGCTTCTCCATCAGCATCCGGCCCACGCCGCGCGCGTCCTCGGCGAGGCGCTCGACCAGGGCCTGATCCACGTCGGGGTCGTCCTTCATCGCGTCGTGCAGGGCCACGAGGCCCAGGACCTGCCCCGTCAACTGGTCCTTCGAGGCCGAGTCAATCCACCCCCACGTCCCGGGCGGCAGGAGCCCGGCGCTCTGGTCCTCGCGATCCGACCCGTTGTCCTTGGGCTGGGGGAGGGGATTCCCCTGCGCATCGTGAAGCGGGACGGGCTGGAAGGACTCGAGGCCCGGGATCGGGGGATCGGCGGGGTCCTCGGGCACGAGCCTCACGACCCCGCGGGCCACGACGCCCCGGGGGATGGGCGACGCAGGCCCGTTCTGGCCCCCGGTGACCACATAGAAGACGTGCCACGCCTGCGCCGCGCGCACCACAGCGGCCCTCGCCTCGGCCAGGACCTGCGCGGGCGCCCCTTCCCTCTTGAGCGCCAGGTAGCGGAACGCGGTCCCGGCCAGGGCCACCCCGCCGAAGAACCCGAGGTCGCCGTGCTCCCCGTACGCGGTCATCAGGGTGTGATGATGCACGCCGGAGAACGCCTGGAAGTCGTCCTGGGCGTCCTGGTCCAGAAAGGACTGGATCAGGTCCCGCGCGGCTTGATCCTGCACATGGACATTGAGGGACAGTCCGAATGGATACGCATTGAACGAATAGAACTGGCGCTCGTGCCGCCGGATGAGGTCATCCAGGGCCGGATACCGGCCCGGCGGCAGGATCGGCTCGGCCAGGGCCGCGGCTGCGACCCCGGCGACCAGGAACCCCGCCCACCCGGCCAATCCTCGCATGGCCCCCTCCCGCGTCCATGACGGGTCAAGCGTAGCCGATCAGGTCGGGCCCCGGCAATCCGGAGCGGCTCCTGGACCCGGAGCCATCCGCGGAACC
>JBBIPO010000185.1:0-7209 GCA_037442805.1 Deltaproteobacteria bacterium
TAAAGGGACCCCGTGGGCCGGTGCCTTGACTCCCTCGCGGGCCGCCACGGATACTCGCCGCCGGGAGGTCGGTGACATGAAGATGGAACCGAGGCACGAGCCGGCGTTCATCCGCATCGAGGACATCGCGTTCGTGCTCGAGTACTGGTGGTCCCCGTTCCGCAATCCGGCGGGCGCCCGGGTCGCGGACTGCGACCTCGTGCGCGACATGGCCAGGTGGGGGGAGTAGATGAGACAGCGGGGTGCAATGGCAGCGTGGCTTGCGGTCCTGCTGTCGTGTGGCGTGGCTGGCGGCGGGTCTGCGGACGTATCGCCGGGTTTCGATGCGGCGGAGGGTGGCGCCGAGCAGGGGGACGCATTTTCCGGGGACGCGCCGCCGTCGGAGGAAGGGCCGGACGGGGCCACCAGGCTGGAGCCCGGCTCCTGCGAGCCGAACACAGCGCCGTTCCCGGTGAGGCCGGAGCCGCCGATGCCGGCGACGCTGCCGTTTCTGCGGGTGGACGGGCGGGACATCGTGAACGAGGACGGGGAGCCGGTGGCCCTGCGCGGGGTCAACTTCGGGTCCTGGCTCCTGGTCGAGTCGTGGATCGCGGGGATCGGGGTGATGGACGAAGGGGACCTGCTCGAGGCGCTCGACGACAAGGCCGCGGAACTTGGGGTCGCGGACCTGCTCGAGGCCGCGAAGGCCGAGACGGCGCTCGAATGGACGCTCGAGACGACGGCGCACCGAGTCCTGGTGGAGCGGTGGCGCCAGCGGACCCTGGACGCGGCGGACGAGGGGCGGCGCGAGGCGGTCCTGGCCCTGTGGGCGTGGTTCGACGAACAGCCCTGGGTCTTCGAGGAACGCAGCCTGTGGGAGTGGCTCGAACGGCGCTTCGGGGCGCAGGGCGCGGGGGACCTGCGCCGGGCCTTCCAGGACCATTTCATCACGGAGGCCGACGTGGCGCAGGTGGCGGCGCTCGGGTTGAACGCGATCCGCGTGCCCGTGTTCTACCTGAACCTCGAGTCGGACGTGAAGGGCGACAATGCCTTCGACGAGGAGGGGTTCCGGCGCCTGGACACGCTGGCCCTGTGGGCGCGCAAGCACGGGGTGTACCTGATCCTCGATATGCACGGGGCCGCGGGCGGCCAGAGCACCGCGTGGCACACGGGGCTCCCGGACGGGGGGTCGCTGTGGGAGCGGCCCGAGTGCATTGCCCGCACGGCGCGGCTGTGGAAGGCCCTGGCGGCGTACTTCGCGGGGGATCCGCACGTCGCGGCCTACGACCTGCTGAACGAACCCATGAGCGTCCAGAACGCGCAGCAGTACCGGGACGTCCACGACGCGATCTACCGGGCGATCCGCGAGGTGGACCCAGACCATATCGTGATGATCGAGGACGGCTACAAGGCCCCGGGGGTCCTGGTGTCGCCGAGGGAGATGGGCTGGGAGAACGCGATGTTCTCGATCCATCTGTACGTAGACCCGCCCGCGAAGCCTGGGGATTACGCGGCGGCCCTGGACAGGTCCCTGCGGGTTTCTGAAACGTACTACGAATATTCGACGCGGTACGATTGTCCGCTCCTGCTCGGGGAGTTCAACCCCGAAACGGACGCGGTCTGGGGACCGGCGGCCATGGACGCGGCCCTGGCCGCGCTGAACCGGCGCGGCGTTCACTGGACCGTGTGGACGTGGAAGTACGCGGGGTCGGGTTCGATGTGGGGGGTCCTGACCAAGCCGCCGGGAGAGGCGCGGCCGGTGGACGTGGGACAGGGGACGTTCCAGGAGGTCCTGGCGGGGTTCGAGGGGCTCGACAGCGCGGAGTTCGTCGTCGGCACGGAATACGCGGGGGTCCTGAAGAGCCGGGCCGCGGACCGTGTCATGCCGTTGCGGCTCGGGGAGATCCACGAGACGCGCGTGGTCGAGGCGTGGCCGGGTGGGGCGGTCCGCGTCGGGGTCGGGAAGCGCCTGGTGACGCCGGAGTTCGAGCCTTACGACGACCAGAACGGCAGCCTCCGGTGGGAACCGGGCGAACCCTTCGATGACCGGGATGACGATGGGGTCCTCGACACGCTGTGGATGGGCGGGATGGGGCCCAGGCAGCCGACCGGGGTCCTGGATGACCTGTGGGCGCGGGCGGTGGCGTTCGACTTCGGGGGGAAGGCGGTCGTGGTCGTGGCGGTGGACACGCTCGGCGTCAGCATGAGGAGGGCGGACGCGGTCCGCAGGCGGGTGGTCAAGGCGGCGCCTGCGGGATTGGACGTGGCGGCCGGGCGCATCGTGATCGCGGCCACGCACACGCACGCAGGACCGGACACCATCGGGATCTTCGGTCCGGACCACCTGACCGCGGCCTGGGATGGGGCATACCTGGATTTCATCGAGGACCAGGCGACGGCCGCGGCCCTGGAGGCGCTCGGGTCCCTGCGGGAGGCCCGACTGTTCTTCGCGGAGGGCGCGTGTGGTGTGGAATGCGTGGTGGACCCGGACCCGCCCGATCATACGGACCCGGTCGTGGGCATCTTGCAGGCGCGCGATCCCGGGGACGGCGAGGTCATCGCCACACTCGTGTCCGTTGCGAACCACCCCGAGGCCCTGTGGGGGCAGAACACGCTCATCAGTTCCGACTTTCCGCACGTGCTGCGCGAGCGCATCGAGGCCGACCAGGGGGGCATGGCCGTGTACGTCAGCGCGGACGAGGGCCTGATGCAGACGCCGGCGAAGGACACGCCCGCCGGCCCCGAACGCATGGAGCACATCGGGAACCTGTACGCGGACGCGGTCCTGGCGGCGCTCGGGGGGGCCGTGGAGGTCCCGCTGGGGGCTCCGGTCACGTTCGGCCACGCGACCATCCCGACCCGGCTCGACAACGTGGGACTGTTCGTCGTGGTGCAACTGGACATCGCCGAAGGTTACAAAGAATATCTGTACTGGATCGAAGACGACCCGATGTGCGGGGACATGGGGTGCCTCGACGTGCCGGTCACGACCTTGAGGCTCGGGGACGTCGCGACGGTGGTGACATTTCCCGGCGAGGTGGTCCCGGAACTGGTGACGGGCGAGATCACGACCCCGTGGGAACTGGGGGATGCCCTGGTCTATCCCGACGCCCCCCACGAGCCGGCCCTGGTGGACCACCTGGCGACCCCGGGGCGCGTCGTGGTGGGCCTCGCGAATGCGGAGGTCGGCTACATCTATCCCAAGTGCACGTACGCGCCGGCGGCGGTGGGCAGCCAGATTCACGGTGGGGGGCCTGACGCGGCGATGGCCGTCATGAGCGGGGTCGCGTCCTTGCTCGACGCGGTGAACAAGGTCCACGGCGGCCGGGTCGGGTCCGTGGCCCGTGGAAATCGGTAGAATGAGGATACCTTTCGTAGGAGGACCGCGATGATCGTGCGGGCGAGCGCGATCCTGCTGTTGGTGGGGGTGGTGGGTTCGTGCCATGCCGACCGGCACGCTGGTGCCGAGACGGGCAAAGGCCTGGACGCGATGGAGGTCCCGTTGCAAGACGTGGCCAGCGAGGGCGGCGCGGACGTCGGGCCGCGTCCGGACGAGGCGGAGGAAGTGGTCAACCCGGCTGATGCGAGCGCCGACGACGACGCGGGTTCCGGCGGGTGTCCCTCCGAGCCTCCAATCGGGAAGGTGTGCGCGCAGGCCGAGTTGGTGTGCCAATACGGCACGGAGTGCTGCTGCGGGCGTTGCTATCCGTCGCTGGTCTGCGAGTGCCACGGAAACCAGTTCGGCTGCTACTACACGGATGCCTGCCTGATTCCCGGTTGTCCCGACGCGGTGGAGGTCGGGGACCCGGGAACCACGGATGCCGCTGACCCGGGGAGTGGCGACGATGCGGGCCAGGCGATTGCGTGCGGCGCGTCGCCGCCGGTGTTTCCGGAGTTCGACGAATCGTGCGAGCAAGACCAGGACTGCGTGGTCGTGTTCCACGAGGTGAACTGCTGCGGAACGGAAGTCGCCCTGGGGATCGCGGTGTCGGCGCAGGGTGCGTTCCAGCAGGCGGAAGAGGTGTGTCGTTCCCAGTACCCGGGATGCGGGTGTCCGGCGTTCGCCACCGAGGCGGAGGACGGGAATACCGCGTGGGACCCCGCCCAGTTCGCGGTGAAGTGCCAGTCCGGGAGATGCTTCAGTTACGTCGTGGGCGCGGCGCCTCGGTGTCACGATGTGGACGAGTGCGAGGACGGCCAGATATGCCTGGCTCCGGGCGAGACGTTGCCTTGCGGGATCTGCCGGGAGCCAGAGGAGGCTTGCGAGAAGGATCAGGATTGCGAGCCGTCCCAGGTCTGCGAGTGGGTCACCGGGGCGTGCCTGTGCCAGCCGGCCATGCAGTGCGTGGTGCGATGCGACCTGCCCATGGGGAGCCTGTTGCCGCCTTGCCAGCAGGGCGAGGCGTGCGTGGACGGCCACTGCGTGGCCCAGGCGTGCGTGTCGGACACGGATTGTCCATGGCTGTTCTGGTGCGACCCCACTCGCGAGACCTGCGCCCGCCGGACGTGCGGGACGGACAGCGATTGCGCGGGCGGACGGTGCGTGAAGGGGCTGTGCTACGATTCGCTCGGGACGTGCTCGTACATTCCCCCCTGACGAGGCAGGTTTCCGCCGCGGAGACGCGGAACTCGACCCGCTCGCGGCGTGCGCCACCGCGAACTGCGCCGAAATGCCCCCCGCGGACCTGGCCACCTGTGTGCTCGGAAAGTGCGGGGCCGAGTTCGGTGCGATCTCGTCCGGGTGTCAGACCTGCCTGGCCTCGCAACTGGGCAAGCCCCTGGCCGAGATCGTGGCCGCCTGCACCGCGGGGTCCGGGGGGCAATACGCCTACGATGGCCGCAACGGGGTCCTGGTCCTGTCGCGGCTCGCCATTCAGGACGTCGCCTTTACGCGCTTCGAGTCGTACCTGAACGTGCGCGTGGCCCTGCACGTCGTGATCCAGGATGGCGGCGTCAGTGCGGACGTCTTCTGCACGCACCTGACCGCGGACCTCGACGACGTGGCGTACGCGGGGTCCTACGGTTCGTGGGGCGACGAGCAGGCGGCGCAGATTGACGCCTTCTGCAATGGGTGGACGACCGGCGCAGCCAGCCCCTGGTCATCGTGGCGGGCGACTTCAACTGCGGTCCGGAACACGCGGGCGGCATCGCGGCGGAGCACCCCCAGAACCACCAGAAAATCGTCGGGGCCGGGTACGCGGACCCCTATCTGGAGTCCCCCGACGCCCCCTGTACCTGGTGCGGGAACAATCCCCTGGTCGGAGGCGGTCCGTCCACGGTTATTGACCATGTGTTCGTGCGGGGCTCGGGCTTCCAGTTCGAGTCCCGGCGCGTCCTGGACGAGCCCGTGACCCTCCCCGGGGTCGCCGAGCCCTCGCGCCTGTCCGACCACTACGGCGTCGAAGTGGCCATCACGATTCCGTCGATCTGACCGCGGCTGCGTGAGCGGGTGCCCACCTCAACTCTGGTCACCCCGGTCGCCTCCGCGAGGACGCGAATACCCTGGCCATGTCCCAACGGGGTGCCGATTCGCCGACCCGCGACTGGCCCCCGTCTGGCGACCATCCCGGCTCCCATATTGTCGGGCACCACAAGTCACGATGCGGTTCCAGTGGTCATTCTCCCCCCCCCACCCCCCCAACTGTGCCAGAATTTGAGCCACTTCCGGGGTGAAAATTGGTCATTTCGAGTGCACTCCGGTCCACGGACGACGACCGCCTGATCATCGTCTTTCCCTTGTCCTGCCTTGATCCTGCTTGGTGCGCCCGGAGGGACTCGAACCCCCAACCGTCGGATCCCTGGGTCGCGGCGCCCACGTCCACCCCTGGATGCGGTCCCGCGTCCACCCGTGGACGCAGATCTAGACCGGCCAGGGGGCGAAGCGGAGCGAGCCCCCGCCCCCTTCCGGGGGGCAACGTGGGGAATGGCCCCCCCAGCGGGGCAGGGGGGGAAATGGCTCCGGCGCCCCTGGCGCCCCGTCCGCGAGCCGGGACCCGGACGCTTTGATTCTGGCCGTGGTGGGGCGGAGGCTCGGGCGGCCCGTCGCCGCGGGCGAGGTCGCGGAGGTCGCGGCCCGGCTGGGACTTGGGGAGCCGGTGACTTGGACGAGCGAGGTCATTGAGCGTGTCGTGACGGCCCTGCATCATGGAGGTGACGCATGACCTGGTACACGTTGGCCGAGGCGGCCGAAAGACTCGGTTTGTCGGAACGGACGCTCCGGGGGCGGGTCCGCCTGCAACCGCCGGACCTGGCCCAGCGGGTCGCGTACCGTGACGATCCGCGAGTCGGCCGAAAAGGCGGGTGGGTCGTGTCTCCCCAGGGCTTGGACCTGTTGCGAAACCGAACAACGGAAAGAACAACGGAACCGGACAACGGAACTTCCGTTGTTCGCCCCGAACCTCCCCGGCCCGTGGTCACGGCGGGCTCCGGCCCCTGGGTCAAAGGTCACACGACCGCCTTCCAGGAACTCGGGATCGCCGGGGACGTTCGGATCACGGTCACCGGTCACGGACTTGTCCTGATAGCGAATGTGCACGAGACACTGACGGGGAACTTGGTCCCGAAACCCTCGCCCTGGAAACGTGTCGCCGTTGCGTCCGAGGTCCTACGCCACGTCGCGGCGCTGCTACGGGCGGCGTCCGGCAGCGCCGAGCCCGCGCGCGTGGTCCGCCAGGCCGAGAAGTGGATCATCCAGGCCGGACGGATCCGCGACCGGTCGGTCATCCGGTTGCGGGGAGGCGGCGTCTCGGTTGCCGAGCGGTCGGGCGGCATACTCGCGAGGCCGCACGACCCGCGACACGGCGCCGTCGTCGCGATGACGCGCGAGGCAGCGGCCGCCCTGGCCGGGGTGCTCGAGACATAGGGAGGTCGGACATGGCACCGTCGCCAAACGGCCGAAACGGTGGACGTGACCGGTCCGGGAGGTTCGCCCCGGGGAACCCCGGCGGGCCCGGGAACCCGTACGCGCGGGCGGTCGCCGCGTTCCGCCGCGCGCTGTATCAGGCGCTAACCCCTGAGGACATCGTGGCCCTAGTCCACGCCCTCCGGAACAGGGCCCTGCGCGGGGACGCGGCGTGCGCGCGGCTGCTGCTGCGCTACCTGGTCGGGGAGCCCGACCTTGGGTTCAGGCCGCGAGACATAGACGAGGACGAGGTCCTCGCGGATGAATGGGCGGCGCGAGCCGGCGAGCGGGCGGCCGAGCGGGCGCGGGACCGGGCGCGGGGTCGCGTG
>JBBIPO010000186.1:0-2034 GCA_037442805.1 Deltaproteobacteria bacterium
CTTCGGGCCTTCACATCGGAACTGTGGCCCCGCACCCCCCACGGCGCCCCCCGGCGATCGGCTGTCCCACTGGGACAGCCTCCCGGAGCGCTTCGCGCTGGGAGCCGGGGCCCCTGCTGCGGGCGCGTCGCAATCCGCGCCTACAGCGCGGATTGCTCCTGTCGCGCGCTCGTTGACCCGCGCCTCCGGGATGAACTATCCTCTCGGCCAGCACGGTCTCTCATGACGGTGTCGCCCACGCGGGATGACCATGCGGACGTTCGAAGACGACCCGTTCCTCGACCTCGCTCGGAAGGCGCTGGGCGCAGACGTATCGAAGGACGGGCTGGACCAGACCCTGATCCCGGCTCTGGCCAGGGACCCTGCGGCGGTGCGGCGAATCGCCTCTGTCGTGGCGGAGATCGAGACTCGTCACCGACTCGTCCGGGCGGATGCCCGGTCGTTGGAGGGGGTCGAGGACCAGAGTGTCCACCTGGTGCTCACGTCCCCGCCGTACTGGACGCTCAAGGAGTATCGCCACACGGACGGGCAACTCGGAGACATCGAGGACTACGAGACCTTCCTGACCGAACTCGATCGGGTCTGGTCCGAGTGTTTCAGGGTCCTGGCTCCCGGCGGAAGAATGATCGTCGTCGTCGGGGATGTCTGCCTGTCGCGCAAGGCGCACGGACGTCACGAGGTCGTGCCCCTCCACGCCTCGATCGTGGAACATTGTCGTCGTCTCGGGTTCGCGAACCTGGCCCCGATCATCTGGCACAAGATCGCCAACGCCAGGTATGAGGTGGAGAACGGCGGAGGGGGATTCCTGGGCAAGCCCTACGAGCCGAATGCCGTGATCAAGAACGACATCGAGTTCATCCTCATGCAGCGCAAGCCCGGCGGGTATCGGCGCCCCAGCATGGGGATGCGCATTCTGTCCCTGATCTCGGAGGCCGACCACCGGGAATGGTTCCGGCAGGTGTGGACCTTGCCCGGGGCCTCCACCCGCGACCACCCTGCGCCCTTCCCCGTGGCGTTGGCCGAGCGCTTGATCCGGATGTTCTCGTTCGTCGGGGACGTGGTCCTGGACCCCTTCCTCGGCACGGGGACCACCTCCATCGCCGCGGCACGGTGCGGGCGCAATAGCATCGGCTTCGAAGTGGACCCCCACTACTTCACGCTGGCGAGGGCGAATGTCGGCGCCGTGGCGTCGAACATGCTGGCCTCCGCATCCATCACGTGCGAGGAATCGGACGCCCCTCCCCATGCGCGAGTGGCCGCATGGGGCCCTCGGTGAACCATCCCTTGTCCTGAAGGACGGATCTCGAGCCCGCCGGGTCCGTGCGGGCAGCCCTTCGAGCCACGGGACTGCCGACGCCCGCGTGCTACGATCTCCGCGATGACGACGTGGCCGGAGGAGCCCGGGGCCCTCATCGCCCTTCAGGAAGCCCTGGCGCGCGCGGCACCCGACCCGTGGCGGCCGGGTCCCGGCCCGTGGCGGGTCGGCGGGGTCTTCGTCTGCTTCGGGCGCGGCGGGAGCGGCCCCGGCGCGCGCGGCGACCCTGGCTGGGCGGGTGCGGCCGTGATGGAGGGCCGCCGGCTGCTCGGGGCGTTCACCGCGACCGGCGAGGCGGGGGCACCCTACGTGGCCGGGATGCTCGCCCTGCGGGAGGGACCTCTCCTCGAATCCGCCGCGCGCGGCCTGACCCCGGAGCCGGAGGTCCTGATCGTGAACGCGAGCGGGCGCGACCACCCGAGGCGCTGCGGGCTCGCCCTGCACCTGGGCGCAATCCTGGACTGGCCCACCGTGGGCGTGACCTGGCGTCCCTTGCTGGCGAGGGGGGACCCACCCGACCCGCGGTCCGGCGCCCCGACCCCCCTATTTCTCGACGGCGAGGTCGTGGCCGCGTACCTGCGCGCGCGGCCAGGGGTCCATCCCCTCGTGGTGCACCCGGGCTGGCGCACCGACCTGAACACCGCGCTCGCGGTCGTCCGCGCCTGCATCCTGCGCGCCGTCACCCCGGAGCCCCTGCGCCAGGCCCGCCGCCTCGCCCG
>JBBIPO010000186.1:2134-7070 GCA_037442805.1 Deltaproteobacteria bacterium
GCCTGCAACGTCCTCGCGGCCTCGGCCACGATCGGCCCCTGCACGACCCAGTGCCCGCCCCCCGACGGGACGAAGAAGTTCAGCAGGCACGAGGCCACATACGACCAGAACGGCAGCGTCCAGGCCGACGACAGTCGCACGAAGAACCCCGCGAGGGCCGCCGCGGCCCCGCTCGCCTCGAGCACCCCCTGGATCCCCCCATACAGCGGGTACTGGATCAGGAGCGGCCCGACGGTGCGCGCGGCCGTATTCACCGCGCGCACGTAGGCGATGGGCGTGCGGTGCAGCCACAGGCCCAGGGCCAGCATCGCCAGGATCACGGCGTTGATATCGAAGGGTCCCCCGTTCGCGAGCCGCGCCGCGAGCCCACCCAGGGTCAGGGCCCCGAGGAACCACGACACGAGGCCCGATTCCTCCAAGCGGCGGGCCGGGGTCCTGGTCGCCTCGCGGTCCGGAAGCGGGACCTCGTCCTCGAGCCCCTCTGGCGCGGAGCGACCGGCCCCCCCGCGGGGCTGCATCCGGACGAACACGAGCGGCAGGAGGACGAGCGAGACCCCGACGGGCACCAGGTTCAATGGGGTCAGGAGGGTCTCGCCCAGGGGGAGGGCCGCGCCCCCGACCTTCTCGGCGAAGTTCATCGCGCTTCCCGGCGTGGCCGAGATCAGGGCGATGGAGGACGACAGCCCCGACTCCCAGACCATGAACCCGGAGTACGCGGCCGCGACCAGGAGCCCGTAGTCCGCCCCCCGCACCCTGGCCCCGACCCGGCGAGCGAGGACCGCTCCGACCACGAGCCCGAATCCCCAGTTCAGCAAGGACCCGGCCGCGGCCCCGAGCAGGACCACGACCACCGCGTGCGAGGGCGAGCGCGGCCAGGCCGCGACTCGGTCCAGGGCCCGGCGCACGCCCGGCGCGTTCGCGAGCGCGTGGCCCGTCACCAGGATCAGGACCATCTGCATCGCGAATGGCAGGATGCGGAAGAGCCCCTCGGCCCAGGCCTGGAGCAGGCCCCAGGCCTCTGCGGGGCGCAGCCCCACGCCGACCCCGACCGCGACGAACGTCAACAGGACCGCGAACAGGAACGGATCCGGCATCCACCGCTGCATCAGTCCGACGAAGAAGGCGGCAACGCGATGGAGCATGGCTCGAACTCAGTCGGCGCACGCATCCAGCGTGCTCTTGGGGCCGAGGGTCCCCGTCGGTTGCGGCCGGTCCGCGAAGATGTCGCGGACCTTCATCTTCTTGCACGAGGGGTCCTTGGTGACATCAAAGCCGCGCTCGGTCAGGGGGAACTCCTCGGTCCCGGACCACTTCCCCTCGTCCGTCGGGATGCCGATCGTGTACTTGTAGCGCAGCAGGGTCCCCGGCATGAACCCGAACACGCCCGACCACCACCCGTCCCCGGCGGCGAGGTCCGGCGCGACCCCGTCGTCCCGCAACGCGATCTTGTTCGGGACCCAGTTGCCGAGTTTGTCCTGGTTCCCCGCAATATAGACGATCCCCTTCCCCTTGGGCTGCGGGGGGTTCACGATGGGACCGTACGTGTCCAGGGCCACCTGCGAGCCGGTCACGTCCACCTCGAACGTCACATAGACGAGGTTCGTCACGTCCTCGAACACCATCTTGCCGGTCAGGTTGGGCGCCCGGTCCCGCTCGCCCGAGGCGTCCCCGGTGACCGCCAGGAACTCGAGCGGGTCCCCGAGCGAAAGCCCCAAAGACGCGAACGGGATCGAGAACTCCAGGGCCTTGCCGCCGCTCGCGGCCGGCCCCCCCACCTGCACGCCGCCCGCGCCCGCCGCGACCCACCCGCCCGAGCCGTTCGCCTGGAAGACCCCGACCGCCGGCGGCTTCTGCGAGAAATCCACCCGCACCTCGCGCGCCGCGCCCCCGGTCAGGAACGCGAGGTCTTGCCCGTACCGGTCCATCCTGTTCATCGGGTCCTGCTGGAACTGTCCGGTCTGCGGGTCTATAATATGCTTGTGCGAAAAGTATAAGGACACAGCATATGGCGTCTGTATCTTCTGGTTCAGGTCCAGATTGAACACGAGGGCGCAGTAGAACCGGTCCGCCGTGTACCCGTAATAGACCGAGGCGATGTCGTCCAGGGGGTTGGCCATGCTCCCCGAGTCGTTGTCGTGGAACAGGCCACCCTCCGACACCCAGACCTCCGAGGGTGCCACCTGCCCGTCCAGGGTGGGCGGGGTCGTGAAGGGGCCGGTCGGGGATTTGGGCTTGGCCTGCACGAGGGGCGGAAAATCCGGAACCGTGACCGCGGGCTTCCCCTGCAACGCCAGGGCCGCGTTCATGGCCTGGTACATCCCGTAGAGGTGCGACCGGAACGCGGCATCGAAGGGGGTGTCGTCGTTGGCCGGGCTCGTCATGTCCGCGCCGTACCACCAGAACCAGTCGCTCCCCTCGGCCGCGTACATCTCCTCGTAGGCCCGCCACGCCTGGTACGCGAGGGACGCACCCTCGTCGGGCGCGGGGGCCGCGGAGTCGGGTCGCGGGAGCCCGCTCGCGGTCAGGGCCTGGCGCGCCTGCAACAGGTATCCCCAGGCCGCGTTTTCCTCCGGTTCCCCGATCCAGATCGCGAAATCCCCCCCGATCCACGACCCGGGTTGCAGGGGCTCCAGTTCCGGCAGGTCGTGCACCGGGTGGGCCGGGATCGCTCGGCCCGGGTTGCCGAGCAGGTACTCCCCGACCGTGACCGGGACGATCTCCCCTAGGACCGCCGAGTCGTTCAGCGCGCGGTACAGGGCGCGCAAGAATCCCTTGCCGTCGTGTTCCTTCACGTAGGACTCCCACGCATTCTCGCCATCGAGGACCACGGTGACGAGGCGGTCCGGCCCCCCGAACGCCGGCGCCATGTTCAGCAGGTCCTTCAGGAAGTCCTGGGCCGCGACCTGTCCCCACATCGGCTGGTACGACCACCCCAGTTTGTTCGACAGGCCCGTGTCCCGGAACACGATGGCCATCTCGTCCGCCTGCTCGCCCCCGTCCCCGGCCACGAGGTCCCCGTCCAGCCGGTACGGGCGGCAGTGCGCGCAGGGCGGCGCCTGCTGTCCCATCTTCGCGAGCGTGTTCAGGAGCACGTCCTTGTCCGTGGCGATCCACCGCACCCCGGCGCCCACGAACGTCGAGACCACCTCCTCGGCCACGCTCCCCTCGCCGGGCCACATCCCGAGCGGCGGGGCCCCGAACAGGCCCTGGAAATACCGCACCCCCTTGACCACGTGGGCGCGGGCGTCCTCGGGCTCCCGGAACCGCGCCGGCATTTCATCGAAGGGCTGGACCTTCTTCGCGAGGTCCGAATCGTAAATCAACGGCAGGATCGGGTGATAGAACGGCGTGGTCGTCAGCTCGATCTGCCCGGCGCAGGACCCGCCGCCGGCGCACGCCGCAGGGTCAAAACGCAGGGCCTTGTGGATGGCGACCACGTTCTTCATGACCTTGAACTCCTCCGCGACCAGGCGATTCGCCAGCTCCTCGGAGGGCGGCACCGCCAGGGTGAATCGGCCCGCCGCGTCCTTGCGCACCACGTCCGACAGGTCCACCACGCTCCCGTCCGGCATGGTCACGGGTCCGTTCAGGAAGTCCGGGTCGAACCAGGCGATTTCAAACAGGACCTTCAGCAACAGAAGGTCCTGGTGCGTGTACGTCACGGGCGCGCGGTCCCGCAAGGCCTTGTACTCCGGGAAGAACGCCATGAGCGCGTCCGACGTGGACAGGCACGACCACGGGGCGTTGTAGAACAACTCCAGTTGCCGGTCGGTCGGCTTCGGGGCGACCTTTCCTTCCGGGTCTGGCGTGTCGTCGAGCAACAGGTCCACCCAGGGGTCCGTGCGGCCGCGCCAGGCCGCGAGGAACGCGGCCTCGTCCACGCGGTTCGCCTTCGTGTCCACGTACGGCCCGAGCCGCGCCACGTAGTAGTCGAGCAGTTGCGTCAGCAAGACCGCGGTCAGGTTGACCGTGACGTGGACCTCGGGGTGGTCGGCCAGGATCGCCGCCATGTCGTAGTAGTCCTTGGTCGCGTGCTTGCGCACCCACGGCCCGGACAACTCGTCCCGGGCCACGTCCAGGTAGGTCGGCTGGTGCTGGTGCCAGACCAGAGCCACATAGACCGACCGCTTGACCTTCGCGGACCTGGCCTTGGGGTCCACCTCGTTCCCCGCGAGGTCGGTCACGCCCGTCACGTAGACCGTGTAGGTCAACGCCGGGTTGATGACGGCCTGGGGGTCCAGGATGAGGGTCACGAGGGCCCCGGACACCTGGGCCTTCGTCACGGGGAGGATCGAGTTGTCGCTGCCCTTGACCGTGTAATGCGCAGGGTCGGACGCGGTCCCGGGGTCCACCGGCTCCGAGAACCGCACCGTCACCCCTTTGCCGTCCGCGGAGAAGGCGGACACGACCTGGGGTGGCGTGACATCGGGACCCGCGTCCGGCCCACCCAGATCGGTCGCATCCCGGCCCGGGTCCTCGCGGAGGTCCAGGTCCGCTCGCGTCTGGTCGCCCCACGTGTCCAGACCTTCCCACGCATCCCCCGGAAGGTCCCCCTGGACCGCGCCATCCGGCCTGGCTCCATCCAGCCCGAGGAACTCGCCACCGCCGTCGGACACCCCGTGGCCGGACCGGTCTCCCGCCGTCACCCCCCACTCGCCCCCGCCGCACGCCCACAGACACAAGAGCCCGACCCACGGAAATCCCAGGGGCGCCGCCCAGGAAGGGATTCCTTTCATGATAGCAATCCGCGATGTTGATTCGGCCAAGATCCATGCGGGTCTCATCGGTGCCTCGAAATTGCTTTACCCCACGAATTCCGGATGTCGGACGCAGCTTCAAAGAGTCCGGACACCGTTGAAGGGGGGCGTCGCACGCCCCCCTCTGTGGCACTCGGACGGCATTACAAGCCGTCCTCGTGCCACTTCACCCCCCACGC
>JBBIPO010000187.1:0-7056 GCA_037442805.1 Deltaproteobacteria bacterium
TCCCCGGGGGGCGGGGGCGCGGGCGGCGCTGGCTCGGCCCGCGGCGCGCCGGGGACCGGGGGGGGCGTGGGCGGAGGTGGCGCGTGGGCCACGACCTCCCGGCACATCCGGGCGAGGTCGCGGTCCGCAATGGAGGCGCACGGCGCCGCGTCGCGGGTCTGGCTCGCCTTCAGGTAGAAGAACTGGTCCCGGCACAGGACCTTCGCGCCCCCGTCCCGCACTCGGTCGCAGGCGGCCGGCCCATCGGCCGATTGCACCGTGCTCGACCACGCCATGTTGAAGCAGTGCCGCCGCATCGGCTCCTCCCCGATGCGTTCGCAGAACGCCGGGTCCCTGGCCGCCACCTCCCGGCCGGCCTCGATCAGGCATTGGTCCTTCTGCATCGCGTTCACCACGGGCTTGCACTTCTCGGGGTCCTGCGCAGACACCGCGATCCGATAGTAGGCCGCGTCCCGGCACGGAACCGGGTCCTTGAGGCCCTTGCACATCTCGGGCTTCCCCTCCCGGGCGGCCACCTCCCGCAGGACCTGGCCGCGACAGTTCTCGCGCACCACCGGGTCCTCGATGACATCGCAGGCCCTGGCGTCGCCGGTCGTCATCGCCTTCTGGAGCGCCACCCTCTGCTGGCAGTCGGCCTTGCGGGCCGGGTCCGGGATCTGAGCGCAGGCCGCCACGTCCTGGGTCCGCCCGGCGCGCGTCTCGAGCACGCGCGCCTGGCACTCGTCGCGGGACGCCTTGTCCCGGATCTTCGCGCACGCCTCGGGCTGGTCCTGCTCGAGCGCCACCTGGCCCACGACCTCGGCCACGCAACGGTCCCGGTCCTCCGGCGTCGAGATCCCGTCGCACTTCGCGGGGTCCTTCGACCGGAACGCCGCCGCGCGCGCCCCCTCCATCTCGCACGAGCGCCGCATCCACTCCTCTTTCAGGTCGCGGCATGCGGCCGGGTCTTCTTTCACGCGGGCCGCCGCGCTGATCCCGGTGAACGCGCACTGGGCCAGGGCGGACTCCACGCACTGGTCATACTGGCGAATCGCCTCTTCCCCGGCCGCCTCGACCCGCCCGCGGTCCTGGAGCAGGCGCTCGACGGCCGCCGGGGCGGGGGGTGGCTTCGGACACTCGGGGGTGGTCCCCTTCGTGGCTTCGCGGTCCCGTCGGCAACCCCAGGCCAGCGCGACCATACTGGTCAGGACCGCCACCACGACGAATCGTCGCCTCATGGTCGTCCCTCCGCGTCGAGACACGCCGCGGCGATCATCGCACGTCCCCGATGAACGTCAACCCACCATTGAGTGGACCTTCCCCACCGTGGGCGTGGGCGAACTCAAGGAGTTACGTGACCGGAGGGCAGGCACGCGTTCGGTCATGGGCACCTGCATTCCAACCTGTTGTATTCCATGTCGCATCTTCAGAATTTTCCCCCTTCGAATGAGGAATGTCCTCACCATTGAAAAACGCGGCGAACCCCCGCCACCAGTCCCCATGGGGACGCGAGCGCCTGCTCGCGCGTGGAGGCGCGGGCGCTGCCCGCGCCAGACCGTGACCATGGCCGGTGACCGTGTCGAGTCCGTGACCGTGTCCACCACCTTGTGCTATCCTCCACCTTGTGAGTTTCGACATCGCCAGGGCCATCGCCGAGACGTTCGGAAGCCGGACCCTGTTGCTGAACCGCATCCTGTCGTACCTGTATTTCGCTGACGTGACCGTGGTCGAGCAGTCCACCGCGGACGCCTGGGGAAGCGGGGTCACCGTGATCGGACTCAAGGGCGAGGTCGAGGGTGGGCCCGGGCTGGTCCTGGCCGGGTCCCTGCCGACTCTGCGGGTCTTTCCGGCGTCCCCGTTGGAGATCGCGGAGGTCGGCGGTCACCCCCGGGACCTCTTCCGGCTCGTGGACCTGCTCGCCCGCGTCTTCGCGCTGTCCATCCTGGACCCCGGCCAGCGCCAGGCGCGGCTCGGGCTCCTCGCCTACCGCCCGGACCCCGTGGCGGAGGCGCTGCACGACCTGGCCGTCTCCCCTTTCTTCGCCGGGATGGACTGGCTTCTGTCCGCCCCGACCGGGCTGGAGCCCAGGCCTCTGGCCTCCGACGCCGTCGTGATCGAGACGCACCTGTCGAGCGGTGCGCGCCGGGGTCCCGCGCACCGATTCCGCAACGTGGTGTCGGCGTGCGCCCGCGCGTCGGAGGCCGACCCGGCCTTCCCGTTTCTGGCCCTTCAGGACCTCGCGGACCTCGTGGCCGGCGGCCACGCGACCATTTTGGACCTGGAACCGTGCGCGGGGTCCGATCTCCTCGCGCCTACCGAGGTGGACGTGGTCCTGGGGGTCATCCGGGAACCCCTCCTGCTGCCCGAAACTTGGCGGGTCCTTCCCGAGACCTGTCCCACCGTCCGGCTCGGGCCATGGCAGGAGGTGGTCCAGACGGTGCTCGACCTGTCCCGGGGACTCGGGAGTGCGGTGAGGTCGGCCTGGACCGCGACGGGGTCGCCCCCCCCGGAGCCTCCGGTCCGGCTCGTCGCGCTTCGCGGGACTTGCGACGACTGTTCGGTGTTCTTCGCGG
Organism: Deltaproteobacteria bacterium; assembly: GCA_037442805.1. Lineage (GTDB taxonomy): Bacteria > Myxococcota_A > UBA9042 > DTJE01 > DTJE01 > DYKK01. The sequence continues at coordinate 2,553 of JBBIPO010000187.1, forward strand.
CAGACCTCCCGCGCCTCGACCCGCCGGGGCGCGAGCGGGTCCGGGAGACCCTGGACGCCGCGGTCGCACGGGTCCGGGACTCGGCCCACCCCGGCATGGTCGGTCCCTGCCTCGTGCGGTGGCCGGCGTTCTCCCCGTCCGCGGGCGTGCGTACTTTCGCCATGGGACCCACCGTGGACGAGGTCGCGCGAGACCCGGCGGCCGCGGCCCGCCGCGCGGCGGAAGCCTACGTGGACGCGGTTTCCGGGCTTCTGGGGGGACGCGCCTGATGATGGTGCGCCCCGGCTGCGACCGCCTGGTCGAGGAGGCCCGCCGTCTGCTTGGCGGCCGCCGCCACGCCCTGTGCGTACACGGGGCCTCGGTCACGTCGCGCGGGGAACTCGTGGCCGTGCGCCTGTGCGCGGACCCGGCCACCCGACCCCAGTTCCTGCTGGTCCCGGAGCACGGCCTGTACGGGGAGCAGGCATACATGGAGCCGGTCGCGGACGCGGTGGACCCCCATCTGGGCATCCCGGTGGTCAGCCTGTACGGGTCGTCCGCGCAATCGCTCGCCCCGTCCGACGACCTGCTGCGTGGTCTGGACGCGGTCGTCTTCGACTTGCAGGACGTGGGGACGCGCTACTACACCTACCTCGCGACCATGGCCCTGACCCTGGAGGTCTGCGCCCGGGCCGGGGTCCAGTGCATCGTGTGCGACCGCCCCAACCCCATCGGCCTTCAGGCGGTCGAGGGTGGGCGGGTGCGCCCCCACCTGCGGTCCTTCGTCGGATACCTGGACGTCCCCGTCCGGCATGGGCTGACCGCGGGCGAAGCGGCGCGCCTGCACGCGGCCACGGCCCGACTGGACCTGGACCTCCTGGTGCTCGAGTGCGCCGGGCTCGCGCGGTCGCTCATGTGGCCGGACCTCGGGCTGCCCTTCGTCCCGCCCTCGCCCAACATGCCAGACTTCGAGACGGCGCTCCTGTACCCGGGAATGTGCCTGCTCGAGGGGACCAACGCGAGCGAGGGCCGCGGGACCACCACGCCCTTCAAGGTCTTCGGGGCGCCGTACGTGCGCGACCCCTTCGCGCTCGCGGCCCGCCTGACCGCCTTTGGCCTGCCCGGCGCGGCCTTTCGCCCCCTGTTCTTCACCCCGCTCGCCGACAAGTGGGCGGGACGGCGTTGCGGCGGCGTCCAGGTCCTGGTGCTCGACCGCTCCCGCTTCCGGCCGTTCTGGACGGGGCTCGCCGTTCTAAGGACCCTGATGGACCTCGCGCCGGACGAGTTCGCGTACCGCCGCGACGCCTACGAGTTCGTCGAGGACCGGCTGGCCCTGGACCTCCTGCTCGGGGACGAGTCGTTGCGCACGGCCCTGGAGCAAGGCGCGGACCCACGCGACCTTGCGGCGTCTCTCGCCCCCGCGGAACGCGAGTTCGCCGAGGCCCGCCGGCCGTTCCTCTTGTACCCAGATTGAGGTATCGTTGGACCGTTCGGCTTGACCATCCGCACGGATGCGGGGAGAGGACCTCTGATGGCCGACCCGGAGCCCATCCCCACCGCCGTGTTCGGCGGAAGTTTCGACCCGCCCCACTGCGCGCACGTCCTGGCGGTCGCGTACCTGCTGACCTGTACGGGCCATCGCGAGGTCTTCGTGGTCCCGTGCTTCCGCCATGCCTTCGGCAAGGCGTCTGCGCCCTTCCGGGATCGCGTGCGCCTGTGCCGGGCCGCGTTCCGTCCGTTCGGGCGTCGCGTGCACGTCCTGGACGTGGAGGCCCGCCTGCCGGTGCCGTCCTATTCCGTGCAGACCTTGCGCCACCTCGTCGAGGCGTTCCCGGACCGCGCCTTCACCCTGGTCGTGGGCGCCGACATCCTGCCCGAGACGCCCCGCTGGCGCGAGTGGGATGCCGTCACGCGCCTCGCTCCGGTCCTGGTCCTCAGGCGCGAGGGCTATCCAGACCCACCGGGGTCCCGCGGGCCGCGGTTTCCGGCCATCTCGTCTACGGAAATCCGGGAGGCCATCCTGGTCGGTCGCGACCCATCGGGCCTCGTCCCCGAGTCGGTCCTGGACCTGATAGCCAAGTGGAGGTTGTATGGCAAAGACTGATGACAAATTCGAGGTCGTGATCGTCGGCACGGGCCGGGCGGGTTCGGGCCTGGCCAGGGCCTTCGCGGCGAGCGGGGTCCCCGTGGCGCTCGTGTCGCGAATGCCCCGGCGCGTCAAGCGAGACGAGCCGCCGGTCTTCACGACCGACCATCCCCGCTGCCCACGGGAGGTGCCCTTCGTGATCCTGGCCGTTCCGGACGGCGTCATCCCCGAGGTGGCCCAGACCATGCTCTCGGCGCAGGTCATCGGGGCGCGTTCCCTGGTCGGCCACCTCTCCGGGGCCCTGGCCTCGTCCATCCTCAGTCCCCCGATCCCGGCCGAGCGGACGTTCAGTGCCCATCCGCTCACGGCCTTTCCGAAGATCGTGGCCGTTCTCGAGATGACCCTTTCCGGGGTCCCCGTGATGCTCGAGGCTCCGCACGCGAAGACCCTGCGCGCGGTCGAGAAACTCTTCAGGCGCGCGGACGCCCGCGTGGCCATCCTCGCGCCCGACCGTAAGCCCCTGTATCACGCCGGGGCCGTCGTCGGAAGCACGTTCCCCTTCCTGAACCTGATGATGTCCGCTTCCATCCTGGAGGCCTGCGGGGTGCCTGACCCGTCCCGGGTCGCTGGCGAGTTGCTCGAAGACACCATCGGCAACCTCGTGACCTCCCGCGATGTGTCCGGCCTGACCGGCCCGTTCGCCCGCGGGGACGTCGGGACCATCGCGTCGAACCTGAAGGCCCTCGACGGCTTCTCACAGGAAATCGCGGCCCTGTATCGCCTCCAAGGGCGCATCGTGACGAGGTGGCTCGGTTCGTCGGGCCGCCTGAGTGAGGAGACATGCGAGGCGATTCAGAAGGTCCTCCAGACGTGACCCCGCCCGAGCCGCGGCCGGTCACCCTATTCATGGGGGAACTGGTCCAGCGCCGGCACCCTGCGCTCGTGGCCCTGGTCTTCGCGTTCGCCGTGTTCCTGGCCGTGGTCCCGTTCCTGTTTCGCTACGAGCGCAGCCCTTACGCCGAGGCACTGACCCTGTACGACCGCGTGTGCGCCGCCGTCGCACAGGACGACCTGCGTGCGCTTCAGGGCCTCGCGTCCAGCCGTACCCTGGCGAGCGGCAGCCTGGGCGTGGCCCTCGCGGCCTCGCGCCTCACCTGCCTGGACCGCCGCCTCGCCCGCGCGACCCTCGAGCGGACCGACCCCGGTTTCGGCGGCCGGGCCTTCCTGCTGACCCTTCACCCGCCCGACGGCACTCCCCCCACCCGCTTTCGAGTCCTGGTCGAGCACGACGTCCTCACGTGGTGGCCCGAACCCGCGCCGTAACGCCGTTCCCCCCCCGACCCAGACCCCTCGCGGCGACTTCGGGGCGTTGCCTGTCGTACGGCGTCCGTGCAATCCACATCTGCTGGGTTACAGGAGCAGCATTTGCTCTCCGGCGCCGGCGGTCTTGGCGCCGCGGACTGCGGCGCGAATGGCCACCCGGTCGCGGCCGACTAGATACAGGTATTCCTTGTTGGTCAGATGCGAGACCCGTCCCACCTTTTCGCCGTTCGGGTTGAAGATGCCGATCTGGGCCCCCACGTATCGCCTGTAAGGAATATCCACGACTTCCACGTGGCCGAACTCCCGCAAGAGCGATTCCATCTCCCCTCGCTCGATGTAGCCCTCGTTGTTGAACGAGACCAGCAGGTACCGGGCGCGGACGGCCCGGAGGATCGCCTGGAGCGCCCCGCGGATTCTCCCCCGGGAGTTGAACGGGCTGTGGTAGCGACGACAGTCCACCCGCTTGCACGCGGTGCCGTACACCTCCGGCTTGTCCCACCGTACCAGGGTTTCCCAGATATGGTAGTTCCCCAGGTACCGATGCTGATTGTACGGAGGGTCTAGGTAAACGAGGTCCGCCTCGACCATGGACGCGGCCTCCAGAGCGTCGAGGCAGGTCGCGCGCCCCCCGCCGGGCACGAGATCCGGAACTCGAAGGACGAGGTCGTTCGATGCCCGGGGCGCCCACTGCTTCAGATAGGCCATTTGCACCCCGGTCGTGGAGTCAACCCGGTCCGCAGCCTCCATCAATGAGGTCAGCAGGATTGCCTCGAGCTCCGGGTCCAGAGAGAGGGACGCGATGCGCTCCCGGATCGCGTCAATCCGCTCTCCGTTCTTCGGCTGAAAGAAACGAGAGCGCTTGCAGAAAGTCTCGGTGAAGTAGCCTGGACGCGGCGGCGTGCGCTGCAACTCGCGGATCAGACGCCCGGCCGCGTCGCGCCAGCGCCGGGCATCCGCCTGCACGTAGCAGGTCGCGAGGACGTGCGCGAATGTCAGATGGTCGTTGGCCCATACGTTGAATCCGGCACGTTTGAGGGCCTGTCCGACCCGCGCCGTCCCGGAGAACAGGTCCACCACGCTCCGGACGTCTGGCAGCCTCCGAATGGCCGCGACGAT
>JBBIPO010000188.1:0-7039 GCA_037442805.1 Deltaproteobacteria bacterium
GACCGTGTCCGTGACGGTGACCGTGACGCTGACCGCGACGGTTTCTGTGTCCGCCTCGGAGTCACTGCCGGACGCCGGATCCCGGACCCCGGAACCCCGACCCCGGATGCCGGAGCCCAGACGCCGGATGTCGGAGCCCAGACGCCGGATGTCGGATGGCGCGGCCTGGAGGCCGCGCAGCTGCCGCAAACTGGAGTTTGCGGCTCCAGGCGCCCTGCGCGCGCAAGGCCGTGACCGTGTCCACCCTACCGCAGCGAGAACTGAACTGGGATGCGCACCCACATGGGGCCGCCGGGCGGCGGAGGGAGCCGGGGCACCGACCTCGCGAATCGCTGCGCGGCCCGGTCCAGGTCCGGGTATCCCGATGACTCTTCCACCTGGACGTCGTCCACCTGCCCGGAAGCCCCGATGCGCACGCGGATCACCACCTGGCCCTCCACCGCCCGGCGTCGGGCCCCGACGGGGTATGTCCGACCAGCCTCGACCGCCCTGCGCACCGCGAGGGCATACGCACGCCTTCTCGCGAGGAGGGGGTCCTCATCGGGCCGATCGTCCTGTCCCGCGTGGCCCCCCACCTCCGATCCCCCCGACCGGTTCGCTTCCGCTCCGGCCAAAGGGCCACCGGGTTCATCCCCGCCCGCGGCCTGCGTCTCGCCCGTTGGCTCCGGACTCCGGATGGCCGGACCAGGCGCGACCCTCCTTCCGGGGACGGCCCCGCGTGACCGGGAGGGTCGGGCGCTCCGTTCGATTCTGTCTCTCGCCTCGTTCCGCACCGTGTTTGCGTCCCCCGCCGGGCGGGGGCCGGTATGGGGCCCCGCCGCGGGAACTGGACGGGACTCCGCGTCCACCACCTGCAACCGGACCGCGTCCGCGCGCGGTCCGACCGGAACTGGCCCCTCCGTCTGGAGCCGGGCCGCGCCCCCGATCAAGACAACGTGCAACCCCACGCTCGCGACCAGGGCTAGCGCGGTGCGACCCATCCTGGTGGACTTGTTCTCCATGCTGCCCTATCATATGTCGCGATGGCGTGGATCGAATTCACCGACGCCGAGGGTCGGGTCCGCAAGGTCGAGGTCCCGAGGACCCAGACCGGGATCGTGCTCGGGCGGAGCGCAGCCTGCGGGGTGGTCCTCAAGAGCCCCTCGGTCGGCCGCAACCACGGGAAGGTCCTGTTTCAGGGCGGGACTTACCTCTACAAGGACCTCGGTAGCGTCAACGGCTCCTTCGTCAACGATCAGCGGGTGCAGGACGAGACCCCGCTCAAGGACGGCGACTCGATTCGGCTCGGGGAGGTCGTGGTGCGGTTCATCGGGGATGCCCGCGCGCGGGCGGCCCCCGCGCGCCCCCCGAAGCCCGAGGCCGTGGCCCCGGCCCGCCCCTTGAAGCCGGAACCCGTGCCACGCCGGGAAGCCGCCCCCGCGGCTCCCCCGAGGCCGGCCGCGACGTCCCCCGCGCCCGCAGCCGACGCCCTGTCTCTGGTCGAGGTCTCGCGTCTGCGCAAGGAAAACGACGCGCTTCGCGCGGAGCTCGTCTCGCTCCAGAAGCAGCTCCAGGCGCGCGAGGTCCCGGATGTCGCGGACCTCCAGCAGCGCCTGACCGAGGCCCGCGCGGCCCTCGCGGAGCGCGAGGACGAGGTCCGCCACCTGCGCGGCGTCCTCGCGGACAGCGAACGCCGCCTGAAGGACGCCGAGAGCCGCGCCGCGACGGCGAACTCGAGCCTCGAGAGCATCCACGGAAAGTACCTGGACATGCGCGAGCAGCTCGCCCACGTGCAGGGGCTCCTCCAGCAGGCCCGGGACGAGGCCGCGGAACGCGAGGCCGAGGCCGCGGACCTGCGCGAGAAGGTCGCGTCGCTCCAGGCCCAGGTCGAGGCCGCGCGCAGCCGTAGCGGCCAGACCTTCGAGGAGGTCCAGAACCTCAAGGTCCGGATGACGGAAAAGGACCGCGAGATCGAGCGCCTGAAACGGGAACTCGACATCCGCGAGTACGACCTCAAGGCGATCCAGGAGGAGAACGAGCGCCTCCAGGAGTATTGCGCGTCCGATTCAGGGCGGCAGAGGGACCTCGATCGCAAGATCCGCAACCTCGAGGCGGTCATCGAGGAAAACAGGAACCTCATCGCGGGACTCCAGCGCTCCGTCGAGGAAAAGGACCGGGAGTTGCGCGCCGCGCGGCTCGGGGTGGGACTCGCGGACCTCGAACACGAAAAGCAGCGGCTGCTGGACGACTTCCACAAGAAGAGCCGCGAGGTGGACGAGTTGCGCACACACGTCTCGGTCCTGACCGCGGAGGTCAGCGCGGCCCGTGGCGAAGCGGAGGCACACCTGGCCCGCATCCGGCAACTGGAGGAGGCGGCCCGCACCCGCAAGTCCGAGCGGGAGGACATCTCGGACCACCCGGAGTACCGGGCCAGGGTACGCGAGGTCGAGCGCTTGACAGAGCAGGTCGCGGCCCTGACCCGGGACCTCGAGGCCCTCCAGCGCGAACGGGACGCCTTCTCGCCGGAGGAGCGGGCCCGCCTCCTTGCTGCACTCCAGGCCAGCCAGGAGCGGGTTCAGGCCCTCCAGGGGCGCCTCGAGGAGACACAGACCCGGTTGCAGGCGGCGCCTCCCGCGCCTCGCGCCGCCGAGGTCGCGGGGCCCGTGCCCCGCGGACCGGACCTCGATGCCGAGGTCGCGGACCGGCTCGAGTCCGTGATGGACGACGTGCGGGTCTTCCAGGCGGAATCCCGGGACCTCCTCGGGTTCCTGGAGGGGCTCGCGCGCAGCGGCGCCCCGGTCCCCGCCGAGGCGTCGTCGGCGCTCCGTGGCGTGACGCTTCCCGAGGCCCTCCAGTCCTTGCGGGACCTGTTTCGGGTCCTCGCGAGAGACGCCACGGAGCTCCAGGCCCTCCTCGGTGACCGCGCCCGGACTACCGACGAGGCCCCTTCTTCCATGAAAAGCGAGGGATCATGAAGACGCCCGGGATTGCGAGCACCCAGGAAATCGAGGACCTCATCCGAGCCGCGTACTCCCTCCTGTACATCGTCTCCCCCGAGGAGGACCGCGTCGAGGGGTCGTTGCGGGATATCTGCGCGCGCCGCAAGCGCAAGTTCGTGACGTGGAGCGTGACCGAGGGCTTCGAGGAGGACGGGACCGGACTCCCCAAGGACGTGCGGGACCCGCTGCGGGCCCTGGAAAACGTGGACAAGTACGAGGACCACGCGGTCTTCGTCTTGCGGGACTTCCACCCGTACCTGGCGGACCCGACGATCGTGCGCCGCCTGCGCGACCTGTGCCGGTCCTTCTCGAAAACGAGCAAGTACAAGAAGCACATCATCCTGCTGTCGCCCATCTTCAAGGCTCCCTTGGAACTCGAGAAGGACATGGCGGTCGTGGACTTCGACTTGCCCGGCCGCGCCGAGATCCAGGACATCGTGCAGGCCACGCTCGACAGCGTGCCGATGAAGGACCGCGCCTCTATCCGGCTGGTCAAGGACCAGGACCTGCGCGAGCGGGTCGTGGAGGCCGCGCTCGGGTTGACCGCGAACGAGATCCGCTCCGTGTTGTCCAAGTCGCTGGTTCGCACGCGCGACTTCGATATCGAAACCATCTTGAACGAGAAGAAGCACATCATCCGCAAGTCCGGCATCCTCGAGTTCTTCGAGTCGCGCGAGCAATGGGACGACATCGGCGGCCTCGAGATCCTGAAGGATTGGCTCAAGAAGCGGCAGTTGGCCTTCACGCAGCGGGCGCGCGAATTCGGCCTGCCCATCCCCAAGGGCATCCTGCTGATCGGCGTACCCGGGTGCGGCAAGTCGCTCACGGCCAAGGCCGTGTCGTCCCTCTGGCAGATGCCCTTGCTGCGCCTGGACGTGGGCAAGGTCTTTTCGTCCCTCGTCGGCTCCTCCGAGGAGAACATCCGTCGCGCCATCCGCACGGCCGAGGCGGTCGCCCCATCAATCCTGTGGCTCGACGAACTGGAGAAGGGGTTCTCGGGCACCAAGTCGTCCGGCGAGTCCGACGCCGGGACCACGGCGCGCGTGTTTGCGTCGTTCATCACGTGGCTGCAAGAGAAGCAGAGCCAGGTCTTCGTGATCGCGACGGCCAACGACGTGTCCCTGCTCCCGCCCGAGTTGCTTCGCAAGGGCCGCTTCGACGAGATCTTCTTCGTGGACCTGCCGTCGCCGCGGGAACGCGCGGAGATCGTCCGCATCCAGATCGAGAAACTGAACCGCCGCTCCACGGTCCACCGCGACCCGACCAACTTCGACGTGGAGCGGATCGTGGCGTCCACGCAAGGCTTTTCAGGGGCGGAGGTCGAGCAGGCCATCATCTCGGCCCTGTACGATGCCTTCGAGGCCAAGGAGGACCTAACCACGGAGCGGATCATCAAGAGCGCATCCGAGATGATCCCGCTGGCTTACACCATGAAGGAGAACATTGACGCCATGCGCGAGTGGGCCTCGTCCCGCGCCCGCCGCGCGTCGGTCGCGGAGGAGGCCGCGGACGAGGGACCGCTGCAACGGCTCGAGATCTCTTGACGAGTTGGAGGGTATCCGATGTCCCATTTCACGACCGTACAGACCAAGATCAACGACATCGTCTGCCTGAAGCGCGCCCTGCAAGACCTGGGATTTACCTTCACGGAGGCCAAGGCCGGCGAGAAGGTCCACGTCCGCGGCTACCAGCGCCAGAAGACGCAAGCCGACCTCGCCATCCATGTGAGCAAGTCATACGACGTGGGCGTGATCCTGACGGCCCAGGGGGTGCGCTTCGTCGCGGACTGGTGGGGGGTCGAGACCACGCGCGGCCTGACGGAACAGGAGTTCGTCAAACTCGTGATTCGCAAGTACTCGGAACACAAGGTCAAGGAGGAACTCAAGAAGCGAGGCTACACCATCGCGGTCGAGGAGGAGAAAGAGGACCAGACCTTGCACATCAAGGTCAGAAGGTATTGAGGCAGAAGGTATGAAGTACGAAATTGACATCGAGATCCATCCGGACGGCTCGGTCGGGTTCGGCGTCAAGGGGGCCAAGGGCAGGAAGTGCAAGGAGATCACGAAGTTCCTCGAGGAGGCCCTCGGCGACGTGACCCACGTCGAGCACACCCCCGAATACTATGAGGAAGAGGTCGTCGAGCACGAGCAGGTCAAGGTCGAGAAGTGAACCGCGAGTCCCCGGATTTCCCCCTCGTCACGCAGCGTCTGGGCGGCCGCCTGGTCGGCCGCTACCATCGCGCGCTGGGTCCCGAGGCGTTCGGGGGGCCCCGCTCGATGGAGGACCTGCCCCTCTACCGGATGGCGCGCAAGGTCTTCAAGGCCGCCCGCCGCCTGCGCGGGCGCGAGTTCCCGCGCCGGATGGTCGAGCCCCCGCCTGACCTCGCGGGCCGTCTGGAGCACAGGACGCCGCAGTTCTTCCTGCGCAACATCCCGCGAATCGAGCGGACCCTCCCCGACCAGCCGGAGTTCGAGGTTACGCAGGTGCGCGACCTCGAGGCCGAGCACGTGGTGCAGAACCTGCGCCGCCTGCGATACGAGCGGCCGAGCTTCCTGACCGAATGGAACCTGAGCCGGGTGGTGGAGTTGCGCGCCCTGCTGCGCCATCTCTTCTTCGAGGAGGACTGGACGCGCCGATTCGGCCGCGAGCTCAAGGAGCGCGTCCGGGGGCCCCTGTTCCGCTACGACCCCGATTCGGCCGGGTGATCGCCCGGGAGGGAGACCGTCATGCGGTTCGCGGACATCGTGGGCCACGAGCACGTCAAGGAGGTCCTGCGGCGCGCGGCGGACCGAGACCGGGTCCCACACGCCTACCTCTTTCACGGCCCCGAGGGCGTGGGCAAGGCGACCATGGCCCTGGCCTTTCTGTCGTACCTCGACTGCCCGGACCGGCGCGACGGGGACTCGTGCGGGGAGTGCCCGACCTGCCGCGCCATCGAGAACCGGACATTCGTGGACCTGCACGTGGCGACCCTGGACCGCAACCAGATCAAGATTGACGAGATGCGCGCCCTGATGGGGCGCCTGTACTTCGAGGCCCTGGTCGGGCCGTGGAAGTGCCTGCTGGTGGACGACGCGCACCTCCTGAACCTCCCGGCCGCGAACGCGGCCCTCAAGACCCTCGAGGAGCCCCCCTCCCGCTCGCTCTTCATCCTGGTCACGTCGAACCCAGACCTCCTGCCCCAGACGGTCGTCTCGCGCTGCTTCCAGGTCCCGTTCGGTCCGCTCCCGACAGACGAGGTGGTCCGCTTCCTGCGCTGCCGACGGCCCGACCAGGAGGTCCTGGACGCCGCCGCGTTGTCCCGCGGGTCCCCGGGGCGGGCGCTCGCGCTCCTGGAACACCCGATCCTGCGCGAGCGGCACGCGTTCCTCGAGACCTTCCTGGCGCTCGCGGAGCAGGGACCGGCCGAGCGCCTGGCCTTCTCGGAGGGGATCGCCGCGGATCGAAACGATGTCGCGATCTACGTCGCCCTCCTCGGCTCGGTCCTGTCCGACCTGTTGCTCGTGGCCGCGGACCAACCCCCGGAGGCGCTTGCGAACGCAGACCTCGCACCGGCCATGCGGGCCTTCCTGGACCAGGTGGGCGTGGACCGCGTGCTGGCCGCGGTCGAGACCTATCGCCAGTGGGACGAGGACCGGATATACCAGCCCTACGCCCGCGCGGCCCTGGACCGACTGGTCCTGTCGTTGTAGGGCATACGCCTGCAACCCCATCCGGGACATGGCCGAAGAGGACCTGCGCTAGGGCCCGCCGAGCCCGCGGACCCTCACCCCCGACGGCCCCGCGAGAAGGCCGAATCCTGGTGACGGCGGATCTGGGAACCCATCGTGACGCCAATTCACGAGCACTTGGCCATCGGCTTCGTGGAGAAGAAGAGGCTTCCGTCTTGGGTCCAAACCGGCGGGCGGCCGTCCCCACACGCCAGACAACCTGGCTGGCCGTCGGGTGACCCTTTGGAAGCCCCCTGGCCGGAGTCTGTCCGCACCACCCGAGAAACCGCCCAAAACGGGCCTGCGAACCGCCGAGAAACCGCCGCGAACGATTCCAACGGACATACCGAC
>JBBIPO010000189.1:0-6993 GCA_037442805.1 Deltaproteobacteria bacterium
CCCGGTCCACGACCACGTTGTCGGTGTCGGCCACCGTGTGGATCACGCGATGACGGCTTGTGGCGTCAAGCAAAGTCGAGTGGAGGTCGTGGGTCCCGTGGACGAACTCGGCCTTGAAGAACAGGCAGTCCGGGCCGTCCACGACCACATAGGCGTCCGGCACCGCGTTGACCGCCAGATAGACCCCGACCGTGAAGGGCATCCGGACGTAGTCGTTCCAGGAGGTGTCGTTCATGGACCCCACCACCACTGTTCGGAGGAGGTCGAGAAGTGCTCAGCATAGGCGCGGTAGAACGGGAGGTCCGCAGTTGTGACCAGGCGGTCGAGGCTGCGCAGGGCCCCATCGAGGCCCATCTCGAACTCGCGGGCCGAGAACTGGCCGAGCCCCCGGCGGGTCAGGCGGTGGTCGTAGAAGAACTCCGTGAACACCGCGCGCAAGGCTGGATGACGCAGGAAGACGTCCAGGTCGTCCGGGCTCTCGAACGGGACGATCTCCACGCGGTCAAGCCCCGCGAGGGCCTCGCGCAGGGTCTGCTCGGCCTTGAGCCAGGCCGCCCGGTCGCCCGCGTGGACCGCCATCCTCACAGAGAACCCGAATTCGTGGATCACGGGGACCACTGGCAGGCTCGTCACGGAGAGCGGGTCGTACAGGCGCGCAATGGAGGGCGGGTCCACCACGAAACCCATCGCGACCCCGCGTGCCCGCTCCCGCCACGCGTCAACGCGGGCACGGAACCGTTCTTCCCAAGCCCCAAGCACCTGTTCCATCGCCGCCCGCCGCCCCACGGCCTCGGCCACGGCCAGGCACCACGCGCGGGTGCGCTCGAACCCCCACGGACCAGGGGGCTCCATGCAGACCGCATCCACGTCCCCGAAGACCCGGCGATACAGCGGGGAGTGGATCACGCTCGGATTGAACACGAGGACCTCGGCGCGCAGCGCCCGGCGCATCCGCTCCGGCGACACCCCGGGCAGGACGCACCCGGTCGTGGGGACCCCCGCCTGCTCCAACAAGGCCACAATCTCCTCGCGGGCCGGCACATCCCGGAACCCCACGAGGGCCACGGAGCCGGGCCGGCGTTCCCGGGACTTCAGGGCCCGGGCCTTCTCGTCCTCGACGTACTGCATGAAGATGTCCACTGGCTGCGTGGTGCGGGGTCCCACGTGGTAGATGCCGTGGGGACACTCGTGCCGGTGCGCGGCGATGACCCCGTCCACGTCGTCTCCGATCACGATCGGGACGCAGGTCGAGTTGACGAGGATCGGACCGCGGTCCTTGATTCGTTCAATCCCCTTGCGGAGGGCGGCCTCCAGCTTGTCCTGCCCGCCCTGGATCACGTCGAGGTCGTCCAGGTCCGTGGCCGACGACCCTTCGCCGAAGTTGCCCTCGGCCGCGAGGGCAAAGGGGTAGTTGAAGAACCTCGGCAACCGAATCCCCGCGTGGGGTGTGATGAAGCGACACTCCAGGTCGCCGTGCATGAGGTACAGGGACGGCCCCTCGAACGAGAAGGTCTCGAAGAACTTGCGCTGGACCGCGTGGTCGCACAGGAAGCGACGCCACGCGTCCGGGATCGCCCACGTGTGAATGGGGGTGGGCTGTTCCGGGGCCCCCGGAACCTCCTCGAGGGCGGGAACGAAGGTCGCGATCACCTCGTCCAGAGGGTGGTCGCGCAGGGCCGCGGCCATCCGTCGCATCAGGAAGGCGAGGGGCCTCGTCACCTCCCGGCCCTCGAACAGGATCGAGACATGCGTCGAGGCGCAGAACCGGGACTCGTTCCGGCCCTCGACCACGCGGAACCACGCCTCCCCCACGCGGTCCCACGTGACGTGGACGCGAACATCCCCCCCGATCAACTCGGCCTCGTCGAGGGTCAGGCCGACCTCCCGGAGCCGGTCGAGCCCGAGGAGGGTCTGGAGCCGGGACCGCTCCTGGGCATCGGCCTTCCGGTACCGGACCTGGTTCGCCTCGGCCTGCGGGGTCGCGTCCATCCTGACCTCCCAAAACGTGCCCGCCCATCAAGGTAGCGGAGGCAGGGGAGGCCGGTCAACTCGGGTCAGAGGATCGCGGCCCACGGATTCAGAGATCCTCGGGAATGGCGAGCACGGACTGGGCCGTCCAGGTGACGTCGTTGGTGATCTGCAATAGCCCCGCCTTCCCGTCCGTGCGCGTGACGTGGACCTCGGAGTCGCGCTCGTGGCGCCCGCTCGGCTGCGTGGGCAAGGGCCGGCCGTCCATGTCCACGGTCGGCGTGCCGACCAGGACCACGTACTCCCCGGACGGCGACAGGTCGTAGTCCGAGATGGCGACGGCCCGTGCGAAGTACCCTGGCGGGTTGTCCGTGACCTTGCGGAAGTCCGCCTCTGCGAGAGGGGTCCCGGCACCGATCTTCGCGACCTCGAGCCGCAGGATGTTCGTCCAGGGCTTGACCTGATTGTCGTCGCACGTGGCGGCCCCGATGAACAGGACCTCGCGCCCGTCCCGCGAGAACCGGATCGGGCCCCGGACTTCCGTGAACTGCCACGGCTCGCGGTTGTAGCAGGCGTTCTTCAGGTAGTCCGAGGGGACCGACAGGAGGGTCGAGAATCGCGGTTCCGGGTCGCCGATGTCGTGGCGGTACAGGCGCAGTTCGCGGTTCTCCTCCAGCAACGGGAACACGAGCGTCTGGCCGTCCGGCGACAGCGCGACCGGGTTGTCCTCGCGATACAACGAGGACCCGCCGGCGGCCGCGATGCAGTTTCCATACGGATCCTTCGCCGCGCACAGGGGACCGAGCACCTTGCGTCGAACCCCTTCTCGATACACCCACACGGTCACGCTCACGTTCGTTGGAACGAAGAATATCAGCGTCTTTTCATCCTCCCCGACCCGGAAGAAGCCGTTGTATTGAAAGGCGGTCGTCAGGCCCTCCTCCTCGACCGGGGGCATCTGGGTCAGGCGTTGCGTGGTCCCGGGGTCCGCAGGGTCGAGGCGAAACATATCGAAACAGCGCGTGGTCGCCGCGGTCCCGGTCGGACACGCCACCTTCTGCGAGTAGTACAGGACCGACCCTGCCCACTCCGCGTGAGCCACGCCGGACAGGGTCGGACCCACGGGTGCGGGGCCTCCCGCGGACCCGAGGTCGTACACCTGAAGTCCGTATCCCTCCCCCGAGCCGCCGACCGCCGCGGCCACGTACCGGAGGCCACGGTCCGGGAAGCATCCCGTGGTGCAGTCCGGAACCTCCTGGGCCCCCGCGGCCAGCAGCACCGCGTCGTTCGTCGGGTCCGCGTCCCGGGGGTCGGCCACGCGAAACTCGAAGCGCCCGGACACGGCGGTGCCGGGCCGTCCCGCGTAGGCGTACACCACGCGGAAATCCTCCGTGACCACGAGCGGCGCCTCGCTCGCATCGTCCACGGAGTCTGTGACCGTCTCCGAGGGTCCCGCGTCCACGAACGCCAGAAGGTCCACCAGCCCCGCGTCCGGGGCGGCACCACCCCCGCCGCAGGCGAAGATTCCCAGCAACACCCACGTCCATGCTGTCCAACGTCTCATGGCGTCCTCGCCGCTTGTCGTCGGTGGCAGCGTAGCGATTGCGCCTGGGGGTGGTCAAGGGGGGAGCGCGCGAGGGACCCCAAGAGCCGCGACCGGAATTGGCGGCTCCAAGGCCCTGGTGGGATACAATCGGCGCATGACGCTGACCCTCAAGGAACTGGAGGCGGTCGCGACCGAACTGGACAGGGTCCTGGCGGGGTCCCGCCTCGCGGCCGTCCACCTCGTGGATACGGAGACCGTCCTGCTCACCTTCGACGCGGCCGGGGGCGAGGTCCGGGTTCTGGCCTGCGTTCGACCCCGCCATTCGCGCATCCACCGCACGCACCTGGACGTGCCGCGGACCCGTGGCCGGCGCGCGGCCCCCCATCCGTTCCTCGAAGCGGCGGGCCCCTTCGTCGGAGCGCAAGTCGAGCGCATGGGTGTCCGGTATGGCGACCGGGTCGTGGGGATCGAGTTCTCGCGCCCGGGAGCACCGGGCGGGGTCCCGGCCCCCCGCGGGACGCACCCGCGCCGCCGGAGTCCCGAGTCGCCACCGGAACGGGTCGGCGTTCTTCTCTTCGAGTGCACGGGCCATCATCCGAACCTGTTCTGGACCGACCCCCACGAGGTGATCCTCGCGAGCCTCGTCCCCTCTCGGTCGCACCGTCGCGACCTGCGGCCCGGACGCCGATATCAGGCCCCGCTCTTCCATCCCTCGGACCGGATGGACGCCCTGCGCTTCTTGCCATCGGGGCCCGGCGGCGTGAGCGCCATGATCGAGGCCCACTACGACCGGCTGGGCCGGGAGGAGGCCCGTCGCCAGGAAGAGGCTCGCGAACGCCGCGACGCGAGGCGCGAGGTCGAGCGGCTCGCACGCCTGCGCGACGGCCTGGCCCGGGACCTCGAGGACCAGGAGCGGGCCGCGGCCCTCCTGGAGGCCGGGAACGTCCCGCCCCGCGACGTCGAGCGTCTGAGGCGGCTCGCCGCGCGCCAACACGCCACCCGGGAACGCCTGGAACGCGTCGCTCGCCGGATCGGACGCCTGCAACGTGAGGTCGATAGCCGCCACCCCGATCCGGAACCTACCCGCGGTCCTTCTTGAGTCGGTACGCCGTAGAGGAGATGATCGAGTTGACGCGCGACAGGTGACCCAGCACGTTCATATGCAGCGAGGCGGTGTCGAAGGTCGCGACCACCCCTTGCGACAGACGGTCCACGTGACGCTGTTCCATCTCTTCGAGAACCGAGCGCAGCCGGCGCTTCTCGGCGATCACCCGGTCTGCGATGGTCGCGTCGCGCGTCGCGAAGGCGGACATCGCCAGTTTGAAGTTCGCGAGCACCGCCGAGTGATACTCCGAGATCTCGCGCAACCCCTCCTCCGAGAACTGACACCCGAGCCGGCGCTTCTTGCGGGCCAAGGCCACCAGGTTCTTAGAGATCACGTCCCCCACCTCCTCGAGGTCGTTCGACACCGAGAACAAAAAGAGGACCTCGTTTTCCAGACGGTCCGCCATCAGGCGCTTGGGGACCTTGGCCAGATAAAACTTGATCTCCTTGTCGAGGCGGTCCACCTTGGCGTCCTCGTCCTCCATGCGGGCGATGGCGGCGTCGTCGGACTTCACGAGGGCATCGAGCGCCCACCCGAGCATCCGTTCAACCACTTCGGCCATCCGGAAGATCTCGCGCGTCACGCTGGCGAGGGCGATGGAGGGCTCGGCGAGGCCGCCGGGGTCCAAATACGCCGGCCCGAACTCCGCCTCCTTCGGCCGGAAGGGGAAGGCGCGCTCGATGAAGCCGGCCAGTGGCCCCAAGAAAGGCAAGAACAGCAAAGCCGTGGCCGTATTGAAAAGCATGTGGGCGTTCGCGACCTCGCGGGGTGGACCGCCGCCGATCGCCTGGGCACCCATCTCGAGCACCGGGATGAGTGGCAGGAAGACCACGACCGCCACGACCTTGGTCAGGACATGGGCGACCGCGACCCTCCGCCCCTCGGGCTTGGCCACCACCGAGGCCAGGAGCGCGGTGGTCGAGGTCCCGATGTTCGCGCCGAGGACCAGGGCGATGGCCGCGTGCAGGCTGATCGCCTCAGCCTGGACGAGCGAGATCGCGATCCCGATGGTGGCGGCCGACGAGTGGACCAGGGCGGTGACCACCGCGGACACGATGACGCCGAGCAGGGAGCTCGACTCCAGGACCTCCCGGAGCACGGTCGCGTCCTTGAGCGGCGCGGCCCCCTCGCCCATCAGCTTCATCCCGAAGAACAAAAGCCCGAACCCCATCACCCCCTCGGACACTCCACGGACGGGCCCGCTCCGCACGACCAGGCGGACCGCGTACCCGATCGCGAGCAGCAGGAGGCCGTATTCCTTGACCGGGAAGGCGAGGATCTGGACCGTGACCGTGGTCCCGATGTCCGCACCCAGGATGACGCCCATGGCCGGGACCAGGCCGATCAGACCGGTCGAGGCCAGGCTGACGAGGATGACCGTCGTGGCGGTCGAGGATTGGAGCAAGGTCGTGGCCACGACCCCGGCGACCAAGGCCTTGAGCCGGGATGACGTGGTGCGGGCCACGATGGAGCGCAAGTGGCCGCCCGCGGCCCCGGTCAGGCCCTCCTTCGCGAACTCCATCCCGAGGATGAAGATCGCGATGCCGCCCACGAACGCGACGAAGTGCTTCACCGCGCCTCCCCCGGCGGCCGCGGAGCGACCACCCACGACGGATCATAGGGGGAGAGCCGGCGGCCGGCAAGATCGTGTCACGAGGCCGCCCACGGCCAGGGAATCCGACCCGAGCGCGCTCAGGACTGCACCCCCCAGGTCTTGTTGAGGGTCCCGTGCTTCACGGAGGTCCGCTTGCGATCGCCCCTGGGCCCGACGAGGTTCAGGAAGTACGTCACGTCGAGCCCGCGGCCGGTCTCCTTGGCCTGGGCGGAGGCGACGACGCCGGTATAACCGTCGTAGCGCCCGCTCATCATGCGGACCGGCGTCCCCTTGGCCAGGATGGCGGCGGGGTCCACGACCTTCTTCTCGCCACGGCGACGCCGGACCACGGTCCGGGCTCCGGCCGTATGAAGAGTCTGGATCGTGAAGAACGGCCGGATCGCATCCGCGAGGCCGTGCTTTTCGAGCAGGTCCCGCGTCCGTGCTTCTCCGAGCTGGATCTTCATCACGTCCAGGAGGCTCTTCACGAGGCGGGCACGCCTCTGCTTTTCGGCGGTGACCTTTGCGAGCTCCCGGTTGACCTGATGGTACTCGTCGAGCGCGCCCTTCAGGTCTTCGATGTAGAGTTCTTCCCTGGCTCCTTCGATCATGGTGACCTCCTTGTGGGTACGGAGGGCCGAGGTTCCTAGCGGAAACCCGCCCGCAGAGTCCGTCCGGCTCCAAATTACATTGGAGGCGTACCCGAATTTCAAGGGTTTTTTTTCGAAGAGCAATCCGCGCTGTAGGCGCGGATTGCGACGCGCCCGCAGCGCGGGCGCC
>JBBIPO010000190.1:0-6923 GCA_037442805.1 Deltaproteobacteria bacterium
AGAGGACGGTCCAGTGGACCGTCCGATAGACGGGGGGGGCGTGCGACGCCCCCCTGGAATGGTGTCCGGATTCTTTGAAGCCACCTCGGAAACCCGAATTCGTGGGGCAAACCGATTCCGAGGCCCTTGTGAGACCCGCATGGCTATTGGTTCACTCAACATCGCGGATCGATCGGTGCGAAGGGGCGGAGCGCGCGTTTGGACCGAGACGGGCATCCTGGTAGGATTCGCGCCCGTCGAGGAGCCCGAGAGGACGGCCCGGTGCATGGGTTCCGGAGAGCGGCGGCGACGTTGTGGATCCAGGCAGGGGTCTTCGCCCTGGTCCTCGCGTCGCTCGATGCCGCGTGGATCCTCCTTGGAGACCACGACGAGGACGCCGGAACCCTGTTGCGCGCCGCCCTGACGGTCGCGGGCCTCGACGGGGCTTCGGCCCTCGCGATCGGCGCCTTCGCGGTCCCGATCCTCGCCTGGGTCGCGCCCGGCTGGTCGGACCCCGCGGCGGCCCTCCGGGGCGTCCTGTGGCCCGCCGACCCCGCCCGACGCGCGCTGGCGTTCCTCCGGTGCCTCGCGGGGGTCGTGGGGCCGCTCGCGTTCGTGGCCCTGACGTTCCTGGCGGCGACGAGGCTCCACGAGAGGATCCGGACCCCCGCCCTCGAGGCGGCGGCGGTGTCCGCGGTCGCGCTCGTGATCGGGGTTGCGACGCTCGCGATCACGCGGCGCGCCGTCCTCGCGTTGCACGACCGGATCGCGCGCCTCGCGGGGCGCTCCCCGTGGTCCCGAGTCCTCGTCCCCCCCGCGGCCCTCGGGTTCTCGCTGGTGCTGCTCGTGGCCCTGGCGCTCGCCACGCGGTCCCGGTGGGCCGGGGTTGTCGCCGCCACCGATCTCACGCCGATCCATCTCATCGTGACGTCCGCGGTCCTCGCGGTCCTTGCCGGAATTCCCGTGTCCCGGCGGCCCGACAGGGCCCGCGGCAGGCGGTGGCCCTCCATCGCGCTTCCCGCCGCGCTCGTCGCGGCGTTCATCGCCACCCTCGCGTGGGCCGGATCGGACAACGCGGTCCGACTGATCGCGTCGGAACGCGCCGAGGTCGCCCCGTGGTCGCTCGCGCTCGTCAAGCGGGTGATGGACTTCGACCGCGACGGGCTCCTGTCGTTCCTCGGCGAGGGCGACTGCGCCGCCTTCGACGCCGAGAGGTACCCCGGGGCGCCCGAGGTCCCGGACAACGGCGTGGACGAGGACTGCGACGGGGAGGACCTGAACCTGCGGATCGCGGAGGAGTCGCGCAGGCCGCGGTGGGATCACCCCTTGCCGGTCGCGGCCTGTCCGGACTGCCACGTCGTCCTGGTCACGCTCGACGCGGTGGCCCCGGCCCGCATGGACCTGTACGGCCACGAACGCGAGACCATGCCCTTCCTGCGCCGGCTCGCCTCGGAATCGGCCTGGTTTCGGTACGCCTACGCCCAGGGACCGAGCACGCGCCTGGCCCTGCCCTCGCTGTTCACGTCGCAGTACGACTCTCAGATCAAGCGCTCCGTGGGAGCGAGGATCCCGCTCGAGATCCTGCCGGACAACCTGACGATGGCCGAGGTGCTGCGCGCCCACGGGTTCAGGACTCTGGCCGTGCTCCCGACCGGGTACTTCCAGAAGTGGAAGGGGCTCGCGCAGGGGTTCGACGAGGCCATCGCGGATGCCGCGGCGAACTACAAGGCGCCGGCGTATCACAACGCCGATCGGGTCACCGACGTCGCCCTCGACGCCGTGCGCCGATCGAAGGGAACCAGGCTCTTCCTGTGGGTCCACTACTACGACCCTCATGGTCCGTACACCCACCCCCCGAAAGGGACCCGGTTCGGGACGACTGAAAAAGATATTTATGATGAGGAATTGTTATACACGGATGGTGAAGCACGGAGATTGATAGAGGGCCTGGACGCGATCCTCGGGAAGGACCGGACGGTCCTGATCGTGACCGCCGACCACGGCGAGTCCTTCGACGAGGTCCACCCGAAGAAACATCACGGCCTGGACCTGCACTCGTCCGTGCTCCACGTCCCCATGATGGTCCGGGCCCCGTTCCTGCCTCCCCGGGTGATCGAGACGCCGGTGACCACGATGGACCTGTTCCCGACGCTCGTGAACCTGTTCCGGATCGAGGGCGACTTCCGTTTCGAGGGAACGAGTCTGGTGCCCTGGCTGTTCGAAGGGGACGCGGGCCGGGAGGACGAACGCATCGTATTCCACATGTATTATCTTCCTGAAAACGTCTATCACAAGAAAGCCAGGTTCCAGCAGGTCGCGGTCCGGACGAGCACGCTGTCTTTGATCCACGACTTCCGGAACAACACGCTGCAGTTGTATCGCTACCGTTCCGACCCCTTCGAGACCCGCAACCTCGCCGCGGTCATGCCCGAGGCCGCCGAGGCCCTGAAAGGGGAGATCATCCGGTTCATGGCGAGGGTCGGAAGGTAGGACCGGCGGTACAATCCCCGAGAGGTCCCTCCGAGGTGGCCGGAGGGGGTGGGTGGGCGGGTTTTCCGGTCGGCCGGAGGGGGTGGGTGGGCGGGCCATGAAAAAAAAGGGTGTCCCATGAGGAAGTCCACGACCGGCTTGGCCCACCGGCCCACCCTTGTCCTGACCGCGATGCTCGCGGCCTGTCGGGTCGCCACGATGGACCCCGGCGAGGCCCCGCGTCTCGCCAGCGGCGGCGCCCTCGATGTCCGGATCCTCCTGGCGGACATGTTCGGGGAGGGGGTGCAGATGGCGGCGCGGGACGTGGTCGAGGCCATGGCCCGCATCGCGGGCGTCCCCGTTCCGGAGGACGCGATCACCACGGACCCGGACCGCGTGGTGGGACGGCCTACCATCAGCGTCACGGTCACGAGCCTGCTCACGGAGGCCCTGGGGGACCAGGGATATCGCATCGCGGTGGGACGGCTCGGGGGCGGGAGCCCCTCCCTGGCGATCCTGGCCCGCAGCGAGATCGGGGCCATGTACGGGCTGTACCAGGTCGCGGCGGACCTCGGCGTGCGATACCTCCACCCCGACGAGACGTTCTTCCCGGACAACCCCGGCGCGACGCTCCCGTGGCCCGCGGAGGCCCTCGACGAATCGCCCGCCTTCCTTCGTCGCGGTTTCCACGAACACACCCAGCACCCGATCCCGGCCGCCGACTTCCTGCTGAACCCCGCCTACCCGGGCGCCCGCGAGGCCGCGAGCCGGTATCTCAAGTGGCTCGCGCGCAACCGCCAGAACACGCTGACGTTTCACCTGTTGAAGACCGTGGACCTCGAGGCCTGGATTCCCCACATCCGCGACATCGTGGACGAGGCGCATCGCTACGGGATCCGGGTCGGGGTCGTCCTGTCCTTCCTGGACCGCCAGCAGAATGCCTGGAGGCTCCTGGAGGATTCCGGGGACCCGGCGGACGATGGGGCCCGAATCCGCGAGGGCCTGGACCGGATCCTGGACCACGTTCCGCCGGACGCCACCTGCCCCGCCTGCGCCCCCTGTCCGGACATCCGCACGGCGTCGGGCCTCGTCACCGGCCCCCCGCGGCGTGCCCTGTTCGATTTCGTGACCTTCCAGTTCGGGACCAGCGAGTTCACGACCCCGCGCGCCCCGCCCGGCACGACCCCGGAGGACCGGGCCGTGGCCTGGCTTGACGAGGCCCTCGACCACATGAGTTCCAACTATTGCCAGCGCGACGGGCTCAAGAAGGAATACCTCGATACGGAGCCGTACCCCTACGCGAAGGTCTTCGCATGGGTCCACATCCCCTGTGGGGTGACGGCGTCGGACGGCAGTCCGTACTTTCACCTACCGTTGCGGGCCGACCCGAGGGTCGGGGTCGTGGTCCACACGACCATGTTCTACGACCTGGACCACCCGGCCCCGGTCTATGGATGTACGAACTTTCATCATCAGAAGGATTTCCTCGGGCAGGCCGCGGAGCAGCGCCGCGCGACCATCTATTTCCCCGAGACCGCCTGGTGGCTCGGCTTCGACAACAACGTGCCCCTGGTCCTGCCCATCACGGGGCGCTCGCGCGAGCACGACCTGCGCGAGGTCCTTCCGGCCTTCGCGGTCGTCCCAACCGATGCCAGCCCGGGCTGGTCCGTGTCCGGACATTTCACCTTCACCACGGGGCGCGAGTGGACCTACTGGCAATACGATCACTTCCTGACGCGCGCCACCTGGGACCCGGAGGTCACGTGGGACGCCTATCTGGACTGGATTTCACCCGCGTACGGGTCCGCCGGGCCCGCCGTCGCCACCGCCCTGAAGGCCCTGTCCGATCTCCAGCAACGCTACTTCTATGACCTGAACCCCTCGCTGATCTTCTACCTCGCCGGGGAACTGCCCCAGGACGAGGTCGGGGCCGCGGCCGGGGTCCTGGCCCGCCCGCCCAAGGTCCCGTTCCGGCAGGTGCTCGAGATGGACGACGACGCCCTCGCGGCGTGGAAGGAGGCCGACCTCGACCGCCTGGCGGCCATGCGAACCGAGGTGGAGGCGATCCTCGCGGGACTGCCCGAGGTCCCAGAGGAGGGGAGCGACCAGACCCGCCGCCTGGTCGGCGAGGTCCGCGACGCGGTCCGCCTGTTCGTGATGCGCCTGGACCACGCGCTGGCCCTGTACCGGGGCGTCCTGGCCGCGCGGGACTGGCGGGTCGAGAGGGCGCGGGCCGCGGCCCGGTCGCGGGAGCCGGACCCCTCGGTGCGCGCGGCGTTGCGGACCGAGGCAGAGTCCCGGCTCGCCGAGGCGCGCGCGATCACGTCGCAGGTCCTCGACATCGTCCGGGCGGGCGAGGCGCGCTACCGGGACCCGGCGGACCAGGTCGCCCGTCCCCGGCCCGACAGCCTGACGGCCTACAAGTTCGGCTACCTCTACGAGACGTCCACCGCGTATTTCTGGTCGCGCCGGGACGACCAGTTCGCCTCGCTGATCGCCGGCGTCTTCGGCGACGTCTCGGAGGACTGGCAGGCGGCGCCCGAGGCGGTATTCATGTCGGACGCGGCGACCACCGAGGTCCTGGTGCCCGAGGACGAGGCGGCCCGGACCATCCTCCGCGGGTTCCTCCCGAGGATGCTGTGGGGCGTGAGCGGCCCCCCCGCGTCGCCCATCCTGATCCTGGCCCAGGACCATGACGCGAGCGGCCTGCCCGACCCCGGGACCGAGGTCGTCATCGCCCTGGCCGCGGGCGGCGACGGCTTCACCGGACAGGCCCCCGAGGTCCCCCTGATCGTCCGCGACCTGAACGGGGCCGCGGTCGCGACTTTGTCGCTCCTCGCGCCACGCTTCGAGGTCGAGGCGACCCTGTCCCCGGGAACCGCGCCGGATGTCCGCGTGGTCACCCTGGACGGCGGCGTATCGAGCGAGGCCCTGATCCAGGTCGTGGTCACCGTAACCGCCCGGGGCATGGACGAGGAGGGCGTGGCCGCGATCCTCAAGGATTTCTATGGCCTGGACCCCTCCCTGCCCTTGCCGGAAACCCTCCCATTCGCCGCAAGGTTCCGGCCGATCCCTCTGGACACCCGAGGGCGTTCCAGGTAGAAAAGGCCGTTGCTCGTTCCACGAAAACCGGAGGATGCCGACATGTCCAGGCGCGTCATCAACTTCTACGCGGGGCCCGCGGCCCTGCCCCTCCCGGCGCTCGAGCGCGCCCGGGACGAGATGCTCGACTTCGAGGGGACCGGGATGTCCGTGATGGAGATCTCGCACCGCGCCAAGGAATACGACGCGGTCCACGCCGAGGCCATCGCGCTGGTGCGGGAACTCCTCGCCGTCCCCGACCACTTCCACATCCTGCTCTTGCAGGGAGGCGGGAACCTCCAGTTCGCGATGCTCCCCATGAATCTCCTGCACGACGGGCGCAAGGCCGACTACATCGTGACCGGGACGTGGGCGAAGCGCGCGCTCAAGGAGGCGGTGACCTGGGCCGGCGCCGACCGCGCCCGCTGCATCGCCACGACCGAGGGCGAGTCCTTCACGCGCCTGCCGCGACCCGACGAGATCCGCGTGAACCCGGACGCGGCGTACGTCCATTTCACGTCCAACAACACGGTCGAGGGCACGCAGTTCCACGAGTGGCCGGACACGGGGGGAATCCCCCTCGCGTGCGACATGTCCTCGGACATGATGTGGCGACCCTTCGACGTGAAACCGTTCGGGTTCATCTATGCCGGGGCCCAGAAGAACCTGGGGCCGTCGGGCCTGGTCCTGGTCCTCATCCGCGACGACGTCCTCGCCCAGTGCAGCGACCGCCTGCCGGCCATCCTCCAATACAAGGTCCACGCCGAAAAGAACAGCCTCTACAACACGCCGCCGTGCTTCTCGGTTTACATCCTGCGCAACGTCCTCGCCACCTACAAGGCCCAGGGAGGGCTCGCGGCCATCGAGCGCCAGAACCGCGCCAAGGCCGACCTTCTGTACGGGTGCCTGGACCGGCACGCCGGCTTCTACCGGCCGCTCGTGACCGTGCCGGAGCACCGCTCGGTCATGAACGTGACCTTCCGCCTGCCCACCGAGGACCTCGACGCCCGCTTCGTCGCCGAGGCGAAGAAGAACGGGATGGTCGGGCTCAAGGGCTACCGGACGATGGGGGGCATCCGGGTCTCCATGTACAACGCGAACGGCCTCGATGCGGTCGGGACCCTCGTGGACTTCATGGAGGAGTTCCTCCGCGTGAACGGCTGACGGCTCTTGGAGCCGCAGGGACCAGGAGGCGTTGGCACGCCGCACTCCAGGCCGCGCTACGCGCGCCTCCGCGCCGCGTTTCTCCTCCCCGCCTCTTCCATCGTTCATTTCCCATTTCCCGTTTCCGGTTTCCCATTTCCTGTCCGCGACCGTGGCCGTGTCGGTGACCGTGTCCATGCGCCTTGAAGTTCCACTTGAAGAGCGCGTCCCAGGTCCATCGCTGGTTCCCG
>JBBIPO010000191.1:0-6883 GCA_037442805.1 Deltaproteobacteria bacterium
GAAATTCCTGGGGTAAAGCCATTCTCCTGACCCCCTGAGACCTGCATGGCTGCTGTGTCAAACGACATCGCGGATTGCTCGTCCAGAACGATCGTGGTTCGCACGGGCATCGGACGGCCTCCAGTCAGATCCGCATCCAATCATACACGTCGTATGACGAGATGCCCACGGTTGCTCCGGGACCCACCAGATCCTCCGAAGAGGGTTCCCGTGGCGATGCCCGCGCCATGACAAGGCTGCGTTGGCACGCAGCAGTCAGAAGGCGCGCTACGCGCGCGGGACCGTGACCGTGTCCATGTCGGTGACGGTGACCGTGTCGGCAACCGTGTTCGTGTTCGCCTCGGAGTCCCTGCCGGCCCGCGGACCCCGGACGCCGGACCCCTGACCCCAGACCTCCGGGACAGGCGCGCGTTTCGGGACGGTTGCCGTCAGGGAAAACCGTTCCCCGAGGCGCGTCCTCGATGGGCCTCTCAAGTTCGGCGCGCCGCCTCCCGATAATGCCATCAGGTCTCGGTCGGAACGTTCGAACATGACCACCTGCCAGGCGACGTCGGTTTTCCTCGCGGTCCTCGTGGGAACGATGCTCGCGTTTCCCCCGCCCCTGCTGGCGAGTTCGCCGGAACGAGCCGTCCCCGGGGAGTGTCCGGCCGACACGCCTGACCGGCAAGAAATCGCCTCCGAGATGGCCGCGGCGCGGACCCTGGCCGCATCCGGTTCCTACGGACTGGCCCTCGAGCACGCGCGGCGCCTGCGCGACCTCCTCGACGCGGAGCGGAGGTGCCTGGAAGAGATGCGGCTGTCGGGGAACGACGACCTGAGGGTCGCGGTCGAGCGCGAACTTCGACGGAACGCCTCGGCCCGCGCCGAGGCGCAGGAACTCCTGCGCCTGCTCCGCATTGCCCTGGGCTCATCCAGGTTCTGACGCCCGGTCCTCACCCAGCTGCCCACAGGCGGCTCCGATGTCCTGACCCCGGCTGCGGCGGATGGTCACGAGGTGCCCCCGGGACACGAGAAAACGGTGGAACGCCTCGACCGTCTGGTCCGAGGACCGCCGAAAGGGGGCCCCCGGCCAGGGGTTGAACGGGATCAGGTTCACCTTGGCCGGGAAACGCGCCAGCATGCGCGACAGGCGCCTCGCGTCCTCGATGGAATCCCCGACGCCGTCCATCAAGAGGTATTCGATGGTGTAGCGGTGCCCATGTCCGGGGGCCATCTCGCGCAGGACCGACACCAGGTCAGCAAGGCTGTACTTCTTCCCGATGGGGACCACGGCGCGACGCGCCTCGTCCGTGGTCGCGCACAGGGAGATCGCGACGCTCGCGCCGGTCCCGGCCTCGATGAACTCGCGCAGGCGCGGGATTAGCCCCACGGTCGAGACCGTCGTCCGCCGGGGGGCGACCCGGAGCCCCTCCCGGTGCGTCAGCACCCGCACCGCCTTCACGACCTCCGCGAGGTTGTCCAGGGGTTCCCCCATGCCCATGAAGACGACGTTGGTGATGCGACGACCCTCGGGGAGCATCCGCGAGGCGGCCAGGACCTGCCCGACCATTTCGGCGGCCGTGAGGTTGCGCGTCAGGCCCATCCGCCCGGTCAGACAGAAGGCGCACCCCATCCGGCACCCCACCTGGGACGAGATGCACAGGGTCACGCGGTCCTCGGACGGCATCAGGACCGACGCGATGGTCCCGCCCGGCACGTCGTAGAGGGCCTTGCGCGACCCATCGGACGAGGTCAGAAGCGTGCGGGGCTCCATGCGCGAGATAACCGCGTGCTCCGCGAGCCAGGCGCGGAGGCGCTTCGGCAGGTCCGTCATGGCGTCGAAGTTGCCGACCCTCCGGGCCTGGACCCAGGAGAACACCTGACGTCCCCGATAGGGCGGCTCCCCGAGCGGCGCGAGGAGGGTCGAGACCTCCTCCGGCAGAAGGGCGACGAGGTCCACGGGGCCATGGGTCGCGCGGTCCATGGCCCCTTCCGTACCAGAAGGCACACCGCGTGGCAACAGACCGGCATCCGGGGTCGGGGGTCTGGCGTCCGGAGTCCGGCAGGGGCTCTGTGGCAATCACGGACACGGTTCCGGTCACGGCCTCCGTCACGGTTCCGGACACGGTCACGGTCACCCTCCGCTGTCACCGCCACGGTCACCGCACACGGTCAAGGTCGTGCGAGCGCCGCAGGCCATGGACCGTTGTATGATGCGGCCGTGGAAACGCGCCCACGCCACAGCCTCGTGACCGGTTTCCTTCCGGCGGCGCTGGTGATCGCGGCCTGCTCGCGGCCGGGGGGAAACCTGCTGCGTCACGATGTCCCGGACGTCTGGAGCGGAGAGGCATGGTCGTTCGAGGACCTGGCCCGCGCCGCGGAAACCCACGAAGGCCCTGGCCAGGAGCCGGGGGACCGCGGTGTCGGGACGGCCGACGAGGCAGGCGCCGACGTGGGACCGCCGGCGCCCGTGGCGTTTGTGGCGGACGGCGAGGCCTTTCCGGTGCTCCTCGGCCTGATTCGGGGCGCCCGGGAACGGGTGGAGGTGGTCCACCTCGAGTTCCTGAACGGGACGCTGCCTGACCAGGTCCATGACGCCCTGCTGGCCGCCGTGGCCCGCGGGGTCACCGTGCGGGTCTTGCTCGAACGGGACGTGGACGGGAACGCGGCGCGAGTCGCGTCCCTCGTCGCGGGTGGGGTCCAGGCGCGCCTGGATTCGTCGTGGAGGACCCTGCACGCCAAGGTCGTGGTCGCCGACGGGACCCGCGTCCTGGTGGGCAGCACGAACCTCTCGACCTCCTCGCTGACATACAACCACGAGGCGAACTGGTTGTTCACCGGGGGAAGCCCCGCCGAGGTGTTCGCCGATTACGTGTCGCGGCTGTGGGAGTCGGATGCCGACCCCCAAACGCTCGACGCCTCGGGCGAGGACGCGCTGCGGTTCATCGGGGACGGGCAGTACGGGGACGCGGTCCGGCCCTTGCTCGAGGGCGCGACCCGGCGCGTCCTAGTCATCCAGTACCAGGTGGACTCGAAGGACGGGGACGCCGCGGGGCTGCTCCAGGCCGTCATCGAGGCGCGCACCCGGGGGGCGGATACCCGCGTCGTCCTCGAGCGGAGCGGGTTCGCCGAGGAGGTGAACGCCGCCAACGAGGCGTCGCGGCAGGTCCTCGTGGCCGCCGGGGTGGGGGTGCGCCTGGATTCGCCGGAGGTGGTGACCCACGCCAAGATGGTCGTGGCGGACGACTGGGTCGTGCTGACCAGCGGCAACTGGGTCGGCTCGGGACTGCGAAAGAACCACGAGGCCGGGGCCGCGGTCCGGTCCCCGGAACTCGCGGGTGAGGCCGCCGCGTACTTCGAGGGGCTGTGGGCCGTGGCGAACCCGTGACGCGGGCCAGAAGGCGCGAGCGAGGAACGCCCGCTTCAGAACCAGACGAGCCTGGCCGGCCTCCCCAGGGCGGCGAGGGCCGCGACGCGGCCTTGTTCCTCGGCCTTTTCCGCCAGGAACGGGGGCCCGGTGACATCCCCGGCGGCAAAGAGCGCCGGGAGCCGGGTGCGGCACCGGTCGTCCACCCGCAAGAACCCGTCCGGGTCTCGCTCGACCCCGAGACCGTCGAGACCCAGGTCCCGAACGCAGGACCCCGTCGCCAGCAGGATGGCGCGGCCCCGCAGCGTGGTGCCTTCCGCGGCCCCCGTGACCTCGACGCGACCCGGACCGGTCACACGCCCTGTTCCCAGGAAGACCTCGACTTTGTCCACACGGCGGCCGGCCGTCTCGGCGCGCCACTTCGAGAGGACCGTGTCCCGTTGCTCCACCAGGGCGACCTGCGCGCCCGTCCCCTGGAGCGTGCGCAGGGCGACCCGGCCCGCCACCCCCGCGCCGATCACGATGACATCAAAGACCTGTTCCACGATTGTACGCCTCAGGTCATTTCACCAGGTTCTTGCAGAAGAGTGGACCCCCGTAAACGAACCCGGTGTAGGCCTCGACCAGGTCGGCCCCGGCCTCCTGGAAGCGCTCCACGTCCTGTCGGGACTCCACCCCGCCGCACCCCACGATCACCGCGTCGGGGCCCGCGACCTCGCGCAAACGCCCGACGACGGCCAGCGAGCGCTCCCGCAGCGGGGGGCCGCTCAGACCGCCGGCGGGCCAGTCCCCGGCGGGCGGGCGGGCCAGACCCTCCCGTGACAGGGTCGTGTTGCAAGCCACGAATCCCCGCGCGCCCGCTCGCATCGCCGTCAGGGCTAGGGCGTCCAGGTCGTCCCGTGCGAGGTCGGGCGAGACCTTGACCAGGACGGGTCGCAACCCATCGCCGCAACGCGCCCGGACCGCTCGGAACAAGGCCCCGAGCGCCTCCGGCTCCTGGAAGGTCCGCCCGTCGGGCGTGTTGGGACACGACAGGTTCAACACGAACACGTCCGACACCGGGGCCAGCACGGCGATGGCGCGACAGATGTCCTCGACCCCGGCCTCGCCGGACAGCGACGGGTCCGCGGTCCGCGTCACGTTCACGAACGTGGGGATCGGGGGGCGATGCCGCAGGCGGCGGGCCACGGCCTCCGCGCCGTCCGACGGCAGTCCCATGCGATTGATCAGGGCGCGTTCGCGCGGGACGCGGAACACGCGCGGTCGCAGGTTCCCCGGCCAGGGCCTCGCGCTGACCGATCCCACCTCGACGAATCCGAATCCGAGCGCGTACAGTCCCCACAGGGCGCGGGCGTTCTTGTCGAACCCTGCCGCCAGGCCAAGCCCGTGTTCGAACGCGAGGCCCAGGACGCGAACCGGTTTGCGTCCCGAGCCGATCAGGCTCGCGCGCAACGCGGCCGCGAGGTGCCGGGACGCTCCGACGGCCCGCAGCGCTTGGAGTCCGAGGAGGTGTGCCTTCTCGGGGTCCAGACGAAACAGGGCAGGCCGAACGAGCCGGCGGTACAGCAAGGGCTCATCTCCGGCGGGAGCAGTCATCGTCCACGCCCGCCGCTTCGGCGACGAACCGGCGAACTTCCGCCACGACCCACTCCGGGGCGTCCAGAAAGCGCACCCCCACTCCGGCCTCCCGGTCCGGGCCGGCGGCCTGGGTGCGGACGACCTGGGCCTCGAGCACGATGTGGGACGTGGTGCGGGGCAACTGGAACCGCACCCGGATGAAGTCTCCGGCCACGAAGGGTTCGGGGCTCGCGATGAACATCCCGGCGGCCCCAATGTCCCGGATCGTGGCCGTGAACCGGCGTCCCGCGAACTCCTGCTCGACCTCGACTTCGTGTCGAAACGGTCGCCGTCGCTCCGTCCTTCGCTCTTGCGTCATGGGGACCTCCCAGGGCGTGGCCCGCCGTCGTCGGGGCGCGGGGGCGCGGGGTGGGCCAGCGAATCCGATTCGATGTGGAACCCCGGCCCATCCAGGCGGGGGGACCCTGCGAAGCACAGGAAGCCGTGCTCCCGGCACAGGGTCCACAGACGCGCCCTCTCCGACCTCGACCGCGGGTACTCGATGACCAGGACCGCCCGGTCGCGCCGGCGAACCTGCGCGAGGGTGTCGAGAACCGACTGGCGGAGCGCGGGGCCGGCCTCGTGCCCTCCGGGGAACAGGCGGGCCTCGGAGGACACGCCCGAAACAGCCCCCAGCAGCCCCGGTTCGGCCAGGATTCGAAACGGATTCTGCGCCACAACCAGGAAGCCCGGGTGGCGGGCCCTCGCCTGCTCTGCGATGGCCCGCACCAGGGCCGCCATGTGGGCCGGGGCGTCGGCGATCCCCACGTCCTCCCATCGCTCCGCCGCATCCACCGTGTCGAGAAACACGCCATCGAAACCCTGCGTCAGGATGCGGTTCAGATACGAGCGCGGACCGCGGTACACGATATCGTGCCACGCGGGGTCCCAGTAGCGGACCAGGTAGTTCCCTGGCCAGCGCGGGTTCGCCGGGCCCACCAGCGAGCGCCGGGTCCGCAGGTCCTTCCAGTAGAAACGATAATCCTCGGCCTCCCCGATGCTCAGATAGGCCAGGACGATGCGCGACCCTCCGCCGGGGCGTCGGCGAAGGTGTTCGACCTCGATCGGGGTCCTTTCCCCGTCCTCTCCGCCATCGCGCGAGTAGTCCACGACCACCACGTCCGGGTCCAGGCGAACGAGGTCCGCTTCCCGGACCTTCTGGAGCCAGACCACGAGGCGGGTGGCCTGCCCGAGCCTGGTCCGGGCTTCCGACTCGGCGCCTTGCCCTCCCTGAAGGCGACTCACGGCACATTCCGTGGCGACGAGGGCCCCCGGGGCCAGGAGGAGCAGCAGCTGCGGGTTGAGCATGGCCTGCTCGCGCCGGTGGCCCATTTATTCTCCGGCAGACCCCCGACTGTTTTCAATCCCCCAGAAACGGCCACGGAGCCGGACCCGTGCTACTCTTCTCGACCGATGGCGAAGGCCAGACCGAAAGGAGACGCAGGAGGTGACCCATGAAAGGACAAATTCTTGTCATGGCCATCGCGGCCGGGGCCATTGCGGTCCTCCCCGCGTGTCGCTCCAGGGAATCCTCGGGCGGGCCCGAGCGTCCCCCCGGGCCGGCCGTCCTGTCGCCTGAGGTGGGCCGGCAACTGGAGGGGATCGTCCGGTCCGATGCCGTGAAATCGGCGGTCCCCGCGGGGTGGACGCTCGAATCCGTCCAGGTGCAGGCCCGTTCCATCCTGGTGAGGCTCGTCGGACCCGGTGGCGCGGCCGCCTCACTGGAGATGCGTGCCCAGGATGCCGGGGGTGCCCAGAAGGGCCGCTGGTTCTCGTACGACGCCCCGGCGACCCCGCCGGGTCTGGCCGCCCTGGCCGCGGCCCTGGACGCCGGATTCCCCGCATCCCCTTGGTCCGAACCCAAGCACGAGGGAGTGGCGCCCCACCCCGGCGAGGCCCCGGCCACGCTGCCCGAGGGGC
>JBBIPO010000192.1:0-6841 GCA_037442805.1 Deltaproteobacteria bacterium
AAAAAATTGACACCCGCGAAGGCCCTGGGGATACTTTGCCCGGAGGCTTTTTTCGTGGATGGAAGTTCCTATGGGCGCCACGCGGTGGAGGCCACGGCGATGTCGAATGCAAGATTCTTGATGACATTCTGTGTTGCAATACTGATTTCTGAAGACGGAGCGACCCGCGAGCCGCCGCCCGCCGGGCACGTCATTCCCGGCGGCCAGGAAGGCTTCTTCAAGGACGCGCTGTCCACGGTCCCAGGACAGGGGGAATGGGTCGTCGGATCGATCCGGGTGGACTTCAATCGCGTGGAGGTATCCCTCCGGTCCGACCGGGGGACGGACGCCGCCATCGCCCTGGTCCACCCCTCGGTCGCCGCGGATCCCCTGGCCCGCACCGCGAGGTTCGGCCTGGTTCGCATCGCGGACCGACCCCCGCCGCCCCCCGAGGTCATCGCCGCCATCGCGGAGCGGCTCCGGTCGAAGGAGACGATGTTCGAGTGGCGGTTCGTCGAGCCTCGCCCCCCGGATGCGACCGGCAGACCGGAAGCATCCGCGCCGGGGTCGGACCCCGCGGGAGGGACCGCTCGGAAGTTCTCGCTCCCCCTCGATGGGAATCCGTCGGGGCGCGTGGCCTTTCCCCTGCCCGAGCCGTATGGGGGGTTGCTCGAACGGGCGGTCGAGGCCCGCGGTCGCGGCGACCCGGCCCCCCTGACGCGCATCGCGCACCGGCTCGCTAAGGAAGGCAGGAAGTCCCCGGAGATGCTGCGCGGGGCCGCCTTCGCGTTCCGGCTGATCGGTGACGTCACCCGCGCCCGCCGTCTCCTGGACGAGGCCCTAGCATTGACCCTGGCGACCCGGGACACCGTGGACCCCGGGCTCCATCTCGAACGGGCGGCGACCGCCGAATTGTCCGGGAGGCCCGAGGAGGCCCGGGCGGCCCTCGCGGACCTGGCCCGCGCGTCACCGGCCGCCGGCGGTCCCGGGGAACGGAACGATCGTCCACTCGACACGCACTGCGCACGGATGGAAGCGCTCGACCTCCTGGTGAGAGAGGGATTCGCGGGCCGCGTCGCGGAGGTCCTGGGAAGTCCCCCCGAGGACGGACACATGCCGGCGTGCGAACTGCACGTGAGACTGCGGTCGGCCGCCGCGCTGGGCAAGGACGACCTGGTCCGCTACCTCGTGTCGGCCTCCCTGGAGGGCCATTCCGACGCCCGTGCCCTGGGCCCCGACATCCAGGACATCCTGTTCGCGTGCGGCCAGTATTTCTCCGCACGGAAGTCCCTGACCGAGGCCCTCCGCTGTCTCGACCTCCTGGTCGAGGCCGATCCCCACTATCCGGGAGCCATCGAGGCCCTGGGCTCCGTCTTCGCGGGCGGGGACTTCATCACCCGCCGGAACGTGCGGGCCCTGGTCGCCCTGGCTCGCGCGGAGCCGGGGGACCTCGTGGCGGCCTACTTGGCCGGACTCGGGCTCTATTACCTGGACCGCTTCTCGGAGGCGATCCCGTACCTGGAGGCGGCCGCGCGGGAGTTCCCCGAGGAGTCCCGGCCCGCGATGTACCTGGCCATGGCGTATTTCTTCACCGGGGACCGCGACCGGGCGCTCCGCCTGCTGGATTCGCTCGAGCCGTTCGCCAAGGCCAATCCCGACATCTACTACTGCCGTTCGCTGGTGGTTCGGACCTTCGACCTCGATCGCGCGATCCGGGAGATGGAACGGTTCCTGGAGGTCTTCGAGGGAGAGAAGCGCATCCGCTTCAGCAACGCCAAGGTCGAAAAGGCCAGGAAGGACATCGAGGCGATGAGACGCGGCGAGGTCCCGGGGCCTCAGTTGATGCGGCTTCACCCGCTGTTGTGGTGAACGGGATGTGGCTCCTGGATCGGGGCATCCTCGGCGCCGGCATCCTGCTGCTGGCCGGATTCCTCGCCACGCTCCCGATCGTCGCTCGCCGCGTCGCGGAGGACCTCCGCGCGCCCGGGGAGCGGGGCGCGCCTCCCCGGGAACGGGTCCTCGCGGTCATCCTGGCCATCACCGGTCTCGGCCTCGCGGCCAGGCTCCTGGCCCCCGACCGGATGGTCATGTACTACATGGGATATCTTCACGTCGAAACCATTTCCTCCCTGGACCACGTTCCGAAATACGGACCGGCGGCCCTGCTCCTGTATCGGTTGGTCTTCTTCCTCACCGGACCGTCGCACCAGGTGATCATGGACGTCAACAACGTCGTGGGGGCGCTGTGTCCCCTGGCCGGCGGGTGGCTCGCGGCCCGGTTGCGGGCGCCGCCCCGCGCGGTCGTCTTCGCGGCGGCCTTCCTGGCCGTGACCCCCCTGTTCATCAAGGACTCGGCCTCGGAGAGCCTCGGGGTCCCCGCACAACTGTGGCTCCTGCTCGGTCTCGCCACCGCGCTCCGTTGGCGCGACGAGCGGCGGGTCCAGGACGCATGGATCGCGGTCGGTTGCCTGTCGCTCGTCGTGTTCTCGCGGCCCGAGATGCTGATCCTGGCTCCGCTGTCCGTGGTGGTCCTCGCGACGGCCTCCGGGTTTCGCCGGCCGATCCGGTTCCCGGTCGCGCCCCTGGCCGTGGCGGGATTCCTGTTCGTCGCGAGGGTCGTCCACCTGTTCCTGGTGATGCGCTCCGAGGTGGCGCTCGGAAACAACCCGAACCTGGTGGAGCGCCCCCTGCTGCTGCCGGTCGTCATGCTCCTCGGGACCGCGCTCCGCAATGCCGCGTTTCGTCCGACGCTGTTCCCGTTGGGCCTGACGCTCGCCGCCGGCGTCGCGGTCGCATTGCGGGGGCGGAGGATCCCCCTCGCCCTCGCGGTCCTGCACCTGTGCGGCGTGGCCCTGTCCCAGGTGGACCTCCCGTACGTCTCCATCCCCAGGGTCCAGGCCCCGGCGCTCGCCTTCCTGGCCCTCGCAGCCGGTCTCGGGGTCGAGCGGATCGCGTCGGCGGGGAGGAAGGTGCTGTGGCCGGTCCTTTCCGTGGTGGCGGCCTCGATGCTGTGGACGATCCCCACCCTCTGGCAGCGGACCAACCCGGACGAGGAGGAGGACCTCATCCGCGAGGCGATCGCGGCCCTGCCCCGGGGGCCAGTGGTCCTCGCGAGGCGTGCGTATCGGGACGATCCCCCCGAGCGGGTCCACCTCGGCTTCCCCGACTACCTGTTTCGGCCGCCCCACCGGAACGACGACGTGATCGGCCTCGACCAGGTGCGAGCGCGGATGGGAAGCGACGTTCCCACGTATGTGTTCCTCGGGACCCGCTGTTTCATGCGGACCTGCGGCGAACGCGGGATGCACCCGGCCTGCCGGGATGCCCTGGCGATCCCCGGGATCGAGCCCGTCATCGAGCGGGACGTGGAGGTCAGACGATTCCCGGTCCCCTATGACGGATGGGAACCGCGGCCGGACCAGGACCTCGATTTCCCCTGGTGCATCCCGGTGGGGGAAACCATGCGCATCGGGCTCTACCGGATCGCGCCGGACCCCGCGCGCCCCGCCCCCCGGACTTCGGACGAACTTGACATCGCGGGATCGGGGGGATAGGGTCGGGCTCTCTTCTCACCCGGAGGCTGTCCCCCATGGCCGACATCCAGGAAGTCCAGCAGCACCTCGAGTTTCAGGGCTACACGATCCAGACGCTGGAGCATGGCAAGCACTACCGCGCGGTGCACGATCGGTTCCTGAACTTCCTGTTCAAGGCGTACCGCGGCGGGGTGCTGTTGACCATCATCTTCCGCGGGAGCGCGCACGGCAAGGCCCACCGGGCGGAATTCCTGTCGCACGTGAACGAACTGAACACCAGTGCCGGTGCCTCCCGGGCCTACCTGGACCAGGACACGGACTTCATCTTCGAGGCCTACTGCCCCCTGCCCTACGAGCGGGCCGCGTTCGCGAGTTTCCTGGACGCCTGGCACACGGACACGGCCCTCGTCTTCCAGATCGAGGCGTTCAAGCAGTTCCTCGACTGACCGGACGGAGTCTTCCCGCCTCCGGAATCCCCTGACGCGGGCTTGGTGACGGTCCGGGCCGCGAAGTACGATCGAGCCATGCCTGGAGCGCCCCGCGCAATCCACGCGCTCGTGATGGTCGCGACCTTCCTCGCGGTGACCGGCGGAGGTCGGGCCCGGGCCGACGAGCCCGTGGCCGCGGCGCACGTCTCGGCCCTGGGCGGGATGATCAAGCGGCACGGCTCGATCGGGGCCGATGTCTTCTTCGACCTGGGGCATCAGGGGTTCCGCCTGACCCTGGGCGCCCCCCTGCGGTTCCATCCGGACTCGGGCCTGAGGGGACTGGGACGAGCGCACCGACTACGGTCGCGTGGTGCGAGAGGTCTCGTTCTCGCGTCCTGACCGCGGCTTGCTCTTACGAGTGGCCCCCTTGTCGGGGTACCAGATGGGGGTCGGCAACCTGGTATCCCAGTTCCATTCGACCCTGGACCCCGACCACTGGCGCACGCGGTTCGAGGGCGCGTACCACGGGACCACCGGGGGCGTGGACGTGTTCGTGGACTCGGTCCTCGACCCCGAGGTCCTGGGCGGGCGCCTCCACGTGCGGCCGTTTTCGTTCCTGCATCCGGACGGCCTCTTCGGGCGGTTCGAGGTCGGGCGGACCCTGGCCGGGGACGTGGCCGCGCCGGCCGGCCATGTGCGGGTGGGGGCGCACGATCCATCCCCGGCGCGGGTCTGCCCCGGGTCACCCGCAGGAACGTGACCGCGATGGGAGTGGACGCGCGATGGCCGGTGTTCCGAGGCCGCGAGGCCGAGGTGGTGCCGTACATCGCGATGGCCCAGGCCGGGGACGGGTCCGGGTGGCACGCGGGCCTCGCGCTGGACCTGCGGCCGGGGCGTTAGGTGCGGTTCGGCCTCCAGGGCGAGTTCCGGCGGCTCGGGGCCGGTTACGTGGCGCCGTACTTCGATTCTCTGTACATGGTGGACCGGAGGGACTTCGGGGGCGCGCCCAAGGCGAGCGCCGTCCGCGCGGGCGAGGTCCTCCGCCGGTACGGGTTCGGGACCGGCCTGACGCTGGCGATTGACGGCGTGTTCGCGGCCTTCGTCCTGCTCGACCTGGACGAGGACGGCCGGTTCACGACGCTGCGGGCCGGGGCGAACGCGACGATCACCCGGCGGGTCCAAGTGAACCTCACCTACCTGTCGCGGGGGATCCCGCGGTTCCCGCGCGTCGTGACCCCGGACCGGGTCGTGTTCGCGGTGTCGTGCGATCTCGCCCTGTCGCGCCTCTTCACGGTCTTCGCGTCGTACGCGCGAGACCCGGCCGTGCACCGGAGCGGCCCGGACCTCGGTGGATACGGGTCGTCCGACACCCTCCT
Organism: Deltaproteobacteria bacterium; assembly: GCA_037442805.1. Lineage (GTDB taxonomy): Bacteria > Myxococcota_A > UBA9042 > DTJE01 > DTJE01 > DYKK01. Next base: position 5,317 of record JBBIPO010000192.1, read on the forward strand.
CGCGGGTCTCCGCTTCAGTTTCGGGAACCGTTGACTCGACGTCACCGGGTCAGGGCGTCTCCGAGCGCGAACCGCAGGTCCTCGTAACGGAACCGGAAGCCGGAAGCCAGCGTGCGGCGGGGCACCGCGCGCTGGCTCTTGAGGAGTTCGAGGCCCCCTTCGCCGAGCAGCACGCGCAGGACCGGGCCGGCCAGCGGGAGGGCGGCCGGGCGGTGCAGGATGCCCGCGAGGACCTGTGCGAACTCGGCCTGGCGCACCGGCTTCGGGGAGGCGAGGTTGTAGGCCCCCCGGACCCCCTCGTCCCCGAGGGCCCTCCCGATGAACCCGACGGCGTCGTCCAGGTGGATCCACGGCCACCACTGGTCACCCGTTCCGAGCCGGCCTCCAAGGCCCATGCGGAACACCCGGGCCAGGGCGCCCAGGGCCCCGCCCCGCTTCCACAGGACCAGACCGAACCGGGCGTGGACCACGCGCACCCCGTCCCCCTGCGCGGCCCTCCCTTCCTCCTCCCAGGCGCGCACCAAGTCCGGCACGAATCCGCGACCCGGCGCCGCATGCTCCGTGAGTTCGGTCTCGCCCCGATCGCCGTAGTACCCGACCCCGCTCGCGCCCACCAGGACCCGGACGCCCGCGCGGGCGTCGCGCAGTCCCTGGACGAGGTGCCTGGACCCCAGGACGCGGCTGTCCCGGATCGCCCGCTTGCGCGAGGCCGTCCACCGCCCGGCGAGCGATGCGCCCGCGAGGTGAACGACGGCCTCGACGCCCTCGAACGAGGCGGGGTCGGGCGGCCCGGCCGGCGCGTTCCAGGACCAGACATAATGTAGAGGATTACAGAATAGATGGTGAGGTCTTCTATCTGAGCCCATGGGATGAAAAGAATAAAAAATCAAGGAATGCTGATATATACAAACTAATGATAATAAACACAAATGGGATATCCTATGACCGGGCTATTGCCTCTGTCATAACAACACTAAAGACCGATGTCTCAAGACCATCAGAGTGGCTTAAGACAATACCTGTTATCCTGAAAGGCAATCCCCAAATACCAAAAGTGTCAATCAGCCAGCTAAAACACAACTTCAAGGAGATGCGCTATGCTTCAGGAATTTCGCGATAACAGATTTTACCCTTACTTTAGGTAGTCTGTCCCTATAATTTTCAGGGAAAAGGGTTATCCGGGCATTTTCTCACTCAAAAGAAAAAAGATATTTACAAACTTGTCCAGTAATATATAATAAATAAGGTTAACCTATGAAGCACCTTCTCATTTACCAAAGGGAGAAAGGGAAAAGATATCAAGGATTCATAAACTTCTATTGATTAAAAGGGATGACTGGGATTTTTTATCTCACACGCGGAGAGGTAGTAGTTCAAGAAGGCAGCGTCGCCGCGGGTGAGCAGGTAGGCGAACACCTGAGCCGCCCGCGTGCGCAGCGACACCTTCGACCGCCCGCCGCGCTCGCTCTTCAGCTCGAGGACGAGTGCCCGGACCTGGGCCTTGAGGGCGAGGTTCTCCCGCAGG
>JBBIPO010000193.1:0-6822 GCA_037442805.1 Deltaproteobacteria bacterium
GCAGGCGCTCGCGTCCCCACGGGAACCAGCGGTGGGACTTGGTCGCGCTCTTCAAATGGGACTTCAAGGCGCAATGCCACCTCGCGCTCGCGTCCCCACGGGAACCGGGATCGGGGTCGGGGTTCCGAGGTCGGGCAGGGACACCGAGGCGGACACGCCCCCGGACACGGCCACCGACACGGCCACAAACTCCGTCACGGTCCGGATCCCCTCGTGCTATCCTCGCCGTGTGACGCGCCTTCTCGCCGTCTTGCTGTTCGCGGGCACGGTGGTCCTGTGCCTCGCGGTCCGGCCCGAGCACCTCCCGGCCTGGGACGCGATCCAGATGGCGCTCGGCCTCGACGACTTCGACATGGCCCTGCACCAGCCCCACCCCCCAGGCTACCTGGCCCCGATGGCGGCCGCGTGGGTCCTGCGCGCGATGGGACTCGCCGCGGACCTGGCCATGCAGGTCCAGTCCGTCCTGGCGACCGCCCTGGCCGCGGTCGCGGTCCTCGCTCTCGGTCGCCGCCTCGGGACGCCCGGCGAAGGGGTCCTGGCCGCGCTCCTATTCGTCGTGCACCCGGTGACCTTGTTCTACGCCGTGTCCGGCGAGACCTACCCCGCCGAGGCCCTGTTCGCGGTCCTTCTGGTCGGTGCGGGTTTGCGCGTCGAGCCCGGGGCGTCGCGTGCGCGGTTGGCCGCGTTCTTCGCCCTGTACGGCCTGTCCGGAGGGGTCCGGCAGAGCCTCCCCCTGTTCTTCCTGCCGTTCGCGGTCTGGCGCCTGGTCGCGGCGTGTCGGGACGGGCGCGGCGCCGCGCGACCCCTCGCGGTCGCCTCGGCGTCGTCCCTGGCGGGGCTCGTCGTCTGGCTCGTGCCGCTCCTGTGGCTGGCGGGCGGACCCGGTCGCCTCGCGGACCTCTTCGGCTCGCAGTTCTTCCGCCTGTTTGGCGCGCACTACTCGCCCCTGATGGGGGCGAGCCCCGGGGCGGTCCTGCGCAACCTCGACGTGCTCTGGCGCTTCATCGTGGAGGGCCTGTCCGCCTCGGGGCTTGCGGCGATGGCGCTGCTGGCCGCGACCCGCCTTCGCCCCCTGCGGGGGGACCGGTTCGGGTGGGTCCTCGTCGCCTGGATCGCCCCGGCCCTCCTGTGGTTCGGGCTGATGTTCATTTACAAGAGCGGCCACCTCCTGTTCCTGATCCCGGCCTTCGCCCTGGCCTCGGCGCGCGCGGTCCTTCGCGGAATCGAGTCCAGGACGCTGTCTCGCGCCGTGGCGGGGGCCGCGGTCCTGGCCCAGGCGGGCCTGTTCCTCGCCCCGCCGGCCGGGTGGGTCCTGGCGGTCGGGGGGCGGTCCTGGCCCGCGATCCAGCATGGCGAGACCCTGACGGCCGAGACGCTTCAGGCCGTGCGCGGCCTGGCCCCGGAAAGGCCCGAACGCGTGCTCGTGGTCACGCGCGACGGCCCCTTCGATTTCCGCACGGCGATGTACTATCTGCCGGAGATGCGCGTGATGTGGCTCCTGGACCGCGAGTCCACGGGCGCGGCCCGACCGGGCGCCCTGGCCTGCGAGGCCCGAGCGCACCGGGTCCGGTGCTCGTCGGGAGCCGGGTTCTGGACCGGTGAGGCGTGGCCCGACGAGGCCGAGGTCCGTCTCGGCCCGCTGGTCGAGCGCATCGCGTGGTTCTGGGACCGGGCCGGGCGCTTCCGCGAGGAGGCAAGGCGCGCCGTGCCGGTTCGCGAGGTACCCGCGGGGCGGATCGCGACCCTGGAGGTCACGGACCTGGACCGGGTCCTGGGGTCGGAGTTCCGCATCGGTCCGTATCGGTTCGTGCGCGACGGGTCCTGGCGACTGGAGGCGGAGGAACCACAATGAGAACAGCCACTTACGCCATCGCGGCAGGTTGGCTCGTTTGGGGAGCGTGTTCCTCGGGGGAGAGCCCCGGGGAAGACGCGGGGGACAACATTCCCGGGTGGGAAGACTGTAGCGACTGCGACGTTCAACCCCTGGAGAACGGTGGCCCGGTCGTGCCCATGGTCTGCGCCGTCTTCGGCTCGTCCGGGCCCCCGGTCGCCATCGAGGATTTCTTCGCCCCGGAGTCCGAGACGCGACCCTTCCCGAACCTCGCCCTGGCCCGCGACGACCCGACCTCGCCCACGGGTCTCCGGCTGGCCTTCGCGGTCCACCCCATGCGGGACCTGCTGAACCACCTCGACGGCTTCGGCGCCACGGCCCCCTTCGTGGTTCCCGTTCCCGCCAGGCCGGACCCGGCCTCCCTGGATACGGGGGTCTTGCTGGTGCGGACGGATTCCGCGGACGACCCGACTCTCGACCCCGCGAGGCTGGACCGCGACCGCGTTCCGATCCGGGCGGGATACAACGCGGACGCCCAGGCCCTGGTGGTCGAGCCCCTCGTGCCCCTGGCCGAGCGGGGGCACTACGCCCTGGTCGTGACACGATGCTTGTACGACGAGGACGGTCTCGCCTTCAATGACGCGCGCGCGATGCTGCAACTCTCGAATGCCCCGCAGAGGCACCCCTTCGTCCTCGAGATGAACCGCGCCATCCGGTATCTGTCCCGCCTCGATGTGAACCTCCCGCTCGGCGCGGCCGTCCTGATCCTCCCCACCGTGGTGCGATCGACCGCCTCGCGCCTGCGCGCGCTCCTCGCGGACCCGTCGCCCCCGGACCCGTCCCCGGTCATCGAGTGGGCCATGCCCCCGGCCCGGCCCGACGGGACCCTCGACCCCGAGTTCCTGGCCCGGGTGCCGGGCCTCGCGACCCTGATGGACGAGGAGTTCCTTCCAGCGCAGATGCCCCTGTACGACTTCGGGGCCATCGGGGTCGCCGCCATGGGGCGGTTCACGGTCCGGCGCTACGTGGACCCGGTGGCGTGGGTCGAGGCGGGCGGCCCCGCGACGGGATTCGAGGACCTGTCCGTGCGGTTCTTCCTGACGCTGCCCTCCGCCGAGGCGTCCGCGCACCCGCCGCCGTACCCGGTGGTGGTCTTCCAGCACGCGTTCGGGGTGTGCAAGGAGACGGCCCTGGCCCTGGCCGGGGCGTTCTCGCGCGAGGGGCTCGCGGTGCTCGCGGTGGACGCGGTCGCCCACGGGGACCGCGGCGGCGGCCAGTGCCCCTCGGACCCGACCTCGTTCCTGACGCTCGGGGAGCCGTTGCGGCTCTGGTACAACTTCGCGGAATCCGCCCTCGAGACCGCGCAGGCCGCGCGGATGGCGCAGGGCCTGGACCTGGACCTGTGGCCCTGGCCGGACGGGGACGGGGTGTCGGACCTCGCGCCCGGGGCGGTCGGCCTCGTCGGGCAGTCCATGGGGGCGTTCCTCGCGGCGGTGGCGGCCGGGGTTGTGGACGGGGTCGGCCCGGTGGTCCTCAACGTGGGAGGCGGCCAGGAGGGGCTCTTCTTCGCGTGGGGGATGTCGGCCATGACGGGCCTGGACCCGTGGGACCTCTCCTTCGCGACGGTGCCTGGTATTGCGCTCGACATCATGGGGCCGGTGCAGGCCGCGATGGACGACGTGGAGCCACTGGTGTTCGCCGCGGGGATGCTGGGGCCAGGAGGGCCGGCCCATCGCCACGTCCTGATGCAGCAGGCGGTCGAGGACGAGGTGGTCCCGGCCGAGGTCACGGCCCGCCTGGCCCGGGTCCTCGGCCTCGCGCGCCTGGCCCCGGGGTTCCGGGCCGTCTCGGGCCTCCCGGACGTCGCGGCGCCCGCGTCCGGCAACCTCCCCGGAGGCCGGACCGGGGTCCTCGCGCAGTTCTCGCCCGCGGAGCACCCTTTCCTGCTGATCAACGACCATCCGGACCGCGACCCCGACCTGATCGTGCGGGCCCAGACCCAGGCCGCTCGCTTCCTCCGGACCTTCTACGACGAGGGGATCCCGACGGTCGCGGACCCCGATGTCCCGCTCCGCCCGGGGTCCGACTAGGCCGCCTCGCGTGACCGGCGCAAGGCTCGGATGGCCACGACGAGAGCCGCGACGGATGCGAGGACGACGATCACGGACGACGCGAGGACGATCACGGCCCAGACCTGGCCCCGCGGGGTCTCGCCGTCCAGGAGGGCGAACGAGGAGGCGATTTCTTCGTCGGACAGTTTCAGGTCGTTCCGGACCCAGTCGCGGAGCCCGGCGTCCCACCCGGGAACCCTGTCGAGGGGCAGAAGCCACCCCTCGGCGTCGAAGTGCAGGGCGAAGTCCTCGGGAAAGACCTTGCGCCGCTCGATCAGGTACTCGAGACCCTCGGGGACCTCGGCCTGGACCACGCGCATGGACCCCTCGGGCAGCGGGCGGGCGGTGCGGACCAGGACGCGGTAGATCGGGCAGAAGAAGAAGCGGTAGGTCCGGGTGCGGACCTCGTCGCGCGACACGATCAGGTTCTCGAGCCGCACGTAGGACCCCGGGCGGACGGGCAGGGTCTTCACCCCGGACGCGCGCAGGGCGCGGACATCGCCCACGTCCACCCGCTCCCCGCCCGAAAAGAAATAGGCGAGGCGGTCGCGGGAACCGTGGACCGCCCACGCGGCCACCACGATCACGACGCCGCACAGGACGGCGCGCAGGGTCACGCGCTTGCGGGCGCGGGTCAGTGCGCGATCGGTCTCTTCTCTGCTGCCCGTCGGGGCGTCTGGGTCCATGATCACCTCCCGAAAACCGGTGCCGTCGCGCCCAATGGTCCCCCGGTCACCACCGAGCGTCAATCCACGTCACACGCACCCGCGTCCCGCCACGCGAGGACCTGGCCCGCCCCGGCCGTGATGAATCCGTAGCGCCGCGCGTTCCAGTACGGCACGGACAGGTCGGTCCCGGGGTACTGGGTGCCGCCCTCGAGGCCCACGCCCTTTCGCAGGGCGAAGGGGTTGCGTTGCCACAGGTAGTCCGTGTGCTGGCGCAGGTCCACGGGGAGCGGCCCGGAGGTCATCTTGTCCGTGCACGTCCCGTCGGGCAGGACGCACTCGTACGCGTCCCCGGTGCAGAGGTGCGTGTCGAAGCCCGACAGGGGGGGCATGGGGATGCCCATGAAGTCAATCGTGGCGGTGCAGGCCGCGACCTCCTTCTCGGTCGGGCAGACCGCCTCGAGGCCGTCCGGCGCGTGGGCCATCACGAAGTCGGGCGTCAGGGTGTACGAGCGGCGCGGGTCGTCGTACAGGGGGGCCTCCCCGACCCGGCCGTTGCCGCCCATCCGGGGCAGCTGCTCCATCGCATAGGCGAGGGCCTGTTCGCGGTCCTTCGCGACCTCGGGCGGGAGCGCCCCCGCGTACATGAGGTTGAAGTCCACGTTGCCCGCGACCTTCAGCAGTTTGTCCCACATCTCGTCGTGGAACGCCCGCTGCAACCGGGTCCGGACCTCGCCCTCCCCGAGCAGGTGCAGGAAGGCCCACCACGGCCCGTAGGTGATCTGGTCTCCGAAGTACTCCTTGCAGAACTTGGGAAGGCTGAACGCCCCCGCCGTGTCCGCCACGTCCAGCGTCCGGAGGTTCCCGATCAGTTCGTCGTACAGGAAGGTCCGGTATTGCTCGTCCCCCGTGAAGTAGTAGGCCATCGTGGCGAGGTGCATCAGGTGCATCGCGTCGCCCCCGCGCAGGCTCGGGAAGTAGTAGTGGTCAATCTGGTTCTCGCGGCCCTCCTCGGTGCCCATGTCGAGCACGAGGTTCAGAAAGTCCAGCAGGAAGGTGTCGCTCGTCGCGTCAATGACCCGCCACGGCTGCATCTGCACGTGGTCGGGGCACGACCAGTCGCCGGTCGCCTCGTTGGCCGTGTTGATCTGGCGCTGCACGTAGCCCACGATGCGGTCCATCTTTGTCAGGTCAATGTCGTCCGGGTCGAGGTTCAGTTCCCCGGCCGACAGGTACTTCGTCAGCGCGTCCAGGAGGTCGGGGTTCTTCTGGAGGTTCACCAGTTCGATGCGCTGGAGGCGCTTGAGGTAGCACGTCAGGTGATGGGCGATGCGCTGGCGCAGCGACTCGTCCCGCAGCAGCGAATACGCCATGGGGAGGGCCGTCATGGGCCCCGTGTTCTGGTCAATCGAGGGCCGGCCGTGCCACATCGGGGTCCCCGGCCAGGTCTGTCCCTCCGCGTCCACGATGCCCTCGGTGTAAACCTCCGGCAGTTCCGCGAGGGCCGCGGGATCCACGGGGCGGTCGTGGTCGGTGAGCGTCACGGAGTCCGCCCACCGGAACACGTGCCGGTCCACGCCCGGGAACCATCGCGGCGCGCCTGGGGGCAGCAGGACGAAGTGGTAGCGGCACAGGTAGCCGGGCACGCCGGTCACGTCGTACATCGTGAGCAGCGTTCGCACGAGGCGCTCCATGCGCTCGTAGTCGGCCTGGGTCCCGGTCTGGGAGTAGCGCAGGATCGCGGCCACCGTGGTCCATCCCGTCCAGATGGCGGAATCGCCCATGCCCTCGTGCTGGCGAAACCGTTCAGATGCGGCCCACTCGGCCTCGGGGGTCCCGGGGGGCGTGGGGACGTTGAAGTCCCGCTCGGAGGTCTGGCCGTCCGGCGAGTGGTAGAGGTCGCGCCACCGCTCGAACAGGAGGACCCGCCGCAGCAAGGGGTCCGGGTCCTCGACCCACTGCTTCGAGCCCGTGTCGTACAGGTCGCAGGTCTGATGGGTCCCGCCCGAGCATCGTTCATCGAGGTAGATCGAGCAGGACTCGACCCCGGTGTCGGCCAGCGGGTCGGCCGGGGTCGGCAGGGGCGCCTGCGTGGGCAGGGGCGGCCGTTGAGGGGGGATGTCGGGTTCGGCCAGGTCCCCGGCACCGTCGTCCGCGCACCCGCAGTCTCCGGGCATTTCGTCGGGCAGGTCCGCGGGCGCCTCGGCGTCCGCCG
>JBBIPO010000194.1:0-6793 GCA_037442805.1 Deltaproteobacteria bacterium
CACAGGATCCTTGCCGCGAACCCGTCCACGGTCCTCTGCGGGATGCCCTCGACGCCGAGGTCCACGTCGCTGTGCTCGTGGAGGTCGCCCCATGCGAGCGACCCGAACAGGAAGACCCTTGCGGCCCCGAACTCGCGCGCCGCGGCGAAAACGGCGTCCCTCACCTGGGCCAGCAGCCATTCTCGGCGTGGGTCGGGGGCCTGCGCCTGTTTCCCGTACCGTCGCAACAAGGCGCGCGCCGTCTCTTCCGGCTTGACCAGTGCCATGACGCCATCATAGACGATTCATCCAACCACGGCGGCCAGACGCCCCGCGAGGTCCCGGGCGAGGCGCCGCAGGTCGTGATGCTCGCGGACCCACGCGCGTCCCCGAAGGCCCATGGCGGTCCGCTCCTGCTCGGAAGTTTCCATCAGGCGAAGGACCGCGCCGGCCAGGGCCTCCGGGTCCTCCGGCGGGACGCTCAGGCCCGCGCCCGCCTCCTCGACCGGGTTGTTCGCGGACGCGCACGCGAAGACCACGGGGCGCGCGGCGAGCAGGTAATCGAAGAGTTTGTTTGCGCTGATCCCGTAGCGCCGCAGGACCGCCATGTCGGTCAGGTGAAAGACGAAGGCGTGCGATTGCGCGGCCAGGGGGGCGAGGTCGCGCTTGGGGACCGGGTCGAGGAAGTCCACGTTGTCCAGGCCCAGGGAAGTCGCGAGTTCCCGCAAGGCGGGCTTGCGATTCCCGTCCCCGACGAGGCGGAAGCGGACCGGGGCGCCGCGCCCTCGTAGGACGGCCGCGGCGCGGAGCACGGTCTCGAGCCCGTTGGCGGGACCGTGGGCCCCGAAGTAGGACACGGTGAACGGGCCGCTCGCCGGGGGAGGGGAGGGTTCCGGAAAGAGGTCCGTGTCCACCCCGTTCGGGACGTACCAGATGCGCTCGTCCGGCATGCCGTGCGCTCTCAGATAGGAGGCCATGCCCGGCAGCAACGTGATCACGGCGGCCGCCTCGCGGTACAGACGCAGTTCAAGATATTTCAGATAAATGTAGATGGGATGAAGCCTGGAAACGGCCCCGATGTCCACGAGCGTGTCAGGCCACAGATCCCGGACCTCGAACACGAACGGGACGCCCAGGCGCCGGGCCAGCCTCCGCGCCGCGTCCGCCGCGTGCAGGTGCACGCAGGAGCCGATGACCACGTCGGGACGGAGGTCGTCCCAGGGGCAGCGCAGGACCCCCGCCCGGAACTCGAACATGCTTCGCAACCGCCCCGCCAGCGACGAGTAGGGGCCCGTGCGCACGAAACGGAACCGGACCGGGCCTTCCATGATGTCCTGATACGGCACGCCGACCGGCAGGTCCGCGGTGGCGTGGCGACCGTCCGGCAAGGCGGACGCGACGAGGGTGACCTCGTGACCCATCTCGGCCAGGAATCGCGCGAGGACCGCGTGGCGCGTCCCCGCGGCTCCCCGTTCAGGGACGGCGTAATGATTGATCCAGACGATTCTCATGATGATGGTCCATCGGAAAATGGATGACGGCCGGAGTCAGCGGTGCGGCGGGCTCCGAGGCGGCCGTGGGCTCGGGGACCGATGCGTGCCGCATCACCCCGATCCCGGCGAGGCACGTGGCGAACCAGAAGAACGGGACGCGTGCGCTCGCGATCTCGTAGCCGGTGGACGACGCGATCGCCCCGTACATGGCGAGGACGAACGCGGGGAGGGCAGCCCACTCCCGGGGGTCTCCGGCGGGCAGGCGCGGGCGCCGGGCCCACGCGACCACGACCGCGACCACCATCGCGAGGTAGGACAGGGCCCCGAGCAGGCCACCGGAATACAGGACGTCGAGGAGCAGGCTGTGGGGCTGGATACCCTCCTTGAACTCGATCACGCCCACGCCCTGGCCCAGGAACAGCCCGCGGTTCCACGTCTCGACAATGTAGTCCCAGGCCCGGAAGCGATATCCGATGCTCGGGTCCTTGCCCACGTCCTCGACCTCGCGCAGGGATGCGATCCGCTCGAGACCCGGGCTCTCGGGGAACAGGTGCCAGACGGCCAGGAAGAGGAGGGCCGTCATTCCGATGGCGAGCGTCTTGCGAGGAATCGGGTCGCGTCGGGCGACCGCGAGGACGGCCAGGGCCGCCAGCGTGTGGAGGAACGGACCCCGCGACCCTGAATAGACGAGGCCGCCGATGGCCACGACGAGGCCCGCGACGGTCAGGAATCTCGAACGGAAGCCCGAGGTGCGCCATGCGTGGGGCGAGAGGGCCGCGATGGTCACGATCCCGAACGAGCAGGTCCTCGCGACACCGATGGAGTCCGCGCCCGACAGGAAGGCGCCCCGGGACTCGCCGTAGCTCGTCGGCGAGAACAGGGAGGTCACCGCCACGAGGGCCACCGTGAACAGGAGCGCTCGCCACAGGACGATCAGGTCCTCGAGCCGGCGCACCAGGGCCATGGGGACGACGAGGGCCACCGCGCCGAAGCCGAAGAGTTGCAGGTATTGCCGGACGGCCCAGCCGTAGTACATCGGGGTCGAGGCGTACAGGACCAGGAGCAAGGCGGTGAACGCGAGCAGGAGACCCCAGGGGACGGCGAGCCGCAGGGCGGGCCGGCGGAACGCCGACAGGGAGGCGGCGGCCAGGGCCAGGGCGCTCGCGAACACGGTGTAGTCCCAGCGGGCGAAGAGGGCGACGTTCTCGGAAATCCACGACTTGAACAGGTTCGACACGAGGAAGGGGATCGCGAGGGCCACGAGCGACTGCCGGGCGTACCACAGGATCCCCGCGAAGAAAACGAGCACAACGAAGACGCGGAGCTCCTCTGTGATCAGGACAGGCATCCGGACCTCTTCCCCCCGCCACCCCGCGGTCGCGGATCAGGCGACGGTCGCGTCGCGGCCATCACGGCACGCGGCCAGGACCTCCTCGCAGAGCCTACGATACCGGTTCGTGAAGTACCAGTAGTGCCAGTTGATCGTCAGGCAGCCTCCGTGGCGCCGGACGGTCGAGACGATGCGCGCGACGAGGTCTCGCCGGTCCGCCGAAGGCAGGTCATACACGGCCTTGTCCATGATTGCGAGCGGGTATTCCATCAGGGCCAGAGTGCGCCTGGATTCCAGGTCAAACAGACGGTGGGGCCGCGTGGTGCCCGTGCGAAAGCCGCAGCGGATCGAGAATCCCGCGGACGAATCCAGCCGAGCGCCAACGGCGTCGAGGAGACCCGGTGTCCGGGCGGGTTCCCATCGAACGAAATGGGTGCGCGCTCCGGCCGGCTCGCAGCCGATGACCTCGCCGAGCAGGTCCCATTCCCGATGCAGGGCCGTGGCGTCGCCGGCCGCGTCCAGGCCCACGTGGAGCCCGATCCGGTGGCCAGCGTCCAGGACGGTCCGGGTCGCCCGGCGCACGGCGGGGTCCCGCACGTCGTAGGTCGCGTCGTCCGGGTGGCTCCCGTTGGCCATGAAGAAGAAGTGGGAGGTCCGACCGTACTGTTCGGACAGACGGACGACCTGTCCGATGTTCCCGAAAGGGATGGATCGGCCCGCGGCCGCCGCGACTGCATTCAAGCCCAGTTCCATCGCAGTGCGAGGCGAGCGGTGACGCACGACATCCCGGGCCATGCCGCGGGCCACGTGACTCCAGAACGGGCCCCGCACGACGCGGAATCCAGAATCCACGTCATGGCTCAGGAGGACCTCGTAGCCCGGGGGGTGCGCGGGCACGGGGCGTCCCAGGAGGCGCGCCAGCCACCCAGCGAGGACTTCTCGGTACTCGTCCACCGGCGCCCGGTCGGCCAGGCCCTCCTGGACCAGGGAGAGACGGTCCTCCGGGACCCGGCCCCAGGGGTCGCGGTCCTGGGCCAGCCACTCCTCGTACCGGGTCAGGAAGAAGAAGGCCGAGGCCACGAGGTCGGCCCGCGTCGTCAGGCGGTGAGGGGGTCCGGGTTCCTCCTGAGTGATGCACCCCGGTTCCGGTCCGACAACGAACGGGATGGGCAGGGGCAGGGTCCAGGCACCGTCCAGGCCCAGGTCCGTGGCGGCGATGCGAGGAAACGGGCGCGCAGGCAGGCTCGCCACGCGCCCGTAGGCCGACCAGAAACCCTTCCGCGCGGCGATGTGTAGAAGCGCCCGGGCGGGCAGGTCTGGTGGTCTGGCGCCGTACGACCAGAGGACCGTATCTCTGGACCGCAGTCCTTCCGCGTCACCCCCGGTCCCCTCCACGACCGCCAGCCCGAGGGGCTCGACGAGGACCCGCATGGCGTACAGGGGTGCTCGCGGCTCGACCCCGTCCACGAGGAGGTGAATCCGGGGGGTCATCTGCGCTCCCGACTTGCGGGGAACCAATCCTGGAGCGCGGCCAGCAGGCGAGGGAACCCCTGCCGTCTGAGCGCCCGGAAGGCTCGCATCGCCCGGGCCGGATAGTAACGGTAGGCGGGTTCCCGATGGAAGCCCCAGTTCCGGCGGCAGGACTCGCACCCGAGGTCGTCGCAGAAGAAGAAGGTCGGGTCCCGGCGCAACACCTCCAAGTCCACGGCCAGCGTGCGGGACAAGGTCCCCAGCAAGCAGTCCGCGCTGGCGACCCGCCCCTCCGTCACCGCGTGGGCCTCGAAATAGGCCGGATAAAAGCGGTGAAAGCCTCGCGAACAACCAGCCGCGTCGTCCCGCACGAACAGCCGCACGGTCCCGTCTGGAGCGCGGTAGCGGACCCCGTAGCGACCGACGGTACGGTTCTGAAATCCGAGCAGGTGCTGCGCCACGTGAACCGTCGAGAACCCGGGACTCTCGAAAAGCCGGCCGACGAGGAGCATCCGGCCGTGCTCGTGCTCCGCGAGTCGTCGCACCGGCTCGAAAGAAGGCGAGCCGGGACCGTGGGAACGAAGCAGGTCGTGCGCAAAGCGACCGATGCCCACAAACGAGTTCGTCGGGTGGCGACTACGGACCGAGTCGGGACACCCGAGCAGGTGGTTGGCCAGTCCTCCCGTCACCGCCGGCGTGTCGCGGTCGAAGACGTAGTGGTGCGCCCCGCCTCGCAGCGGGAGCGGGAACTCGCGCGTGAATGCCAGGGCATACAGCGACCCCGATGGGCCCACCACGTCGAGGATCGCTCGCACGAGGGTCTCTGCGGGTCGCGGGATGCCGAGGGACTTGAGGGAGACGCGCAGGACCACGTGGTCGCCCTCGCGCAACCCCAGCGCTTGCAAGTCGGAGCGGAGCCGCAACCGGTTCGATTCGGTCACCGGGTCGTTCATGTCCCGCCTTCGACCCCGGTGGGCGCGACCGACTGCGGTGCGGACGAGGGTTGTTCCACCGACTTCGGGACCTGGCCGATGAGGATGCGCCGCTTCCCGGCAGGAGTCAACTGGATGTCGTCCACCAGGCGAAAAACGAGCCGGACCTCGTGACCCAGGAATCGCCGCAGGCTCCGCTCGATGTAGGCTTCGGTTTGGGTCGAATAGGACTGGGTCGGGACCACACGGACCTCGATGACGTCGGGTCGGTCCTGATAGAACTGATAGGCACGCACCTGGCCATGGATGGCCCCGAAGACGAGCGTCACATTCGCGATGGTGGCCTTGCGGCCGTCTGGCGTGACCAGGACGTCTCCGGTCCGACCGAGGACGCGGCGGAACCTGGGTAACCGCACGCCACAGGGGCAGGACTCCTCCCCGGGCATCCACTCGGCCAAATCGCCCGTGTCGTACCGCACAAACGGCCAGACCCGGTTGTAAAACAGCGTGACCCACACGCGACCGGGTTGACCCGGGGGCACGGGACGACCCTGTTCGTCCACGACCTCGACGAACTTGGCGTGCTCGAAGACGTGAAGTCCTTGATGGGAGCGGCATTCGATCGCGAGGGGGGTTTCGGCCCCTCCGTAGCCATCGAAGGGTTCGACCCCGAATGCCTCGCGGATCAATGCGCGCTGGTGTTCCAGGAGGGTTTCGCTGGACGTCCACACGATGCGGACACTCGGTACCCTCCGACCGGACTCGAGCATCCGGCGGGAAATCATCTCCATGGCCGAGGGATAGCCATAGAGGACGGGGGCACGCATTTCATTCAATTGAGTTATATATGAATCAATAACGTCGTCCTTCAAATATGGTGCCGGAAGACTGCGGAGGTTTCGGAAGTAGGTGTTGACGAACTGAATGGCCGGGCGACGCCAGTCCTTCCAGTACGCGAGCCCTGCGACCTTGACGATCCGGTCGCCTGGCCGGATTCCGAGCCAGTCATAGCAGCGGCGGACCGTGGCCTCGAACCAGGCGGCCTCCTCGCGCGACTGAAAGAACGAGGTTGGCTCTCCAGTCGATCCGCCGGTCCATCCGCGCTTGATCCCGCGACGCGAGACACCTTGCGCGAACAGGTCCTCCGAGTGGGCTCGGATGTCGTCCTTCGTCAGGGGAGGGATGACCTCGATCTGGGCAGGGTCCTCGAGCCGCGAGGGGTCGAACCCGACCGTCCGGAATCGCTCGCGATAGAACGGCACGTGCTGGGCGCAGTGAACCAGGATGTCCCGCAGGCGCTCGACCTGCCAGGTCCGCAACCTCCCGGGGTCCCACCGCTCGCGTCGCGCCAGTTCGGACTTGAGCGGTCCGATCCGGCGGCCGAATCGCCACCAGTCGATCCAGGGGACGGTCGCCGCGAAGACAACCCCAGAGAAGGTCACGGCATCCTCCAAGATGCAGGTTTGGGCCTGTCGCGGCCCGAGCGCAATATACGTCGCACGGGCCCCAGATGTCCAGCGACCGGGTCCATCCTTGAGCAATCCGCGATGTTGATTCGGCCAAGATCCATGCGGGTCTCATCGGTGCCT
>JBBIPO010000195.1:0-6713 GCA_037442805.1 Deltaproteobacteria bacterium
GCGCTGCGCGCGCGGGGCCGTGACCGCTTCCCTGGTTCCCGTGGGGACGCGAGCGCCTGCTCGCGTAGGGCCGCGCGAGCGCCTGCTCGCGCGTGGCGGTGCGGGCGCCGGCCCGCGCCATGGCCAGGCGGCGATGACTCCCCGCAGTCTGAAGGCGCTGCGCGCGCGGGGAGGCGGGGGCGGTCGCTGTCTATGGGCACCAGCCGGGCGGGGGGGCGGAGAAGCGGCGGTCCGCGGGGTTGGATGGGAAGGGGTTCGCGGTCTTGCGCAGGCAGGTGTCCGAGGGGCAGCCGTCCACGGGCACGCCCATCGCGAGGAGCCCCGCGCGGTCGTTGTACCAGATGGCGAACAGGGCGCTCGGCGTGCGGGGATTGGCCCGGCGGAACGTGGTCTCGGTGACGCGCGAGTCGCGCGCCTCGCCGAACTCGGTTCCCAGGCCCGGGCGGGACTCGGACTCGACCCGGTCCTGCGCGGCCTCGGTCCCGGCGCCTCCCCCGCCGAGCCGGCCCTGGGCGGACTCGCGAGCGGGCGGAGGGCTGGCCGACGCGGCCGGTCCGGGCGAGGACTTCCGCGACCTCGCGGCGCCACGGTCATCGCTCGTGGACCCTCCGCTGGCCTCCGGGCGGATGATCGCGGGCCGCCGCACCACGGGACGGCGCTCCTCGAAGAAGGCCACCCCGATGACCCCGACGTTGCGGTCGTCGCCCTGCTTCGCCGCGTACGAGTCCTCGACCGCGGCGAACCGGAAGGCCGCGACGCGGCCCATGTCCAGGCGGAAGCCCTCGATGTCGTACGTCTGCCAGGGTCCGAGCACGTAGCCGCGCTTGTTCACGTAATCCGCCTTGCGACCGTCGATCACATCGAGCCCGTCCACCGAAGCGACCACCTCGACCCGGCGGCCCGTGCGGTTGCGCACCCGGATCGCGTAGCGGTCCCCCTTGGCACCCATGACGTAGAACCGGCCCTCGTGCAGGTACTCGCGGGCAGGGACCCCGTTGACGAGGATCTCGACCTCGTAGCGCGAGTCCCCGGTCGGGAAGGCGAGCGCCTGGCTTGCCCACCCGAACAGGACAGTGATCAGGACGGCGTGGATCCATCGGAAACGATGACTCATGGCGACCTCCATGCCAAAGACAGCGGGACAGACGGAGGTCGCGGAAAAAGGATCGATGGGGCCTCAGTGATGACCCGCGCCTGCGAGGACCCGGTCCTGCGACGGCGCCTCGCCCATGGACGGCGGGATCGCCTCGCCTTCCGGGGTCACGCGGGACTCGCCGAGCCGCTCCCGGGCCGCGGCGAGCACCGCCGCGACCCGACCCAGGGCCGTGCTGGGGTCCGAGGCCTCGTCGCGCACGAGCGCCGCGACCTTCTCTTCCAGGAGGTTCAGGGCCCGCGACCACTCGCCAGTGGTGAGCCCTTCTCGCCGTCCGTCCTCGACCCAGCGCGCCAGGACCTCTCCCAGGGCCGCGGCCTCGGCCCGGACCGCCCGCAGGAAGGCATCCACCAGGCGGGCGCTGCGGTCGAGCACGACCGATTCCTCGAGCAGACGGCATCGCCTGCGTCCGGGCGGATCGCGAAGCCCCTCGACCAGGAACGCCTGGATCGCGGCGCGCCTCCGGTTCAGCATCTCGAACACCTCGCACGGGGTCTGCATGGTCGTCCTCACGGCAGCAGTTTGCGCTCGCGCGCCGCGCGCTCCAGTTCGTCGCGGTGGTCCGGGTGCGCGATGCTGATCAGGGCCTCGGCCCGTTCGCGCAGGTTCTTGCCGAACAGGTTGACCGCGCCATACTCGGTCACGACCCAGTGCACGTCCGCGCGGCTCGTCACCACGCCCGCGCCGGGCTTCAGCATCGGCACGATCCGCGAGGTCTTGCCGCCCTGGGCTGTGGACGGCAGTGCGATCACGGGCTTGCCCCCTTTGGACCGCGCGGCCCCGCGGATGAAGTCCACCTGCCCGCCGAACCCCGAAAAGATGTACGTCCCGATGGAGTCCGAGCACACCTGGCCCGTCAGGTCCACCTCGATGGCCGAGTTCACGGCGACGAGGTTGTCGTTCTGGCTCACCACGAAGGGGTCGTTGACGTATTCGGCGGGGTGGGCCTCGATCAGGGGGTTGTTGTCGAGGAACTCGTACAGGGTGTGACTGCCGAGCGCGAACGTGATGATCACCTTGCCGGGATGGAGGCTCTTGCGCAGGCCGGTCACGACCCCGCGCTCGATGGCGTGCATGGCCCCATCCGAGATCATCTCGGTGTGAATGCCCAGGTCCAGCCGCCCTTCCATCGCCTCGAAGATCGAATCCGGGATGCCGCCGATCCCCATCTGGAGCGTGGCGCCCGGTTCAATCAGGCGCAGGACGTGCCCGGCGATGGCCCGCTCGACCTCGGTCGGGGGTTTGGTCTCGCGCACGGGGAGGGCCTCGGTGTGCTCGACGATGGCGTCCACGCGGCCCACGTGCAGGAAGCAGTCCCCGAGGACCCGGGGCATCTGCTCGTTGACCTGGACGATGACCTTCCTCGCGGCCCGGCACGCGGCCATCGAGGCCAGGACCTCGACGCCCAGGCTCATGAACCCGTGCTCGTCCGGGGGCGACACCATGACCATCGCCACGTCCAGGGGCACGATGCCTTCCGTGAACAGGCGCGGGATCAGGTGCAGGAAGATCGGGACGTAGTCGGCGCGCCCGTCGTTGACGGCGGCGCGGTCCGCGGGCCCCACGAACAGGGAGTTGTGGCGGAAGTGGCCGGCCATCTCCGGCGCGGACAGGGGGTCGTCGCCGAGCAGCAGGACGTGGTTGAGCTGCACGTCGCGCAGTTCGTCGCGGCGCGCGGCCAGGGCACGCACGAGGGCCCACGGGATGGCGGCGTTCCCGCCGTAATAGACGCGGTCGCCGCTCTTGACGAGCCGGACGGCGTCGTCCGCGGTCTTCAGTTTGGAGGAATAGTCCTTGAGCCAGTTCATGGCCGCCTCCCGAGCACGTCGTCGAGAGGGGTCGCGGGGACCTGGAGGGCCTCGCCGACCGCAGCGTTGACCATCCGTCCCCGGTACAGATAGACGCCGGCCGCGAGGCCGGGGTCGTCGCGCAGGGCCTGGTCGAGGCCCTTGCGGCCGTGCGCGAGCAGATAGGGGAGCGTGACGTTCGCGAGGGCCCGCGAGGCCGTGCGAGGGATGCTCGCGGTCATGTTGGGCACGCAGTAGTGAACGACGCCGTGCTGAAGGAAGGTCGGCCGGTCCGGGGTGGTGGGGCGGCTCGTGGCCACGCAGCCGCCCTGGTCAATCGAGAGGTCCAGGATCACGGCGCCGGGCTTCATGCTGCGGACCATGTCCTCGGTCACCACTTGCGGGGCCCGGGCCCCCGGGATCAGGACCGCGCCGATCAGGACATCCGTGATGGAGATGTATTGCTGAAGACGTTCCGGGCCGCCCGCGAGGACCGTGACCACCCCACGGCCCAGGTCGTGTTGCAACTGGCGCAGCCGCTGGAGGTCCGTGCCCACCACGATCACGTGCGCCCCGCAGGCCGCGGCCTGTCGCGCCGCCGCGCACCCGGCGGTGCCCGCGCCCAGAACCAGGACCGTCGCCGGTGGGATGCCGGGGACCGCACCCAGAAGGACGCCGCGCCCCCCCTGTTCCGTGGCCAGGTAGTGGGCCGCGAGGTGCACGGCCATCTGTCCGGCCATCTCGCTGAACGGGATGAGGAGAGGGAGGTCGCCGTGGTCGTCCCGGATGACCTCGTACCCGATGAGCGTCACCTCCTTCTCCATGGCCCGCAGCACGGTCTCCTTCGGCACGACTGCGAGGTGGTGGAAGGCGCAGACGACCTGGCCGTGCTTGAGCAGGTCCACCTCGTCGCGCGTCAGTTTCGCGACCTTGCAGATGAAATCCGCGCGCTGATAGACCTCCTCGGTGCGATAGACGACCTGGGCCCCCGCCCTCTCGTAGTCCTGGTCGGTGAAGTGGGCCGTGACCCCCGCCCCCTTCTCGACGAAGACCGCGTGGCCCTGGGCCACGAGTTGCCGGACCGCGTAGGGACTCAAGCCGACGCGGTGCTCGTGGCGGTCCCTTTCCTTGGGGACTCCGATCAACATGGCGACACCTCCGTCCTGGCGGCCCCGCCCTCACGAAACAGGATCCGCCCATCGCCTCCCCGCCTGGCATGATCCAGGACAGAGAAGGGCTCGGCCATACCTTGACCGATGATCACGATCCGGTCAATTGGGGGGAATCCGCGCGGACGCCGCGAATGGCCCGGACCCTGCACCGGGATGTCGTGGTATCATGCAGCCGTTCGTTTCCGGGAGGCCGCCATGCCTGTCCTCGTGATCCATTCGCTGGGCAAGCCGCCCCAGAAGGCGATCTGGGACCAGTCCGAGATCCGCGTGGGCCGGGACCCGAATCACAATCACCTGGTCCTTCCGGGGACGACGGTCTCGCGCGAACATGCGGTCTTCCGCGCGGGACCGGACGGGCGATGGTCCGTGGCGTGCGCCTCGCAGACCAACCCGCTCGTCGTGGACGGCGTCCTGACGGAAGCGGAGGTCTACGTTGGCGAGGGGAGCGAGGTGCTCGTGGGGACCGAGTACCTCCTCGTCTTTGCCGAATCGGAGGCGACGGCCCAGCAATACCTCGGGGTAGTGGGTCACTTCGCGAAGTCCGAATGCGCGCGATGTCACTGGTCGGGCATGGTGTCGAGTCTGCGGCGCCAGCCCGTGTGTCCGAAGTGCGGGGGGACGGACCTGCGCAGCGCGTCCGAATACCGGCGGGACTCGGCGAGTCGCCTCGCCACGAGCGAGGAAACCGCGACGGTGGACCCCCGCGTCGTGCGGGCGGAACTGGAACGATTGCGCGCCGCGAAGCGCAGCCTCATCGAGCGAGTGGACGGCCTGGAGCCCGGAACGCCGCGCAAGCCGCTCGCCGAAGGTGAACCGTTCCTGCTGGGAAAGGACCCGCAGGCCCATTTCCACCTCGGTGGACTCATCATCGGGCAAGGGGTGCGCATCGTCTGGCACGGCCGCCGGTGGGTCGCCCAGGCGTTCCTGTTCTGGCCCAAGATGAAGGTCAACGGCCGCAAGGGCGACCTGCTCCCGCTGGTCAGCGGGGACGTGATCGAGGTGGGAAGGAACCGCTTCCGGTTCGTGGTCGAGTGACTCCCCGAAGGTCTTCGGGTCCTCGTCACGGTCGCGCGGCTGCGCGCAGGCGGTCGAGAGCGTCCCCTGGGATTCGCCCGTAATGGACGCGGCCGTCCACGACGAAGGCCGGCGTGCCCTCGATGCCCAGGGCGCGACCGTCCGCGATGTCGCGCGCGACGGCCTCGCGGACCGAGGCCTCGTCCAGGCAGCAGCGGAAGCGGTCGAGGTCCAGTTCGAGCCGACGCGCGATCTCGTCCGCGTCCAGGCCGCGGTCGCGGATCTCGTCGGCGTGCTGGAACAGGAAATCGTTCATCTCGAAGAAACGGCCCTGGCGCCCCGCGCAGACCGCGACCCGGGCCAGTTCGCAGGCCCTCGGATGGAACGGTTCCTCGACGGCGGGGTTGCAGTGGTGGTCCAGCGGGAAGTGGCGATGATAGACGCGCAGGCGGTCCGGGAACTCGGAAATCAGGCGGCGGACCAACAAATGCGCCTTGCGACAGTGCGGACATTGATAATCCGTGAACTCATGAACCTCGACGATGGGGGATTCCGCGCCGACCCAGGGATGGCCCTCCGGGGAAACGCCTGTGCGAATCTGGGGGGAGGACGGCGCTCCGGCCTCGCCAGGGCCGCATGCCGGGGTCGAGGGGTGGGTCAGGGCGTCGGGACGGTCCCCGGCGGGACGGGACTCTGCCACGTCGGGCCGCACGGCGTCCACGATGCGTGACCCGAAGGTGACCGCGCCCGCCACGACGCCGAGGGCCAGGACCCCGACCGCGAGCGCATGGACCCGGCCGCGGACGAGCGCCCCCAAGTCCTCGGCGATGGCCCCCTTGAACGAGAGTCCGGCCCCGCGCAGGGCCACCAGGGCCATCGTCATGACCCCCACATTCACGACGTCGAGGGCCAGGCACAGCAGGCACAGCGACCCGATCACCCCCGCCATCACGGCGACCAGGAGGGCGGACACCCCCGTGAAGACGACGCCGGTCAGTCCCAGGAACCCGAGTCCGAAACGCCCCCGCGGGCGCCATGCGCACGCGAACGCGAGGAGCGTCGCGAACACGTACCCCGCCGACGCCCACACCGACGTGGGGACCCCGAGCACTGTCGCCCAGGGGCTCAACGCCACCGTCTCGCAGTTCACCGCCTCGCTGACCGCGCAGAAACTGTGGTAGTCGGGGTCGGTGCGGGCCATCCGATAGACGCGGGTCAACTCGAGGGACACCCCGAGCCCCACGAGGCCCAGCACCGCGCACGCGACGAGGGCGATGCGCGCGGCGCGCGGGTTCTGCGACGACGGCTGCTCGCGCTCTTCCAACGTCTCCTCCGCGACCGCCCCGGACGGCCACCGCCTTGCGGGGCGCATCCTACCGCCACAAAGCGCGTCATTTCAAGCGGGTCACGACGACCCAAATCGTCGGGTGCCACGCGGCGTTTCGACCCTGTTCGTGGCCGTGGGCGTGGGCGGAATCGGTGTGTCGGGTCACCCACCGAGTGACGCGATGCGGGAAGGACGCGAATCGTCCCCACCGACCCCTGCGGCCCCGGTGACGAGAATGCGGCGGCGATGACCTGACGACC
>JBBIPO010000196.1:0-6699 GCA_037442805.1 Deltaproteobacteria bacterium
GGTCGGTCCTGCCCCGGATGCGGGCCGAGGGGGCGGGGGTCGTGGTGGTCCTGGCTCACGTGGACGGGTTGTGCGAGGGGGAGGGAGGGCGGCCGGACGCGCAGGGCCTGACCGGGTCGTGTCGCCTGACCGGGACCTTGGCTCGCCTGGCCCGGGCCTTCGCGCCCGGCGAGGTGGACCTCATCGTGGCCGGGCACTCGCACGTGCTCATCGCGGGGACGTCGGAGGCCGTTCCGGTCGTCGAGGCCCTGTCCCAGGGGCGTCTCCTCGGCCGCGTCGAGATGATGGTGGACCGCAACACCGGCCGCGTCGCACCGGGCGGGGTGCGCGTGCGCCCCCCGGTCCCGCTGTGCCGCGCGGAGGACCCGGCGTCGCGTCTGTGCACCCCGCGCTTTCCGGGCTTCGTGCGGGCCTGGGCCGCGGACCCGCAGGCCCTGCGCTTCCGCGAGGAGGCCGAGGCAGCGGCGCTCGCGACGTGTCGCGAGGTCGTCGGGGAGGCGCAGGCCGCCATTCCGCATGGGCGCGGTCGCGAGACCCCCCTCGGGGACCTGACCGCAGACCTGATGCGCGAGGCCCCCGCGAGCCTCGGGGAGGGACCGGCGGACGCGGCCTTCATCAACCAGGGGGCGATCCGCGACGACCTCGCGCCCGGTCCGATCACGATGTGCGACCTGCACCGTGTCTGGCCCTTCGAGGACACCCTGGTCGAGGCGCGCATGAGCGGCGCGCAGTTGCGCGCGTTGTTCGAGTTCGTGGTGCGGGACCTGCGCAAGTGGTTCGCGGTGTCGGGTCTGGTCCTGGTGGTGCACGAGCCGTCAGGGCACGTCGAGGTCCTCGACGAGTCGGGGCGGCCCCTCGACGCCGACCACCTGTACCGGGTCGTGACCACGTCGTACCTGGCTCGCGGGGGCGACCGCATGGACGCCTTCGTGGGGCGCCTGGCCCCCGGCCGCCTCCGCGTCTTGCCCTTCCCCTCGCACCGCGACGCCTTCCGCGAGGTCTTGCGCCGCCGCGCCGGCCCCCTGACGCCCCCCACCCCGGGGCGAGTCCGGGTCGTGCGTGATGGAGGTGCGGGAGGCCCTCAGGGCGGCCCTTCCCCCTCCGCGCACTCCCCGACGCCGTTGCCGGGGGCGGGGCGGCCACCCCAGGGTTTCACGACAAGCCGGTGCTCGCGGGCGGCGGGGTCCGGCGTCCAGACGAGGACCTGGTCGTCCCACTCGGCCCACCGCCAGCGCCCGTCCGACACGTCCACCGCGAATTCCGGGGCTTCGGTCGAGGGGTCCTCGCCATACAGGAGCCACCGTGGAACGAACACCCACGCGTCCTCGAACACGTCGGTCTGCCGGAAGGCCATGGTGAAGATACCGCGACCCACCATGGGGTCCTCGTCTCGAACTTGCGGACCCTCGGCGGGGCGGTCCAGGCCGAAGGAGACCAGGAAACCGCCGGTCCGCTGCGGGTACGGACGCACGAGGACCCCGGTCGGACACCGGGGCATGCCCGGTCTCGCCGTCGTTCCCGGGCATCCCTCCGCGATCACGAGGTCGCGGGCATCGCAGAAACCATTTTCCTTGGAATAATTACTGAAGAATACGGAGATCCGCGCGTCTTCGATCTCCGCCATTCCCCGCTGGGCGGCATTTCGCGTTCGCGCGCCGGGGGCCTCGACGCCGCTGAGCACCAGGGGTGCTCGGTATTGGGCGCTCGTTCGGCCCAGAAGAACCTGGAGGTCCAGGGGCGAGTCCTCCGCCGTGCCCCCAGTCAACAGCGCTTGCGCGGGCACGGACCAGACCATGCCGTCCACGGGCGGAGGCTCGATGGCCACGCCGGACGGCCGCTCCTCATCCCACCGCACGGGTTCCTCGAAGAAGAGCAGGGCGTCCGCGTCCACGGCCCGCACCGCCCGGGCGAACCGCCGGAGGAAGTCGGACAGGGCCGCCTCGCAGGCGACCCTGCCGGGGTAGAGCCAGGCGGCCAGTCCGTCGGGGCCACATGCCGCCCCGGACACCAGGACGTACCCCAGGAGGGCCGGGTGGTCCTGGAGGACCTCCGCCACCTTCCCGACCGCCCAGATCAGATGGTCCTGGAGCGAAAGGTCATCGGGCGTCCACGCCCCGTCATAGAAGTCGGCCCACCAGCGCAGGCGTCGGGGCCAGTCCGGGAGCCAGGAGTGCCCTGGGTCCGCGCACCCCGACGCCACGGCCTCCTCGGACACCAGCCCCGGGCGGTGGGCCCACGCCGGGGCCCCGGTGCCGCCGAGACAGCGCGAGGCGCCGGAAAGCGCGTTGTCCACGACCACGACGAGGCCGTTGCGGTGCGCGGCGTCCAGAAACCATTGCAGGTAGCGGACATGATCGAGATTCAGTGCGCGGGGGGCCGGCTCCAGGGCCTCCCAGGGCACGACGAGTCGCACCGCGTTGAAGCCCCAGGACCGCAACTGCCGAAAGGCATCGTCGTCCCCGAGCGCGATGGGACGGTGCGGGGGAACGAGGGACCCGCTCCCGGCGACGACTCCGCGCAGGAGCACCACGCGCCCGACGTCGTCCACGACCTCGAAGCGGTCCCTGCCGCGGACGACGCGGAACAGCGGCACGCCGCGGCTCGGCGCGGGGCGGTCCGGAGGCTCGACGAACGGGACGGCCCGGTTTGGCGCGCCCACGTGGCGGGCCTGGTCCCACACGACGCCCGCGGCCACCGCCACCAGGAGCACGGCGAGGGTCCCGGCCGTCAGGACGATGACCGCCGCGACCCGCTTCCCCTTGCCCACGCCCATGCCCCGGTGTCGCGGCCTCACGAGCCCCGCAGCCCGTAGCGGGCCTGGGACCCAAGCCCCTCCTCGATGCGCAGCAGCTCGTTGTACTTGGCGATGCGCTCGGAGCGCGAGAGCGAGCCCGTCTTGATGTACCCCGCGTTCGTCGCGACCGCGAGGTGGGCGATGGTCACGTCCTCGGTCTCGCCGGACCGGTGCGACACCACGGCGGCGAACCCGCGCCCGCGCGCCAGGGCCATGACGTCGAGCGTCTCGGTCAGGGACCCGATCTGATTCAGTTTGATCAGGATGGCGTTGGTCGCGCGGGCCTCGATGCCTCGTCGCAGGCGCGCCGGGTTCGTGACGTACAGGTCATCGCCCACGACCAGGATCCGCCCGCCCAGCCGCGCGGTCATTTCCTGGAACCCGTCCCAGTCGTCTTCGGCAAGCCCGTCCTCGATGCTGATGATCGGGTACCGCTCGACGAGGTCTGCCCAGTAATCCACCATCTGCGAGGAGGTCCTCTCGCGGCCCTCAGCCTTGAAGACATAGACCTTTCTCTCCGCGTCGAAAAACTCGCTCGCGGCCGCGTCCAGGGCCAGGGCGAGGTCGCGTCCGGGCTCGTACCCCGCCGCCTGGATCGCCTGGACGAGGAGGGCGAGGGCCTCCTCGTTCGTCTTGAGGTCCGGGGCGTACCCGCCCTCGTCCCCGACTGCGGTCCCCAATCCCTTCTTTTTCAAGATGTCCTTCAGGTGATGGAACGTCTCGGACGCGGCGCGCAGGGCCTCGCGGAAACTCGAGAACCCCACCGGGACCACCATGAATTCCTGGAGGTCCAGGGTGTTGTCCGCGTGCTTGCCCCCGTTCAGGAAGTTCATCATCGGGACGGGCAGGACGTGCGCGTTCACCCCGCCCAGGTAGCGGTACAGCGGGACCTCCAGGGCCCGGGCGGCCGCGTGGGCCACGGCCAGGGACACGCCGAGGATCGCGTTGGCCCCGAGGCGCGTCTTGTTTGGGGTCCCATCCAGTTCGAGCAGGCGGGCGTCCAGGGCTCGCTGGTCCGAGGCGTCGAGCCCCACGACCTCGGGCGCGATGACGTCGAGGACGTTGCGCACCGCCTGGAGCACGCCCTTGCCCAGGAAGCGCTTCCCGTCTTCGTCCCGCAACTCCAGGGCCTCGTGCGTCCCGGTCGAGGCCCCGGACGGGACGATGGCCCGCCCGGCCGCCCCGCATTCCAGCCCGACCTCGACCTCGACCGTGGGGAATCCCCGCGAATCCAGGACCTCCCTGGCGTTCACCTCGATGATCGTCGTCATGGCGTCCTCCTCCCGGCGTTGTTGCAGTCCGATGGTCCTCGGATGGACCGGGCAGAGGATATCCCCTCCGCCGATGCTCCACAATGCCCTTTCGGTCCCCTCGCCTCAACGCCGCGCAGAACCGTCGCGTTCGGAGACCTCCAGGACAGGACCCTCCGGAACGTCCTCGAGCACCGTCACGCGCCCGGACGGCCACCTCACGGTCAGGCGGTCCGCGCGGTCGGCCCCGCCCAGGCCCAGGTGGATGACGCGGCTGTTCTGGCATCCCGTCCCGGTTCCGCCCTCGACCTGGCGCCACAGGGCCCGCCCGCCCACCTCGGCCAGGACCCCGGCCCCGATCGCGTCCCGGTTGGACCAGCCCGTCACGTCCCCGGGCCGGGCCCCGCCCTCCAGACGCACCCGCAGGACGTGCCCCTTGGGCGCGGTCCGGTTGATCCAGACCCTCCCGGCCACGAGGTCCATGTCCCCGTCGCCGTCCACGTCGGCGGCCGCGGCCCCCCAGCCGTTCAAGTGCAGGATCCCCGCCTCCCAGGTCGTGTCCCGGAAATGTCCCTGCCCGTCGTTCTCGTACAGGAAGGCCCGCCGGCCCGGATAGACCGCGGTCAGGTACACGTCCATGTCCCCGTCCGAGTCCGCATCGAAGAGGACCGCGTGGGAGTGGGTCTCGTCGTAGGCGATCCCCGCGTCCGGCGTGCGGATCGCCTGAAACGTCCCATCGCCCAGGTTCCGGTAAAGCGTGGTGCGGTCGGAAAACCACAGAAACCGGGGGTGCGCGAGGTTCGGGACCAGGAGGTCGGGCCGCCCGTCCCCGTCCAGGTCCGCGAACCCGGGGCCGATGGTGTGGCCGTATCCGTACAGGCTCCAGTCGCCCTGGACCCCGGCCTTCGCCGCGACCTCATCGAATCCGGCGAGCCCCCCTCGGTTTCGCCACAACTGGTTCGGGTCCAGCCGGTAGTTGCCCACGTACAGGTCGAGGTCCCTGTCCCCGTCGTAGTCCGCCGCGGCCACGCCACGCCCGTGATACCTCGGCTTGTCCACGGGCATCCCCATCGCGCCCGTCACGTCTTCGAAGGTCCCGTCGCCCCGGTTCCGGAACAGGAAGTCGCGCTCCGGGACCTCGGGGTCCGCAAGGGTGCCGTAAGAGGCGGCGTAGAAATCGAGCCACCCGTCCGCGTCGAAATCGAGCCACGCGACCCCCTGGCTGTTCGCCGGGATGGCGACCCCCGCCGCCTGCGTGACCTCCTCGAAGGTCCCGTCCCCGCGGTTGCGGAACAGTCGCGCCTGCGACCCCACCGCCAGGAGGTCCGGGTATCCGTCATTGTCGAAGTCACCAAGGACCGTCTCTCCCCCCACGCCCGACAGCCCCGCGGCCCCGGTGCGGTCCTCGAAGCGCCCGCCCCCGTCGTTGACCCACAGGGTCCCTCCGGTCAACAGGTCCTCGTCCCCGTCCCGGTCCACGTCCCCGAAGGCCGCGTGTCCGGCCCCGGTCGGGCCGGAATCCGCGGGCTCGAAGCGTGGCCAGACCTCGGCCGGGCCCTCCACCTCGGCCCGGACGAGCCACACGAGGGGCTCGCCCCCGGTCCCCGAGAACGCCGACAGGGTCGGAAAGCACGCCATCCCGTCGCCGGGCACGTCCGCGATCAGGCCCCCGTACGATTCGTAATCCCCCGCGGGTTTCGACGCGGCCGGGGCGAGCCCCACACGCGCCTCGCTCTCCTGGTCGAAGAGGACGAAGAACTCGTCGTATCCTCCGATCTCCAGGCCCGACGGCCCGACATCGTAGGCCCGCCACCCGGGTTCCTCCGAGACCGCCATCCGGTACTCCGGCCCGACCGCGTCCGGGTCCTCGCCCGTGACCTCATCCAGGCAGAGATAGTGCCCCCCTGGGAACCCGGACGACAGGTGCAGCCGCAGGGACCCCGCCCCGCCCGCGGTATAGACGAAGACGCGGGTCACCCGCCCCGGGTGGGGCAGGCGGAATCGGACGTACGCGCGGAAGCGATAGGTCAGGCCCTCGATCACCGTCGTGAAGTCCCCGGCCGACGGGACCTGGACGGACTCCGTCCCCTCGTCGTTGGCGATCAGGGTGCGTCCCTCCGACCCCGGGGGCGGCCAGTCCACAATCACTTCGGCCACCGGTGTCGCCGCATCCGTCTCCGGCGGTACGCTGATGGCGTCGTCCCCGTTCGCCGGGCCGTCCTCTCCGCCGAGGTCGCCTGGCTCCTTTTCGCCGGTCCGGTCCTCCGCCGGGTCTTCCCGCCCCTCGACGACCCCGTCCGGCGCGACCGCGGTGACCAGGTCGCCCGCGCCGTCGGCTTTCGGGTCGGCCCCCTCGAGGTCACCAAGGACGTCTGGGGGCGACCCTCCGTTGTCGCCTCCGCCGGAGCCCCCGCATCCGACCGCTACCCACGAAACCGCGAACCATACCGCCAGCGGTCTCATCGCCCTCTCTCCTCCGCCGGATGGCGCAATGACACCACCAAATGCCGTCGAAGGGAAGCGTTTCCGCCTCCCCACGGCTGCGCGCGAAGCGCGCCTGGAGCCGCGAACGCGAAGCGCCGGCGAAGCGAGGTCCACTTCGCGCCGTCCGGCGTCCGGGGTCGGGGGTCCGGCAGGGGCTCCGAGGCGGACACG
>JBBIPO010000197.1:0-6638 GCA_037442805.1 Deltaproteobacteria bacterium
GTTCCAGGATGCGGTAGCCGCGGCGGACCATCTCCCGCGCGACCTCGGACTCGGAAACGCTGCCGAGTTCCTGGCGGTGGTTCATCGGGGGCTCCGGGATGACGCGCGTCCCTGCCCTCTATCGTGACTTCCCCCCGATGCGTTACACTTCCGCCCCGTGGGGACGGCGGAACAGATCCGGCGCGGCGACCCGAAGGCCGCGGCCCGGCTGATGCGCTGGGTGGACGACGGAGACGCACGCGCGTGGCCGGTGCTCGCCGACTTGTACCGGTTCACGGGGCAGGCGCGCGTGGTGGGGGTCACGGGGAGCCCGGGGGTCGGCAAGTCGTCGTTGATTGACGGGCTCATCGCGCTGTGGCGCGAGGCCGGCCGGCGGGTCGGGGTCGTGGCCGTGGACCCGACGAGCCCGTTCACTGGGGGGGCGATCCTGGGCGACCGCGTGCGGATGCAGCGGCACGCGGGCGACGAGGGCGTCTTCATCCGGTCGCTCGCGACCCGCGGGCAACTCGGCGGCCTGTCCGCGTCCGCGGGGACCGTGGCCCAGGTCCTGGACGCGATGGGGTGCGAGCGCGTTGTCATCGAGACCGTCGGGGTGGGGCAGGACGAGGTGGACGTGGTCCGGCACGCGGACGTGACGGTCGTGGTGGTCGCGCCGGGCCAGGGGGACGAGGTCCAGGCCCACAAGGCCGGGGTCCTGGAGATCGCGGACCTGCTGGTCGTGAACAAGGCGGACCATCCCGGCGTGGAGCGGACCGTCGCGGAACTGACGCTCGCGGTGGACATGGCGCCGGAGGGGGCTCGCAAGCCCGCCGTCCTGCGGTGTACGGCCACGGATGGGACCGGGTTGCGCGAGGTGCTCGCGGAGATCGAGCGTCTGTTGCGCGACCAGGAGGACGGGGGCCAGCGGGCCACGGCTCTGCGCGAGCGGACCGAGTCCTTGGTGCTGGACCTCGCGGCCCGCCAGTTTCACGGGGCCGCCCTGGCCGCGATGCGGGGCGACCCGGTCGTCCGAGACGCCCTGGAGCGCGTGCACCGGCGCGAGGCGGACCCGTTCCGCGCGGCGCAAACCCTGTGGGAGCGGGTGAGGGGGTCGCGTGAAACGTCCTCCAGGCCGACGTCCTGACCGTCCGACCACTCCATCGTCGTCGGCGACGGTTGCGCGCCCCTGGCCCGCGCTTGCGTTCGCGGGCGTGCTGGTACTTCTTCCGCTTGTGCCGTCCCATCCCCTCGCCTTCCTCCCGGCGGTCCTGTTCTGGCCCGCGTACCTCGGGGCCGCGGCCTGGGTCGGGCTGCGCGCCGCGCCGGGACTCGGGTCGCGCCTCCTCGCGGGCCGGGCGTGGTCCGTGGTTCCGGAGGCCCTGGCACTGCTCCTGGTCTTCGGCTCGTACGTGCTGCTCAAGTTGCCCGGGCTCCACGCCTCGGGCACGGACGACAACATCTACTTCTACATGGCGATGCGGCTGGGCGAGGGCGCAATCCCCTACCGGGACTTCTTCTTCTCGCACCCGCCCATGCACCTCCTGGTCCCGGCGCTCGTGTTCAAAGTGGCTGGCTTCTCGATCGGGACCGCAAAGATGATCCCGGCCCTGGCCCAGGGGCTGGCCGGGGTGTTCCTGTACCTGGCCGTGCGCCGGGCCTCGCGCGCGCTGGCGATCGTGGTGGTCCTGCTGCACCTCACCGCATACCAGGTTCTGATGGGCTCCACCGACATGAACGGCGAGAACCTGATGACCGCCTTCCTGGCGGCGGCCCTGTACACCGCGGTGTCCGGCTGGCCGGTGTGGTCCGGGGCCCTGGCCGCCGCGGCCCTGTCGTGCGGGCTCTATGCGATGGCCGGGGTGGTGGCTCTGGCCCTCGCTTCGGCCACGGCTTCCCGCCGGACGCTCGCCCGGTGGGGGCTCGGTTTCGGCGCGACGATTCTCGGGATCAATCTGCCCTTCGCGGTCCTGGGGGGCTCGGGGTACTTCGAGGGGGTCTTCGCGTATCACCTGGCCAAGCCGGTCAAGGGGGGGGACCGGTGGCCCGTGTTCACGTCGTTCAATCCCTTCTCGGTGGGGCGGGCCCTGTTCCACAATTTCGGGGCCTGGCTCGGGTCCCTCGAGTTCAAGAAATCGCTGTACTACCATGCGCCGGCCTACCTGGCGGCCGGGATCGCAGTCGCGGGTATCGCCGGGCGCGCCCTGGTCGCCTGGTTCCGGTCCGGGTCTGCGAGTCGGGACCGGACCTCGGCACGTGACCACGCGCAACGAGGCACGCGGGGTTGGGCGGCGATCCTGTCCCCCCGCGACCTGCTGTCGGGCTCCCCGGAGGGCCTGGTCAAGTTCGCGATCCTGGCGGTCGTCCTGTTCACGTTCCAATGGGCCTCCGTGAACGAGGTCTACGACTTCTACCTGGTCCCCATGATGGCCTTCCTGGCCGTGCCCGCGGGCTACGCGCTGTGGAGGGCGTGCGACCGGGTGCGCCCGGAGGCGGGTTGGGGCCGCCTCGCGGTGTCCCTGGCGGTGATCGGAATCTTTTGGCTGCACGCGCCATGGGCCCAGTCCTTGTCACGTGCCTTGTGGCCCGAGGAGGCCAGGGCGCGTGGCGAGGTCGTCACCTACGACTGGCGCGACCCGGACATTTTGGCCGGGCCCGCGGCCCTCACGCGCGCCCTGTTCTTCGCGGACTCCAGGCGCAAGGGCGAGGTGACCCCCTCTTACCGGCACTACCTGTGGAACAAGCGCCTCGCATTCTCGAGCGCGTCGGAGATCGCGGAGTACGTCCGCGCCACGACCACGCCGGACGAGACCCTGACCGGGGCCTCGACGCTCGCGCCCCTGGTGGCCCTGCTCGCGGACCGTCGCCTGGCCGCGGACGAGGCGGACACGAACGCCAAGCGCTTCAAGTCGGGGGTCCTGACCGAGGCCGCCTTCTTGGACCGCATCTGCGCGGACCGGGTGCGCTATGTCCTGTCCGCACCGAGGTCGTACTTCCACGAGGCATTCATGGCCCACAACCCGGTCCTCCAGAAGTTTTTCGCCAAGGACCGCGAGTTCGTGGATCAGAAACTCCAGCATTTCAAGGGGTTTCCCATCGCCATGTACCGCCGAGTGGACCGCGAAGGCCTGCCCGAGGGCCGCGTGTGCGAGGCCCGATGACCCCGGACCTGCGCGACTTCCTCGAGGCCCTGTACGCGCGATATCATCACGCCGAGACCGTGGCGCGAGACCCGCTGTCCTTCCCGCGGCGGTACGACGACCCTCTGGACCAGGAGGTCGCGGGGTTCATCGCGGCCTCCCTGGCGTTCGGCAACGTCCGGGCGTTGATGGCCAGGTGTGCGGACCTCCTGGACGGGCTGGGTCCGCGCCCCTCCGAAGCCCTGGCCGCCCTGGCTCCCTCCCGCGCCCTCGACCTCGTCGCGGGCTTCCGCCACCGCTTCGTCGGCCCCGGCGAGACCGCCTCGCTTCTGGTCGCGTTGGGCCGCCTCGTGCGAGAGGACGGGGGCCTGAAGCCCTCGTTCCTGGAGGGATTTCGCAAACATGGCCATGTCCCGCAGGGACTGTGGACTCTGGCTCGGGCCATCCACCAGAGGTCCGGGGGCGGCTCGCCCGGCTTCCTGGTCCCGCTCCCGTCCCCGGGCCATGCCTCCAAGCGCCTGTTCCTGTTCCTGCGCTGGATGGTGCGGCGGGATGGCCTGGACCTGGGCCTGTGGCGGGAAGTCCGGCCCGCGGACCTCGTGATGCCCCTGGACGTGCACGTGTTCCGGGTCGCGGGCTTTCTGGGGCTCCTGCCGCGCCGCCGCTCCGGTCCCCGTCTGGCCGACGCCCTCGCCCTGACCGAGGCCCTGCGCCGCTTCGACCCCGACGACCCGGTTCGCTACGACTTCGCCCTGTCGCACCTGGGGATCTCGCGCGCCTGCCGTGGGCGAGCGGACCCGGTGGCCTGCCCCCGCTGTCCCCTGGTCGCCGCGTGCGGCGAGGCGCGCGCCATCACGTCTCCTCGGCGGACGAGAGGGCGCGTTCGAGCTTCGCCCAGGTGTCCTTGAGCGTCACGGTGCGGTTGAACACGAGGTGCCCGGGACGCGAGTCCTTCGAGTCCGCGCAGAAGTACCCGAGGCGCTCGAACTGCCAGCGCGACCCCGGCTCGGCCCCCGCCAGGAACGGCTCGACCTTGCAACCGTGCAGGACCTGAAGGGAATCGGGATTCAGGGACTCGAGCCACGACTCCCCTGCCGGTACGTCCATCGGGTCAGGACGGTTGAAGAGACGGTCGTAGAGCCGCACCTCGGCCTCCGCCGCGTGGGCCGCCGAGACCCAGTGCAGGGTCCCCTTCACGCGCCGCCCGTCCGGGGACTGGCCCCCGCGCGACGCCTCGTCCCACTCGCAGTGGACCTCCGCGACCTCGCCCGTGGCCGGGTCGCGCACCACCCCCGTGCAGCGCATCAGGCAGGCGTAGCGCAGCCGGACCTCGCGGCCCGGGGCCAGGCGGTGCCACTTCGGGGGCGGGTCCTCGCGGAAGTCGTCGCGCTCGATGTACAGCACGCGCGAAAACGGCACCTTGCGCGTCCCCCACGAGGGGTCATCCGGGTGGAACGGGGCGTCCATCTCCTCGACCTGGCCCTCGGGGTAGTTGTCGAGGACCACGCGCAGGGGGCGCAGGACCGCCATGACGCGCGGCGCGGTCGCGTTCAGGTGCTCGCGGATCGCGTGCTCCAGGAGCCCCACGTCCACGATGCTGTCGTTCTTCGCCACCCCGATCCGGTCGCAGAAGGCGCGGATGGCCTCCGGGGGCACGCCGCGCCGTCGCAAGCCCGACAGGGTCGGCATGCGGGGGTCGTCCCACCCGCTCACGACCCCCTTCTGGACGAGCTCCAGCAAGCGCCGCTTGCTCAGGACCGTGTACGTGAGGTTCAGCCGGGCGAACTCGATCTGGCGCGGGTGATGGACCCCCAGCCTGTCCAGGAACCAGTCGTACAGAGGGCGGTGGTTCTCGAACTCCAACGTGCACAACGAGTGCGTGATGCCCTCGATGGAATCGCACTGGCCGTGGGCCCAGTCGTACGTCGGGTAGAGGCACCAGCGGTCGCCCGTTCGATGGTGCGTCGCGTGCCGGATCCGGTACATCACGGGGTCCCGCAGGTTCATGTTCTGCGACTCGAGGTCAATCTTCGCCCGCAGCACGTGGGCCCCGTCCGGGAACTCTCCCGCGCGCATGCGCCGGAACAGGTCCAGATTCTCGGCGACCGAGCGATTCCGGTAGGGGCTCTCGCGCCCCTTCCGGTAGTAGTTGCCGCGATACTCCCGGATTTCTTCCTCGCTCAGGCTGTCCACGTAGGCATGGCCGTCACGGATTAGTTGTTCCGCCCACTGATATAACTGTTCAAAATAGTCAGAAGCGTAGTATTCACGGTCACCCCAGTCGAAGCCCAGCCACCGGATGTCTTCCTTGATGGACTCGACGTACTCGACGTCCTCCGCGCCCGGGTTCGTGTCGTCGAAGCGCAAGTTGCAGATCCCGCCATACTTGCGGGCCATCCCGAAGTCCACGCAGATCGCCTTGGCGTGACCGATGTGCAGGTAGCCGTTGGGCTCGGGCGGGAACCTCGTCGCGACGCGACCCCCGAAGCGCCCGGTGCGCAGGTCGTCCTCGATGGCCTCCTCGATGAAGTGCGGCGGGCGGGCGTCCGTTTCCTGTCCGTTCCCCCGTGCAGGCTCGTCCATGGCGTTCCCCGGTTCGAAAACCGGTGGCGATGATAGCAGAAACGAGGGGCGGCGGCGGGGATGCCGTCAGAAGCGGATCAGGGCACCGAACCCGAAGGAGTACCGCTGGACAAGGCTGTTCGAACTGGCGAAGCCGGCCCCCTGGCCGCTCGAGGCCCAGACCTTGGTATAGACGCCGAAGTCCCACAGGAAGGGCTCGACGAAGACGCAGACGAGCGGGACCGGGGACCAGCCCACGCGGACCCCCGGCCGCAGGACCAGTTGCAGGGTCTTCACGGATACGCCAGAGACCTTCGCGAAGGCCATCATCGGGGTGAACTCGAATAGGGGCGTGACCTCGAAACTCATGGGGAGCGAGAAGGTGTACGACAGACGAATGTCAGGGAACAGATAGTGCGTGTTGTCCTTGTAGCCGTACCGGAACGCGAAGGACGTGAAGCCTCCACCGAACTCGCCGCCGAACGTGAACAGCGTGCCGGAGCAGTTCTTCACGCACTTGACGACGCGGAACAGGGGCCCGGCAGCCAGGTCGGCGCGGGCCGGGGACGAACTCGCCAGGAGGCACAGGACGAGTCCCGCACCGAGGAGCGCGAATCGAAGACGATGCATATTCCTCCTCCCGAAAGATTGGTTTGAGAGTACAGAAAGCCCTTGGACGCAGTCAAGTTGATTCGCGGGTTGAGCCATCCGCGCCTACAGCGCGGATGGCTCCATCTGGAGCAATCCGCGATGTCGTTTGACGCAGCAGCCATGCGGGTCTCAGGGGGTCAGGAGAATTGCTTTACCCCAGGAATTTCGCCTGTCCGACGGGGTTTTAAGGAGCCCGGACCCCATCGAAGGGGGGCGTCGCACGCCCCCCTCTCTGGCACTCGGACGGCACCGGGAGCCGTCCTCGTGCCTCCCCAGTTATCGGACGTGCCACTGGCACGTCCCCCGACG
>JBBIPO010000198.1:0-3927 GCA_037442805.1 Deltaproteobacteria bacterium
GCACCCCCCACGCCGGCCCCCGGCGATCGGCTGTCCCACTGGGACAGCCTCCCCGGCGCTTCGCGCTGGGAGCCGGGGCCCCTGCTGCGGCCGGGTCGCAATCCGCGCTTACAGCGCGGACTGCTCACTGGAAAACGGACAGTCCAACCGAGAAGGCCTCCCGGCGATAATAGTTCAGTTGCGACGAGTTGAACGCATCCAGATTGAAGCCCGGGGTGTACGCGCTCGTCACGTTCATCCGGCGAGGGCCTTCCGGCACGGGCGTGAACCCGATCAGGGCCACCAGGTCGGGCAGGAAAACCTCCCGGGTCTCCCCGGCCGTCATGCCGAGCCAGAAGGGGTCGCCCTTGTCGTCCGACAAGATGAACTGTTGATGCGTGATCCTCGGCGCGCCCGGAAAGGACCAGGCGAGCCGCGTCGCGGACCAGGCAGCCCCGTCCGCGGGGTCCAGGATCGTCGGAAAGGGGATGAACCCCGGCAGGGCCAGGAAGCGACGCCCGGCCAGGACCGCGCGGCCCTGGACCACCACCCCGGCCAGGAGGTCCATCGCCAGGTCCGGCCGGGACAGGTCCGTCACCCCCTCCGCGTCCACCGCCAGGATGGTCCCCGAATCCCCGAACGCCAGCACGCTGCCGTCGCCCCGGACCAGGACCCCGCGCAGGTCCGCTCCGAGCGGGGCCTGTCGGACCTCGGGGCCCTCGGGGGCCCAGTGGACCAGGGTCCCCGCGGCCCCCACGACCCAGGCGCCCCCCGCCCCGTCCGGCTCGACCGCGAACAGGTCGGCCGTCACGGGGGTCGAGACCAGGTACGGTCCCCCGACCGGCCCGCTGACCACGGCCCCGGACGCCCCGACCGCGATCACGCTCCCGTCTTCCAGGCACGCGACATCGTTCAGGACCGCCCCGGGCGGGAGCGGCTCAGGCTGGAAGGACGTTCCATCGAAGCGCAGCAGGAACGCGCCCCCCGCGACCAGGACCTCGTCCGCCCCCCATCCGCACAGGCCCGGCAGGTCCACCGCGAGCCCGGTCGGGACCTCCGAGACCTCGCCCCCCTTCACGCGCCAGACGCGGCCCCTCGCCCCCGACGCCCACAACGTTTCCGCGTCCAGGGCCCATAGCGCGAGGATCGGGCGGTGCATGTGGATTTTCCAGGCCACGAAACCCCCGCCGTCGTCCCGCAACACCGCGCCCGCAGACGTGGCCGCGAGCACGCTCCCATCCGGCAGGGCCTGCGTCGCGGTGACCGCGTAGTGCAAGGACGTGGGAACCTCGACGAACCCCGCATCGTCCTCGACGAGCAGGGGCGCCGGGTCCGGCCGGGGCCTCGCCATCCCCAGGACCACCGCGTAGGGCATCCCGTTGCCCGTCTTCGCCGACGCCGTCACGTACAGCGAGTACCCGTTCCCCTGAAGCGGCCCCTCGAACGACGCGGGCTGGTAGGGGAATCGCACCCGGCGCGGACCCGCGGGCTCCGGGTTCTTCAGGACCTCGAGCCACCCGTCCGATCCGAGGTCCCAGGCCCCGAGGAAGGCGGGCCCGTTCAGGTCCGCGGGGGCCGCGGGCAGGTCGGGCAGGCCCACCCACAACTCCCCGTCCATCTCAACCCCGAGGTTCAACTCCACGCCCTCGATGGGGACCGCAGGGTCCGAGCACGACAGACCCGGGGCGATCCCGAGGCGCAGCGGGACCTCGTGGCCCAGGGTCGGGTCCACCACGGCCAGGACGCACACGACGGCGAAGCGGCCGGTGCGCGTGGCGATCTCGAAGCGGCCCTCCGCATCCACGCGGGCCCCCGGCCCCGGGTCCGGCGTGCCGCCGAACAGGCTCGTCGCGGTCGTGCCGCACCGGACATAGGGCTCGCCCTCGACCCACGGCGGCTTCAGGAAGTACTTGCCGAAGTCGCGCACCCGGCCGCGCACGAGGCAGGTCCCGAGGTCCGCGCTCGGCGGGAGCCCGGGGTTTTCAGGCTGGGCCTGCGGGCTCACATAGACGGTGATGTTGCGGGCGTCCACGCCCGCGAGCGTGTACGCGGTGTAGCCCTCCCGCGTCGCCGTCACCGCGATTGGCCCGCGCAATCCGTCTGCCGAGAACGTCACCTGCCCGCGCTCGTCCGTGCGACCCTGAAACGGCGAATGGAGGTCGGCGCCCAGGATCACGAAGGCCCCCGCGAGGCGCTGGCCGTTGTGTCCATCGAAGACGGTCACATTCACGTCGCCGCGGGCCGGTCCTCCCCAGGTCCCGCCTCCCGACAGGGCCGGGTCGAAGTAGAAGAACGGGTGGCTTCCCATGCTCGCGCCGTCCCCGAACACCGTGACCGGCGCGAAGCCCGTGGCCTCGGACCTTGGGGCGCGAACCACCAGGGACACGGGCGATTCGACCGCCACGACCTGCGCGGGCGCGGGTCCGAAGAAGACGTGCGAGACCCGGTCGAGGCCGTACCCGTAGATCCGGACCCGCTCCCCGCCGGCCCAGGACCCGGTGTCCGGTTCGAGCGCAAGAACCGCGGTGACGCCGGAGTCGTACAGGAAGGCCCCCGGCAGGATGACCTCGCCGCCCGCGAGGCGCACCGCCACGTCCGCGGGGCCCGGGCTGCCGGGCGGGGTGACGGCGGTCGCGAGCGTGGGGCCGTGGACCTGCACCGCGATCGCAGGCAAGGCCCCGACGCGCACCGCCATCCCTGGGGCGAACCCCTCGCCCGCGAGCGCCACCTTGGTGCCGCCTTCCGGCGGTCCCCACGCCGGGCTCACCGCGAACAGGCGCAACGACGACGGGACCGGCTCCACCGCGGGCTGGGTGAACTCGAAGCCGTCCGGCAACGCGACCTGCGCGTTCCCGGCCAAGGCGATCACGGACACGAGTCCCGGGTCATGCGGGGGCGTCACGGCCAGGGCCAGGGAGTCGTCCACGACCCGGGTCGCGATCGCGGCCCTTCCCCCGAACAGAAACGTCGGAGACTTCCAGAACCCGGCGCCCCGGATCGCGACCGGGGTGCCCCCCGTGGACGGTCCCGAGGGGGGTTCGACCCCCGCGAGGGCAAGGTCCGATTCGTACTGGAAGGCCCCGGGCAGGATGGCCTCGCGCCCATCGGGCGACACCACGCGCACGTCCACGAGGCCCGGGGGGTGCGGGGGGGCCGAGGCGTTGAGGAGCGCCTCGGACAGGACATAAACCCCCGGGGACTTCGCGGTCCCGAACAGGACCTGGAGCCCGTCCGCGAAGCCCGAGCCGGTCACGGTCACGGTGGTCAGGGCGTTCGCGGGCCCGTGGTCCGGCGACACTCCCGTCAGCGAGAGGGGCGGCGGACTGGCCGGAGGCGCGGCCCCGTCCGAAGCCGGGTCGCCAGCGGTGGTGTCCGCCGCGTCCAAGACCTCTTCGAGAAACCTCGCGTCGGTCGCCGGGACGACCCGGTCCTCGATGACCTCGAGCGACCCCATGGCATCGGGTGTCGGCTCGTCAACCGGACCCGCCACTCCGGTGGAACCCCCGGAACCCCGGGTGCAACCGATCAGCCCAAGAACAAGAGTCGGCAGCAGGTGTCTCACGGCGAATCACCGAACATCCGAACCAATGGTACCATTTCCCGGGAGGGCATCGTTCACGCCGGCGCCCGCGCCCACGCGGGGGCAGTGGGCGGCGAATCCGGGCGTCTCAATTTCATTTGCAATCCGCGAGGCGATTCGCGTATCCTTCAGGGACCCGTTGGGGGTTGGACTGGTGGTTGGCCACTCTTTCAGGAGGTGAACGATGAGGCTGGCTCTCAAGTTCCTGGGTTCGATCTCGCTTGCGGTGGCCCTCGTGGGCTTCCTCGCGTGCGGCGGTGGAGGCGGTGGGACGACACCCACGGACCAGGGAGGGGGTCAGGACGCCTTCGACCCGGGTCCCACGCCCGACACGACCCCGTCGCCGGATACGCAGCCGGATGTCCAGC
>JBBIPO010000198.1:4027-6590 GCA_037442805.1 Deltaproteobacteria bacterium
CGGCGATGACGGGTGCGGCGGCTCCTGCGGCACCTGCGACGACCCGGCGAAGCCGATCTGCAACGCCCAGGGCGTCTGCGAGGCCTGCACCCCGGACTGCACGGGCAAGGAGTGCGGCGATGACGGGTGCGGCGGCTCCTGCGGCACCTGCGACGACCCGGCGAAGCCGGTGTGCAGCAGCGATGGCCTCTGCATCGAGCAGTGCACGCTCCCGGACACCTGGGGCGGCGTGGGCGTCGTCACGAAACTGGAGAGCCCGGCGGACGCGGGCGAGGTGGGACAGATCTGCCCCGACTACTCGGGCGACGGCAAGGGCGACAACGGCCTGAGGCAGGTGGCCACCATGGTCAACCCCGAGATCCAGAAGGCCATCGCCGGGGGTGCCATGGGTATCCTGTTCGAGTTCGAGGGCGTCACGGACTTCGTCAACACCGCGGCCTTCGACCTGAACGGCCTGGTGGGCGAGCCCGAGGCGGCGGGGAGCACGAACTTCCTGATCGAGGACAAGGCCTATGACCCCGAGACGTGCGAACCCCTGATCTCGTTCGCGGACGCGGAACTCAAGGGCGGGACGTTCACCGCGGGTCCGTCGGTCTTCATCCTGGACCTCGCGGCCCTGGGCGTAAACGAGGTTCCGCTCGTGCTCAAGATTGGCGACGCGCAGTTGTCGGGCGACGTGACCGCGGGCGGTCCGGACGGCGTAACCGTCCAGAATGGGATCCTCGCCGGTGTCATCACGAAGCAACTGATCGAGGAGGCCCTGGCCATCGCCGAGGAGCAGTGCAACGTGCCGGAACCTCCGTCGTTCTGCTCGTACCTCAGCATGGCCAAGCAGTTCCTGCCCATGCTCTTCGACCTGGACCAGGACGGGGACGGGACGAAGGACGCGATGAGCGTCTGCTTCAAGTACGAACTCGGCCCCGCGAAGATCACGGGTTACAAGCCCGCGAACTGACCTCCCTCTGTTCCGCCTGACCAGCCTCCTGCCGGTCCCGGGCCCACCGGGGTCCGGGACCGGTCCCCTCCGTGCGAGACCCATCGCTCGTGGCCTTGTCGCCCGACGAAGGCATAAAGGTCGCGGGAGAAAGAGACGATAGCGGGAAACGCTGCTCGAGGATGAGCGGATGCCCTAGCAGTGGGGTGGACCATGAACGGGCATGACTCGTCCAACGGAGAGGGCCTGGCGGGCGACGCCCCGGCCGCCGGGGGACCGGTCCGGGTCCTCGTGGTGGACGACGAGGCCGCGGACCGGCTCGCGATGCAAAAGTTCCTGGAACGTGGTGGCTTCGATGTGGAGACGTCGGCGGGGCTCGAGGACGCGGTGGCTCGACTGAAGTCGGGCCGGTACGAGGTGGTGGTCCTGGACATCTACTTGCAGGGGGCGACCGGGTTCGAGCTCCTCGAACGGCTGCGCGCGGACGGCGCGGAACGGGAGGTCATCCTCGTGACCGGCCACGCGGACGTGGAGACCGTCCTCCGGGCGATGCGCCAGGGGGTGTCCGACCTGCTCGTCAAGCCCATCACGCCCGAGCGGCTGTGCGGCGCGGTCCAGCATGCGGCCCGGATGAAGGTTCTCAAGGACGAGAACCGTCGGTACCGGGAGCGGATCGAGGACCTGCTGGTCCGGCGGACCCAGGAGGTCCGGGAGGGCGAGTCGAGGCTCGCGACCATCGTGGGCGCAAGCCTGGACGGGCTCCTGGTGTCGGACCGGGAGGGTCGCATCCTGTTTCTGAACCCCGCGGCCCGCCGCTTCTTGAACAAGGGGCTTCATGATCGGCACGGGCTTCCACTCCCGGAGGTCCTGGATGGGCAGACCGCGAGGGAGGTCACGGTGGACAGCCCCGGAGGGCCGCCCAGGACCCTGGAGGCCAGGGCGGCCGAGATTTCCTGGGCGCGGGGAAAGGCGATTTTGGTGATGCTGCGGGACGTGACAGACCTGCGGCGGGCCGCCGAGGAGCGGGCGCAGGCCGTGGAACGGACCCTTCAGGCGATACGGGCCACGGCCGAGTCCCTGGCGAGCGTCGTGGAGATGCGGGATCCATACACCTCCGGGCACCAGCGGCGGGTGACCATGCTCGCGTGCGCGATCCACGAGGAGATGGGGTTGCCAGCGAACGACCGGGAGGGACTGCGGCTCGCGGGGACAATTCATGACCTGGGCAAACTTCAGGTGCCGACCGAGATCCTGGTGAAGCCGGCCCGTCTGACCGACCTGGAGTACCGGATCCTCCAGGGCCACGCACGCGCAGGGTACGACATCTTGAAGAACGTGGATTTCCCCTGGCCCGTAGCCACGATGGTCTTGCAGCATCACGAGCGGCTGGACGGCTCGGGATATCCGGACGGTGTGATGGGGGACGCAATCCTTGTGGAGGCCCGCATCCTCGGGGTGGCGGACGTGGTCGAGGCGATGGCGTCGCACCGCCCCTACCGGCCCGCCCTGGGCCTGGAGGCGGCCCTCGCCGAGGTGTCCGGCAAGGCCGGGACCCTGTACGACCCGGACGTGGCGCGAGCCTGCGTTGCGGTCTTCCGGACACGCGGGTTCCGGTGGTCGTGAAGGTCT
>JBBIPO010000199.1:0-2034 GCA_037442805.1 Deltaproteobacteria bacterium
GCCGCGTACGCCCGGACCGCCGGCACAAAATCGCCCATCCGGTCCAGGAGGTCCGCCACGCGCTCCCGCACGGCCTGCCGGGCCTCGCACGCCGCGTGCAGGGCGTCCTCGTCCAGACCGCGGCCCAGGGCGTCGCGCGCCTCGTCGCAGAAGGCGCGCAGGGCCCGTTCCGCCTGGCGCGCGGACGCCTCCGTCCCCACCGCGACCGGCAGCCGCAGCATCACGGTCGGGGCAAGGACCCGCTCCTGCCGGAACACCCCGCCCATGGCGAGTCGCGCGTCGCACCCGGTCGTGGTCGCGAGCAGTCCGATCGGCAGCCCGGCGGTCAGGACCGCCTCGACCGCGGCGCGGACCGGGTTGCACACGAACGATTGCAACTCCGCGTCCGCCGCCGGATAGTCCGGGGCGGTCAGGTTCGGCAGCCACGCCCCTTCCAGGTCGAAGGCGTCGGCCACCTCCAGGGGGAAGTACGACGAGAACGCAAGCCCCAGGTCCCGCCCGCTCGCCTCGGCCCGATCGCGCAGCGCGCCCACCGGGTCCCGCGCCGCCCTGGTCAAGACGTCGTCCATC
The DNA here is from genome assembly GCA_037442805.1 of Deltaproteobacteria bacterium. Taxonomy (GTDB): domain Bacteria; phylum Myxococcota_A; class UBA9042; order DTJE01; family DTJE01; genus DYKK01. Next base: position 571 of record JBBIPO010000199.1, read on the forward strand.
GTCCCCTCGCCGACAACCCTACCTGCAAGGGGCTCTGTCGGTCAATCCGACCCGTGCGAATCCCCTTTTCAAGAACGCGATTCGCTCGCGACTCAAGTCCCAGATTGAAGTTCGCGACCCATCTACTTCTCTGGTCCCCGAGGGGACGCGACCGCCAGGTCGCGCGTTCGCGCGACCCCCGCACTTCCAGCGATGATCCATGCTATGAAATACCACGCTCCTCCAGGAGCCATGACCGCGACATCTCTTCTTGAAACGGAGGACTTCCTGATGACGCGCTGGCGATGGATCGCGTTCGCGGCCGTGACGCTCGTGGCGTCGGCGTCCCATGGCCGCGTCGTCGAGGTCTCGGCCGGGGTCAAGGGCACCGTGGGCGGCAACCTCTGGACCCAGCCCGACGCGACCCCCGCGTCCGAGGTCGGCTTCACCGAGGCCCGGGGCGGGGTCGGGGCCGGGGGAGGCGTCTGGGCCGAGGCGCGCTTCCTCCGCTTCCTCGCGCTGGAACTCGACCTCCTGTTCGAGTGGGACTCCCTGTGGGAGCACCAGACCTGGTGGTGGGGCAAGACCACGACGAAGGCCGAGGCCGTGAACCTGCGCATCCCGGTCCTGGTCAAGGGCGTGCTCCCCCTTGGCGCGGTGCGCCTGAGTCTGGGCCTCGGACCGGAGTTCGTGGTCCCGCTATCCTCGAAGGGGGAACTGAGCCTCCCCTCGGGCATCGTCACCAGGCCCTTCTTCAAGGTCCGCACGAAGACCTCGACCATGGTCACGATGGAGGCGGGCGTCACGGTCGCCCTCGGGCTCGGCCTCGTCCTGCCCATCCAGATCCGCGCCGCCTACAACGCGACCCAGCCCTCGGCCTGGGCCGACCGGGTCACCCTCTACAAGAACGGCCAGGTCGTGAAGATCCCCTCCACCTTCGACACATTCTCCCTCCTCTACCAGAACTCCTGGGACTTCCGCCTGCTCGCCGGGCTCGGGTACGAGTTCTGAAGGGGAATCCCCGGGGCGGCGCGTGTTTCGGTTTTTCCCTGGCCGCTTGTCTGTGCGTCCCGTTCTGGTACGCTGTCAGCGTGATGGGGCATCCGGTGGGGAAGAAGGGCGCCGCGGAAGCGGATGTCTCGGCGCAGGAGAGGGCGGAGAAGAAGCCCCAACAGGTCCTGTGCAAGGCGATGGAGGGGGGGGACCGGGAGTCATGCGAGGCCCAGTGCACCGAGTGGCCCGTGCCGCCCGAGTGCCTCTTCGTCAGGAGGTTCGGTGCGGCCGGACGGGATGTCTTTGTCCGCTCGAAGGGAGTTGGTCTCGGCCCCGAGGAGGTCCGGGTCCGGATGGGCATGTCGCGGGAGGAGGCGCATCGGCTGATGCTCTATCTTGATGCGGACGGGGCCATCGAACACCCCGATCGCCTCCTCGACGCGACCGAGGGCCTCGAGGGCCTGACCCCTGCCGTACAGGCTCCACATCTCG
>JBBIPO010000199.1:2134-6486 GCA_037442805.1 Deltaproteobacteria bacterium
GACGCGACCGAGGGCCTCGAGGGCCTGACCCCTGCCGTACAGGCTCCACATCTCGCTGAAACGAGACCCCTGCTTGCGATACAGCGCGATGGCCTTGTCGTAAAGCGCGACGGCCTCCTCGGTCTTCCCTTCTTGGGCCCGAATCTGTGCGATCCCGTCCCAGGCATTCCCCTGTCCCAGGGGGTCCTGTGTCTTTTCGAAGTAGCCCAGAGCCTTCCGATAGAACCTCTCTGCCTCGTCGTTCGCCCCTCGTCCAAATGCGAGGTTCCCAAGGGATTTCCATAAGTTCCCCTGTCCGCGCGGCTCCTGGGCCTCCTCGAACAACCCCAGGGCTTGCCGATACAGCCATTCCGCCTCCTCAAGGTCCCCCCGCCTGGACGCAATGTCTCCAAGACCTTTCCACCCGTGTGCCTGTCCCTGGGGATCCTGGGCCCTCTGTTGCCCCGAGAAGCGCGGGTCTTGTCGCGATCTCCCTGAATCCGAGGTTGATCCTAGACCACGAAGATGTCGCGTTTCCAGACGGAAGTGCCGGTCCCTCCGGGCGCCGGCAGGAATCAGGACGGTTGCAGGTCGAGTCGCACGCAAGCGGTCGAGGCCGGGGCCTCGGTCAGTCGGACGTCGAGGGCCGCCGCGCCGCACGCGAGGACCTCGTCCATCGCGGCCAGGCGGTCCGCGATCACGCGGGCGATGGCCTCGGTCGCGGTGTTTCCGCATGGCAGGACCGCGCAGTCGCGGGCAGGGAGGGTCAATCGCTCCCGGGGGAGTTCCAGGGTCACCGAGCCTCCCCGGCGGGCGAGGCTCCCGATCACGGGGCGCTCCGGCAGCAGGAGCCGGTGGTCCAGGTCCGCGACCGCCCGCGCCAGGCACGCGACAAGGACCCGCCCCGCCTCGTCTGCACGGCCCGGTGGGACCCGCGCGGACGCGCCCACCCGGTAGTCGTGGCCGTGGATCGGTTCCCGGCCGTCCGGCGGCAGCAGCAGGAAGTGGGCCGCGGACACCACGACCTCGTCGCCCCCGGCGGCCGCCTCCACGAGGTCCGGTCCCGACGCGGGTCCCCCGGGCCGATAGGTGCACCGCGACGACGGGCTCTCGTGGACCGTGACCGCCGCGACCCCGGGGACCCGGGCCGCGATCTCCCGGTACAGGTAGCGCGCGAGGTTCTCGGAGGTCGGCACCCCGATCTCGGAAACCTCGTTCAGGACCCGGTGGTCCAGCCTCCCGACCACCTCGCGCCCGACGCGGGCCAGGTCCCCGAAGTCCATCACCCACCCCATGGCCGGGTCCACCTCGCCGGCCACGGTCACCTCGACCCGGAACAGGTGCCCGTGCAGCCGGAAGCACTTGTGGCCCGGGCCCACCGGCGGGAGGTGGTGGGCGGCCTCGAACTGAAATTCCTTCGTGATCTCCGTCATTTCCAGTCCTTTCCCACCCGACCGGCGACGAGATCATCCTCGTCCAAAGAAAAAAGTCAAAGCGCGGGGCAGACCGTGCGCCTGAAACGCTGGGCCCCGGATGCGGAAAGGCGCGGCCTGGGGCCCGTACCACGCGCGGGGGACAAGGCTGGGTTTGCACGCAGCAGTCCGAAGGCGCCCTGCGCGCGCGGGACGGTGTCCGCGTCCGCCTCAATGCCCCTGCCGGAACCCGGACCCCGGCGACACGATGGCGCGGCCTGGAGGCCGCGCCACCGCCGCGAGGTGGACTTCGCGGCTCCAGGAGCCCCCACCGTGCGTGCAAGCGTGGGGACGCGGGCGCCGGCTCGCGCGAAGCGGCGCGGATCGCCCGAAGCGATGAACCGACTTGACTTCCCGCCGACCGCTCTGCTATGGACGGACGGGAAACCGGATGGAGGACAGGCCATGCGCGTGTGGGGCGTCGCGGCGTTGTGGGTGGGGCTCGTGGCGGCCTCGTGCGCGCCCGTTCAGTCCGCCACGGTTATCTCGCGGGCCGAGGAAGAGTTACGGACCGCGCGTCTGGCGGGCGCGGACACGCTCGCGCCGTACGAATACACCAAGGCGGACCTCTACCTGAAGATGGCGAAGGAGCGCCAGGGCTTCTCGGACTTCGAGGCGGCGAAGGTGTTCGCGGAGGAGGCGCAAAGGCTCGCGGTCACCGCGAAGCAGAACGCCCCGTACAACCTGCGGCTCCAGCAGAGGCGTTCGGCGCCGTTGTCGCCGGGCACGGAGGGGGCACGATGAGCAACGCGCGCTGGCTCCCGGTCCTGATGGTCGCGCTCGGGTGCGTGACGAGCGGCACGGTCCGGGAACGGGCCGACGCCGTGGACCGCCTGGTCGCCGAGCAGCACGAACCCATGCAGAACTGCGCGCCGGTCGAGCTCGCGCGCGCCGAGGCCTACGCGGCCTTCGCACGGCACGAGAGCGCCGGAGGCCGGTCGCACACGGCGGGGCAGTTTCTCGACATGGCAGAGGCCAACGCGCGGGAGGCCTTCACGAAGTCCCGCGACCAGCGATGCCTGGGCGACGAGGACAACGACGGGGTCCCGGACCGGGGCGATCAGTGCCCGAAGGACCCCGAGGACCGCGACGGCTTCGAGGACGACGACGGATGCCCGGACCCGGACAACGACAACGACACCGTTTTGGATGCGCAAGACGAGTGCCCGAGCCAGCCCGGACCGGTCACCAACCGGGGATGCCCCGTCAAGGATTCGGACGGGGACGGGCTCGCGGACGACGTGGACCGCTGTCCCATGGAGTTTGGCCCGAAGGAGCGCCAGGGGTGCCCCCTGAGGGATTCCGACAAGGACGGGGTGGCGGACGATGAGGACCAGTGCCCGGACAAGCCGGGCCCACCGGACAACCTGGGGTGTCCGTACAAACTCATCCAGGTCACGGACACGATGATTGTCCTGAAGGAAAAGATTTACTTCGCCTTCGGGAAGGCGGTGATCCAGACGAAGTCGTACCCGCTGATGGACGAGATCGTCCAGGCCCTGCGCGACCACCCGACCTTCGTGGTCCGGATCGAGGGCCATACGGACTCGGTGGGGAGCAGTGTGTCCAACCAGCGACTGTCCGAGGCCCGGGCGAACGCGGTGCGCGACTACCTGATCCGCAAGGGGATCGAGCCCGTGAGGCTGAAGGCCGTGGGGTACGGCGAGGACCGGCCCATTGACGACAACGCGACCGAGGCCGGGCGGGCCGTGAACCGGCGCGTGGAGTTCCACATCGAGTCCCGATGAGAGCGCTCGAACACCGCCACCTCCTTCTCGGGGTGTCCGGGGGGGTCGCGGCCTACAAGGCGGCGTGGCTCGCCCGCGCGCTGACCCGCGCCGGGGCCCGCGTCACGCCGTGCCTGACCGGGGCGGCGACGCGTTTCGTGACCCCGCTCACGTTCGAGGCCCTGTGCGGGCGCCCCTGCCTGACGGACGACGACTTCTTCGCCCGGGGCGAGTCCATCGCGCACATCGAGGCGGCGCGGGCCTGCGACGGGATCGTGATCGCGCCGGCCACCGCGAACACGATCGCGCGGGTCGCCGCCGGCCTGGCCGACAACCTCCTGTGCTCCGTCGTGCTCGCGTCCCGGGCCCCGGTCCTGCTGGTCCCCTCGATGCACGAGGCCATGTGGGAGAACCCGGTCACCCAGGCGAACCTCGGGAGGCTCCCGGCGGACCGCTTCCGGGTCCTGCCCCCGGATGTCGGGGACCTCGCGTCCGGGGACCGGGGCGCCGGGCGGTTTCCGCCGATCGAGGTCATCGTGGACGAGGCGGCACACCTGGTGTCGCCCCACGACTTCGAGGGCCGGAAGGTGGTCGTGACGGCCGGGCCGACCCGGGAGCACCTGGACCCCGTGCGGGTTCTGACGAACCCCTCCTCGGGACGGATGGGGGTGGCGCTCGCGCGGGCCGCGGCGATCCGCGGCGCCTCTGTGTGCCTGGTCCTCGGCCCGAGCGAGGTCCCGGTCCCCCGGGGACCGGCAGGCAGGCCGGTGGAGGTGGTGCGGGTGGAGACCACGGCCGAGATGCTTCAGGCCGTGCGCGAGAAGGCCGTGGGGGCGGATGCCCTCCTGATGGCCGCGGCCCCGGCCGACGAAGCCCCGGCCACGCCGAGCCCGCACAAGGTCCGCAAGGAGGACCTGCCGAGGACCCTGGACCTGCGGCCCACGCCCGACATCCTCGCGACCCTGCCGAGGCGGCGGGGATTCGTGACGCTCGGGTTCGCGGCCGAGACGGGGGACCTCGCGGAACCCGGGCGGAAGAAGCGGCAGGCCAAGGGACTGGATTTTCTGTTCGCGAACCCCGTGGGCCCCGGGCGGGGATTCGGGACGCCCGACAACGAGGGCGTCCTCATCGGCCCGGACGGCGAGGAGCGGGTTCCCCGGATGCCGAAGGAGGA
>JBBIPO010000200.1:0-6478 GCA_037442805.1 Deltaproteobacteria bacterium
GGGCCGGACAGGGCGCATCCCTGGACGCGGTCGAGCCACCGACCAGGAGGCCCGGGGGGCGAAGACGGGGTCCCGGAGCGGGGTTCCGGCGTCCGGGGTCCGGGATCCGGGGTCCGGCAGGGACTCCTTGGCGGTTACGGACACGGTCACGGACACGGTCACGGACACGGTCACGGCCTCCGTCACGGTCGCGGAGTTCGGGGTCCGGGGTCGGGCATCCGGAATCCGGCGTCGGGCAGGGGCGTCATATCCCTGGTTCCCCTGGGGGCGCGGGCAGCGCCCGCGCCTCTGAGTCGTGCGGGTGGGTAGTCAGCGGCCGCCGCGGTGGCGATGGCGTGGAGTCGGGCGACAACCGTCCATGACGTCCGGGACCTTCTTCAGTTGCTCCGGGGTCAGGATCGCGCGGACCTTCAGCAGGACCTCCAGGCGGTGGTCCGCCAGGTCCTCGCGATGTTTGCGCATCGCCCTGGCCATGTCCCGGATCTGGTCCGCGGTGACCTTGGGGTCCGCGAACGTCTTCAGGAACTGGTCCTTCAGCTCGCGCGCCTCCTCCCGGAACCGGCGACCTTCCTCCCGGCCCTGGTCGAGGACCTTCTCGATGTCCCGGCGCTGATCGTCCGTCAGGCCGAGGTCACGCGAGTCCAGGATGCACCGGAACATCATTCCCGGACCCGGTCCCGGTCCAGGTCCCGCGAACGCGTCGTCCTGTGGTCCCATCCCGGGTCCGCCCCCCGGGCACCCGTAGGGGCAGGGCTGGGCCCAGGCCGCGCCCGCAAGTCCCATTCCCGCCACCAGAACCACCGTCGCGCTCGACAGCCCTCTCATCTTGCACCTCCTTGTTTGCCCGCGCGGTCCATCCGCGCAGCTCGATATCTCGTTACTGCATGCATCGTGCCAGCCTGGGTCTGGCAACGTGGTCGCTCGTCGAATCTTCGGGGCGTGGTTCTTAAAGCATGTGTCTTGCGGTCCTTCCTGGCGTTGTAGCGAAACGCTTTCGCGATTTTCTCGATAGATGGGGTGGCAGACCGGAGTGTCCTGATCGGTCCCGGGACCGGTCAGGATGCCACCGTTGGGACTGGGGGTGGGCGCGTCGGCTCCATGAGCGGTGGCGCGACGGGAGTGGTCTGTCGGATGGCCGGAAACGGTTGGAGGCCCCGCGGGGGGCCGGGGGGGGAGGGTTGCCGGAGGTGTGCGCGCTGCGTATAGTATCGTAAACAATAGTCACTAGAGTTACATTCGGTCAAGAAAACTACTCGCACATGCATAGAACCCGCCACAGTCCGCGCTTCCTGGAGTGAGTGCAGGTCCTGCACCTCGACATGCAGGTCTTGCACGACGTTCAGCGTTCCGTCAGTCCGTATTCGCGCAGACGGTACTGAAGCGTTCTCAAACTGATCCCGAGACGCTCGGCGGCCAGACGGCGGTTGCCTCCGACCTCCTCGAGGACGGACAGGATCGTCTCGCGCTCCCGGCGGGCCAGGAGTCCGCGCTCCGACCCGGACGGTGCCCGTGCTGGCAAACCGAGGTCCTCGGCGCGCAGTTCCAGGCCCGGCGAGAGGATCACCGCCCTCTCGATGGCGTTGCGGAGTTCCCGGACGTTGCCGGGCCAGTCGTACCGGCGGAGGGCCTCGACCGCCTCGTCGGAAAGCCTCGCCTCGCCTCGACCGACCTCCCGGCCCAGCCGGGCCGCGAAGGTCCGGGCGAGTGCGACCACGTCCTCTGGCCGCTCCCGCAGGGGCGGGACCGTGACGGGAAACACGTTCAGCCGATAGTAGAGGTCCTGGCGGAAGCGACCGGCCTGGACGGCGGCCGCGAGGTCCTGGTTGGTGGCCGCGACGAAGCGTGCGTCCGTTCGAAGGGTCTTGACGCCTCCCACCCGCTGGAACTCGCGGGTCTCGAGGACTCGCAGCAGTTTTGCCTGCAAGGCCAGGGGCATCTCGCCCACCTCGTCCAGGAACAGGGTCCCACCCGACGCGGCCTCCAGGACCCCGATCTTGCGCGCGACCGCGCTCGTGAAGGCCCCCTTCTCGTGCCCGAACAACTCGGATTCCAGCAGGTTCTCGGGTACGGCCGCGCAGTTGATCGCCACGAAGGGCGCGCCCGAGTCCGCGAAGCGCAGGCGGTGGACCTCGCGGGCCACGACCTCCTTGCCGGTGCCGCTCTCGCCCAGGATCAGGACGGTGGCGTCCGTCCGGGCCACGCGCGCCACCCGGTCCAGCACCTCCCGCATCCGCGGGTCCGCGACCACGACGTCCGGCGTCGCGGTCCCCCTCGCCCGGCGCAGGCGCTCGTTCTCCTCCAACAGGGCGCGGCGTTCCAGGGCCTTGCGCGCCACCACGCGCACCTGGTCCGGTCCGGACACCGGCTTCTCCAGGAAATCGTGGGCCCCGGCCTTCATCGCCTCCACCGCGTCGGCCACGGTGCCATACGCGGTCAGCACCACGACCTCGGGGGGGTCGGGCAGGGCCCGCAAGGCCCGGACAAGCGGGATGCCGGAGAGGCCGGGCATCCTCAAGTCCGTGAACACGAGGTCGCACTCCCCGGCCCGGGCCTTCTCGAGTCCCTCGTCGCCATCCGCGGCCTCGCTCACCTCGAGCCCCTCGCCGGCGAGCACGTCCCGCAGGAAACCCCGCATCCCCGCCTCGTCCTCGATCACGAGGACCCGCCGTCGCGTCATGGTCGCCCCCCCTGTCCCGTGGCGGGCCACGTCACGTCGAAGCGCGCGCCTCCCAGGTCCTCGCTCCGGCCCACTTCGATGCACCCGCCGTGGCCCTCCACCACCTTCCGGGCGACCGCGAGGCCGAGCCCCACGCCTCGCACCCGTCCCGTGACGAAGGGGTCGAAGAGGCGCTCCTTCAGGTCGTCCGGGACGCCCGGGCCCGAATCCTCCACGGTCACGCGATGCCTGGTCGCGTCCAGCGCGACCCTCACGCGCACCTGCCCTCGCGGTCCCACCGCCTCGGCCGCGTTTCGCAGGAGGTTGGCGAGCGCGCGCGCCATCTCGTCGCGGTCCGCGGCCAAGGTCAGCCCAGGGCTTGCATCCAGCGACCACGCGACCCCGTCCGGCCACGGGCCCGCGAGGTCCCGGGCCAGCGACACCAGGACCTCGGCGGGAACGGCGGTCACGCGCGGGCGGGTGTCCCGTGCGTAATCGAGGAGGTCCCGGATCAGGGTCTCGATGCGCCCGGCCTCGTCCAGGGCTCGGGACACGCGCTCGGAAACCCTGGCTTCGCCCGGCGGGGGGTGGCCCATCTCCTCGACCGCCAGCTGCAACTGGCCCTTCAGCGAGGCGAGGGGGTTGCGCACCTCGTGGGCCAGGACCGCCGACATCTCCCCGATGCGCGCCAGGGCCTCTCGGCGCCGGCGCTCCGCCTCGAGCGCCACGATGGCCCGGCCGGCCCGCCGGGCGCCAAACCAGGCGACCCACAGCAACGCCACCGCGCCGGCGGAGACCGCGGCGTGGACCCAGGCCCAGTTCCACATCCACGAGGCCCGGTCGGGCTCCACGTCCAGCAGGAGGACCACGCGGCCCGGCTCGAGGCCCCAATCGGGAGGAGGCCACGGTGGCGCCGGGTCCGGTCCGGGCGGCCACGGCGGCACGGAGGAATCCGGGTGGTGCCGCCGCCACCGGGGTCCCGGGATCCGGTCCACCGGGACGCGCACGCGGAAAACGTCGCGGTCGCCAGGCCGCGCCCATCCCGCCTGGACCTCGCCGGTCCGGAAGGCCGCCTCCAGCATCGGGTCCGCGTCCAAACCCGGCCCCAGTTCCGGGTGGCTCGCGGCCACCACCTGGCGCTCCGGGCCCACCAGGGCGGCCCCCGCGATCCCGTCGGCCTCGAAGGATTCGAACACCCGGCGCAGCATCCCGCGTCCCGGGGGGCGGTGGGCGCGCAACTCGTTCGCGAGGAGAACCGCTCCCTGAAGGCCGAGAGCGGTCAACTGGTCCCGCGTCGCGACCCTCGCCACGGCGAATGCGCCGGCGGCCAGTCCCGCGAGCAGCAGCGACATGACCGCGGTGACCGCGGTCGAGAATGCGCCGGTGGGGGTCCGCGGGGGGGGCCGGTTCATGCCGATGATCGTAGCAATCTTCGCGCCGGAGGACTGTGGGGGCTTGGATGGCCGATCCCCCAAATCGTCGGGTGCCACGCGGCGTTTCGACCCTGTTCGTGGCCGTGGGCGTGGGCGTGGGCGAAACCGGTGCGTCTGGTCACCCACCGAGTGACGCGGTACGAAAGGGACGTGAATCGTCCCCACCTACTCCTGCGCCCACGGTGGCGAGAATCAGGCAGCGATGACCCGACGATCAGGGTGACGCCGTTTCTCATTGACACCCCCTCCCCATCCGCCCTAGGCTTCGACCCCGGCGCCCTAGACGAAGACCCGTGAAGGTCCGGATCGCCATCGCCGCCCTTGTGCTCGCTGCCGGGACCGGGGTCTGCAACGTCGTGAGCGACCAACCGGACCTCGATGGCCTCGACGTCCTGGTCACGTTCCTGCACACGACTGACATTCACTCGCGCCTGCTGCCGTACCGGATGCGCGTGCCGTACACCGACCAGACCCTCGGCCTGAAGGACGAGAATGCCCCCTTCGGCGGGGCCGCCCGCATGGCCTGGATCATCCGCCACGAGCGGGAGCGCGCGGACCGTTCGCTCTACATTGACACGGGCGACCCCTTCCAGGGCGCCCCCATCTTCAACGTGTTCAAGGGCGAGGTCGAGATGCGCGTCCTCTCCGAGATGGGGGTGGACGTGATGGCCATCGGCAACCACGAGTTCGACCTCGGCGACCGCAACGTGGCCCACTGGATCCGCGAGTTCGCGACCTTCCCGGTCCTGGCCGCGAATTACCGGTTCGCCCCCTCGTCCGGGGTCCTGGCGCCCCCTTTGGCGGACGTCGTGCGCGAGGTCACCGTGTTCAACCTGGAGGGTCTGCGCGTCGGGGTCATCGGCCTGGGCAACACGTCCTCGATGACCGGGGTCTTCGAGGCGGGCAACAAGATGGGGATCACCCCGCTGGACCCGGCCGAGGTCGTGCAGTACCACGTGGACCAACTGACGCCCCATGTGGACGTGATCGTGGTCGCGTCGCACCTCGGACTGACGGGAGACGAGGAACTCATCCCTAACACCACCGGGATTGATATCGTGTTTGGAGGGCATCACCACATCGTCCTGAACCCGCCCAAGGTCATTCCGGACTGCCAGGTGGACCGGATGGACCCGCTGTGGCGCGAGCGCTTCCTGGCCGCGCACTCGTGCACGCCCCGCGAGGTCCCCCTGGTCCATTCCGGGGCCTTCGCGAAGTACGTGGGGCGCCTGGACGTGGTGTTCCGCCAGGCCGTGCCAGGCTCGAACGACTGGGAGGTGGCGTCCTTCAAGTATGTTCCCATCCCCGTGGACGCGACCGTCCCGGAGGACGCCTGGGTCGCCGAGGTCCTCGAACCGTACCGGGACCGCCTGAAGCAGGCCATGATGCTCGACCTGATCCTCGGGTACGCGCCGCGCACCCTCTCACGCTTCGGCAGCCGTCGCGGCGACTCGCAACTGGGGAACCTCGTGGCCGAGTCCATGCGCCGCCGCCCGGGGATCGAGACGGACTTCGCCCTCACGAACACCCTGGGAATCCGGACGGACATCTTCGCCGGGGTCGTCACGCTGGATGAACTCTTCAACGTCTTCCCCTTCGACAACACGATCACGACCATGTATCTGTCGGGCAGCGAGGTCGTGCAGCTGTTCGATTACGTCGCGAGCCGCTCGGCGATCCGGGGGTGCAACGCCCAGGCCCAGGTGGCGGGCGCGCGCGCGGTGCTGATGTGCAACCGGTGCGACCTCGCGATGAGGCCCGCGGAGTGGCAGGAGCGCGAGGAGACCCGCGTCGAGGCCGACGCGCTCGGGTGCGCCCTGTCCATTGAGATCCTGGGGCAGCCGGTGCGGCTGGACGCCCAGTACCGGGCGGCGGTGAACACCTACATTGCGAACGGGGGGAGCGGGTTCAACATCCTCAAGCGCAACACGACCCGGATTGACACCGGGATTCCCCAGCGGGACGCCCTGATTGACCACATGAGGCAAGGCAAGCCTTGTGGGCGGGACGCCGCATGCGACTCGGATGCCGACTGCCCGGCGGACTTCCTGTGCGGGTGCGAGGCGCGGTCGGCGTGGGACCCCTCGTTCGGGGCGTGCGTGGCCGCGACCCTGTGCCCGACCGGGACGGGCCGGTGCGTCCCGGCGCAGTGCGTGTCGGACGCGTGGGGGATCTTCGCGCGGGAGTGCCCGCCCCCCGCGGCGGGCCAGGTCGAATCACGTTGCTCCTGCGAGCAGCGGGCGCGCGCCATGCGGGAGTGCGCGTCGGTCGCGTGTCTGGACGAGGGGATCGGGGCGGTCGAGGACGGACGGCTCGAGTTGAGGCTGCCGTGAACGGGGAACGATACGGGTCAACCGGCGTCGTTGGGAAAGGGGTGGGGGATCGAGCA
>JBBIPO010000201.1:0-6365 GCA_037442805.1 Deltaproteobacteria bacterium
CCGGGGCCCCTGCTGCGGGCGCGTCGCAATCCGCGCCTACAGCGCGGATTGCTCCGCTCGAACCCCCGTTGAACGCCCGCGTTGCTTCTGGTAAGGTCCGCCCGGCTTCCGATGGAGCCACGGATGGACTCTCGAGAATTGATAGACTTGGCGGAACGGTACGGTGCGCACAACTACCATCCGTTGCCGGTGGTCATCGCCGCGGCGGAAGGCGTCTTCGTGTGGGACGCGGAGGGACGGCGCTACCTAGACTGCCTGTCCTGCTACTCGGCCCTGAACCACGGTCATCGCCACCCGCGCATCGTGCGGGCGGCCAGGGAGCAGATGGACCGGGTGACCCTGACCTCCCGTGCCTTTCACAATGCAGAGATGGGACCATTTTTGAAAGAACTGTGTGAGTACACAGGAATGGAGATGGCCCTGCCGATGAACACGGGCGCGGAGGCGGTCGAGACGGCGCTCAAGGCCGCCCGCAAGTGGGCGTACCAGGTGAAAGGCGTTCCGCGGTACGAGGCCGAGGTCGTGACCTGCGCGGGCAACTTCCACGGCCGGACCATCAGCGTGATCTCGTTTTCCACGGAGCCCCTGTATCGGGAGGATTTTGGTCCCATCACGCCCGGATTTCGGACGGTCCCGTACGGAGACCTGGCGGCCCTGGAGGTGGCTATCACGGACCGAACCGCCGCCTTCCTGGTCGAGCCCATCCAGGGCGAGGCAGGGGTCATCGTGCCGCCGGACGGGTACTTGCGAGCCGCGAAGGACCTGTGCGAACGGCGCAACGTCCTGTTCATCGCGGACGAGGTCCAGACGGGCTTTGGCCGGACGGGGCGGCGATTCGGGTGCGACCACGAGGGGGTCCGCCCGGACCTCATGGCCCTGGGGAAGGCCCTCGGAGGCGGTGTCTATCCCGTCAGCGCGGTGGTCGGGCGGGCCGACGTCCTGGGGTTGTTCCGCCCAGGGGAACACGGCTCCACGTTCGGCGGGAACCCGCTCGCCTGCGCCGTGGGCCGGGAGGCCCTGCGCGTGCTCGAGGACGAACGGCTTGTGGAACGGTCCGCCACGCTCGGGGCGTGGCTCGTGGAGGCCCTCCGGTCGGTCGAGAGTCCCCACGTGCGGGAGGTTCGGGGTCGGGGGCTCTTCGTCGGTCTGGAGTTGCGGCCCGAGGCCGGCGGGGCCCGCCGATTCTGCGAGGCCCTGATGGGGCTTGGCCTGTTGTGCAAGGAGACCCACGAGCACGTCATCCGCTTCGCCCCACCGCTCGTCATCACGCGCGAACAGCTGGAGTGGGTGGTTGCCCAGGTGCGCGAGGTGCTGACGAACCTGTGAGGATGGGGTGCGTCAGTAGGTCGCGAACACGTCGAAGTAGAGGACTGAGTTGTTGTCGCCCGGGGTGTGGATGTCCCAGAAGGGGAAGCGGATGGTCTTGTTGTCCGCGGTCTTGACGGGCTGCTCCGTGCTCAGGCCCAGCGAGAAGCCGAAGTTCGCCCAGGGCTGGTAGGTCAGGTCCACGACCCCGTACATCACGTCCCGCTGACCTCGCCCGGCCTTGGCGTCCGGGGCCTTGTAGATGTCGTCCGGCCCGACGTAGTAGGTCCAGGCGTTGGCGATGGCCCACTGTACCGTGAGGGTCCACTCGTCCGACAGCAACACCGAGGCCATCAGGCTGTTGTAAACCGAAAAACTTGTGTTGTTGGTTCCAGTGGCCAGCGACCCCCCCAGGTCCTCGGCGCCTCCGCTGCGGGCGGCCATGACCGGACGGTCGGCGTCCTTCGGGACGGTGGCCACGGTGTACTTGTTGAAATTCTTGTTGAACCGGAACGTGTAGGTCAGGTACACGGGTCCGATCAGGCGCGACAGGTCGAAGCCGGCCGCGGCGGACAGGTACAGGTTGCGGAACTGGCTCTCGTACGACGTCGGGGCCCCGATCCGGATGAAAGGCGAAACCGCCACGTCCACCCCCGGGATCTTGACCACGTTCTGGTACTTCACCGTCAGCAGGGTGTCGGACGGCATGAGTTGTCGCTTCTTGGTGGTCTTGGTTCCGTACGAGGTCGTCAGCTCCTGTTGCAGATCGAGCCGCAGTTCCGCGAACAGCTGGCTCGTGAAGTAGTAGCGCGGCCGCAAGGAAAGGAGCCACGCGAAGTACGGGGTGCGTGCCTGGGAGTCCTTCACAAAGGTCCCGGCCCCCAGTTGCTGCTCGAGCAGGACGAAGCCGCCAAAGGCGTGTTCCCGCTCCCCCCCCGCGGAACCGCCGGTCAGCAGGGCCACGGAATCCGGCATTTCCTGGCCCGCCTGACCTGCCTCGGTCCCGGTGGTCACCGCCGGGGACGGGACCTCCTCGTCCAGGGGCTCCTGGGCCCAGGCGGAGGGGTCGGTCAGGAGCAACGCACCGAGCACGCTGGTCGCTCGGAACACCGCGATCATCGTTCGCGACATGGGTCACCTCACCCTGCAAGCGAGACGAAAGGCGGGCGGATGATATCCGACCCCGGTCCGCCCGACAACCCCAAAAAAGAGCCGGACGATGCTTCTTTGCAATTCCCGGACCCCGGGGGACATCGGTGCGGACCAGGCCAAGGCCGGTCCGTCGGGTCGCCCCTGTCCGAGCGCGGGCCCGCCTCCGAGGTTCAGGTCGCAGAAGCGAAACACTTCGGGGCGAGTGACGGCGTCAAAAACCTGACGCGCCGGCGCGGGGTGGGGACGGGGGAGGGCGGGTCCGACCGCCCTCCCCGCGTCAGGAGGTCGTGGTGGATGAAGGTCAGGGGTCAGGCATCACAGGCCATGGACGGCCTGGACGTCCTCCGCACAACCCGGACCGTGGCACACGGCGCACGTCTCGAAGCCGGCGGGCGGGTCCATCCGGATGTCGCCGATGAACGCGGCGTTCTGCTTCATGTGCAGGGTCGCGAGCGGCGAGTCGTGGCACGCCCAGCAGGCCGAGACCTACGGGGTGGCCACCGTATCCATGTCGTTGGGCACGCTCTCCCGAGCCGCCAGGATGTTGGTCCGGTCGTCCACCCCGTTCGAGGTGCGCCAGCTCGTGACCGACGCCCCCTTGGGCACCTCGGAATACGTCTCCGGCTTGTGGCAGGCGAGACAGGCGTCCTTGTTGTTCGGATAGGTGACGAACGAGAAGTCGTAGTAGGAAACACCACTGGAGCTGCGGTCGCGGACCTCGCGGAACGGTGGGCCCACGGGCCGCCAGGCAGGGCGGTTCGCAGGAGTCGTGCCTGAAGCACACGATGTCCAACGCATCGAAATCGCGATGGAATATGTTGGCGCGACCGGGGTCCGTCACTTCCGGTGTGTCAGAAATTGTAGAGGAAGGAAATCGGAAAGCCAGACAACGGGTCGCGGATGGAACGAAAAAAATCCTTGACAACCTCCGCGCGACGATCTATTTGTTGAATGGTTGAACCATTTGGCAGGTTGACCTTGTTCGAGGCCGTGAGTCGGGACAGCATCGCGGACCAGGTGGCCCGGCAGATCAGGCGGCTGATCCTGAACGACCGGGTCGCGCCCGGGTCGCGGCTCCCAGCCGAACGGGACCTGGCCCAGCGGTTCGGAACGAACCGCAACACCTTGCGCGAGGCAGTCCGGCTGCTGGAGGAAGAGGGTCTGATCCGGGTCCGGCAAGGCGGGGGCATGGAGGTGCTGGACTACCGGAGGACGGGTGGCATCCATTTGATCAGCCACTACCTGGACGACGTCGAGGACCCGGCTCGGCGGGCGGCCTTCGTGATCGAGGCGGTCGCCTTGCGGCGAGAGGCGATGGCCCTCGTGGCGCGGCTGGCGGCCCGGGAGCATTCCGAGAGGGACGCCGAGGACCTGCGGGCGGCCTTCGCCGCGCTGTCGGAGGCCGTGGCCTCGGGTCAGGGCGTGGCGGCGGCCGACATCGCGTTTCATCGCTGCCTGGGGCTCGCCGCGGGCCGCCTCGTCATCGCGTGGTTGGTCAACACGCTGGCGGATGCGTTCGAGCGCCTGGTGCGGGACGGGCGCCTGTGGGTCGTGGAGGAAGGGTATCTCGACAACCTGCGGGCCGTGCTGGAGGCGGTCCTGGCCCGCGACCCCGACCGGGCGGCCGAAACGGTGACCCGGCACTTCGAGGCCGCGGACGAGGCGCTGCTCCAGCGCATCGAGTCCTGGACATCCGGACGGGAAGGGGACGGGGCGGCGTGGACGAGAGGAACCAATCAAGGAGGGACCTGACATGGCCAGGGAACCGAGAAAGTGCGTGGTGACGGGTGCCTGCGGCTTCATCGGAAGTCACATGGTCGAGGCGGCGGTCGCGGACGGCCAGGAGGTGATCGCGACGGACCACCCGTCCGCCTTCGAGGCCGAGGGCCCGGTGGCCCGGATGAACGTGGACTTGGTCCGCAGGCTCGCATCCAGGGTGGTCCCGGCGGACCTGACCGTGCCCGGCGCGCTGGAGGAGGTGGTGCGCGACGTGGACTACGTATTCCACGTGGCGTCCGTGTTCAGTTACTCGGCGCCGTGGACCACCCTGTACCGGGTCAACGTCCAGGGGACCGCGAACCTGCTGGATTCGATCGAGCGCGCGAACAATGGCATCAAACGCCTCGTGGTGTGGGGTGCCGGCGGGGTGTACGGGATGCCCACGCCGGACAACATCCCCTTCACGGAAGAGACCCCACCGAACCCGTCAAATAACTACTTGAAGTCAAAATGGTTTCAGGAGTTCCTGACCATGGAGCGGTGCAACCGGGCCGGGATCAAGTGGACGATCCTGAGACCGACCACCGTGTTCGGGACACGGCAGACCTATGGTCCGCCGGCCCTCTTCCGGCAGGCCTACCGGTCCGGCGTCGTCGCGATCCCCGCGAACATGACCGGTCGCATCCCCTTCGTGCACGTGGAGGACGTGTGCGGCGCGGCGCTGCACCTGGCCAAGTATCCGTCGGGGGCGAACGGCGTCTTCAACGTCAACGACGATTCGCGGATGACCACGGTCGAGCTGTTCCGCTACCTGGCGCAGGTCTTCGGCAAGCCCTTCGTGAAACTGCCACCGGTGCCCATCGGGGCCTTGAAGTTGCTGCTGGGCGTGGTCGCGGACGTGAGCGGGGTTGTGGCCCGCCGGCTCGGCAAGGCCCCCGTGCTCGAACGGGATTCGGTGGCTTATTTCGGAGGAGATTTCACGTATTCGAACGAGAAACTCAAGAAGGCGGGGTACGAGTTCAAGCACCCCGATCCGAAGCCAGCGCTGGCCGAAACCGCGCGGTGGCTCGTGGAACATCAACTGATCTGAATCGCGAGACGCGCTCGATGGGAGGACAAACGATGAACGACACGATCTTGCGACCGGACGGACGGCGGTACACCTACCTGGACCTGGCCATGGCCCCGGACGAGGTGCTGGAACGCATCCTGCGGGCCGGGCGCTCACCGGACGTCCGATCCCTGGCCGGGTGGGAGTTCAAGGGGTACAACTCGCTCGACCTGACCGCGATCCTGGGATTCCGGAAGTTCAAGAAGGGGTTCTATTCGACCACGCCCCCCTCGCACGCCGCGGAGCGCATCCGGGGATACAACGTGAAGGTCCGGCAGAACGGGATCGCGGAGCCCTGGGAGGCGGTGATGTCCGGGGGGCATCCGGTTCGGCACGGGTTCTACGACGTCTATCCGGTGGACCCGGGCGAGAAGGACAACCTGTACTCGAACGCGTTGCTGATCAACTACGACTGCGGGCGAAACCCGGCGTACGACCCGAGCCGCTTCCTGCGGGACTACCTGGTCCAGGTCTATCCGGACAACCCCGACCTGTTGCTGGGCAAGGCCTTTGTGGCGTTCGGGCCCTGGCGGCCGGCCGTGTCGTACTTCATCCTGGAGCGCCACAACCAGCCAGAGCCCGGTGCGCAACTCCCGTGACGGGTCGGGTCCGGGGGGGGACCGCGACGTAACCAGGTGATTCCTCGTCGTTCTTCCTGACGTCAGCCGGTGTTGTTTCCCGCGTAGTTCCGTGATGGTCGTCCCGCACTGATCCGCGACGCGGAGGTGGTTGTTTTCCGGATTGGGAAGTGCGTTGGGCGATCCGGAGAAAGCCGGGCGAATGCGGGAAAGGGAGGTCAGGCGGTCTCGGGGAGGGGGACCTCGATACCGGCGAGGCGCAGGAGGTATGCGAGGTAGGGTGGGAGTTCGTCGCGAATGAGGCCGCGGACGTGGTGTCGGACGAGGAGAGGTCCTTGGCGAAGGGGTAGCGGGTCCTGCCGACGTGTTTGCGGTACATCAGGAAGCCTCCTTGTCGTCGGAGTCGGCCAGGTCGGCGAGGCGCAAGCCTGGCGCGGGGGGTTCCAGGGATGGGCCGGCGTTGTCGGGGTCGGGGTCGGGGGGTTTGTTTGCCGGGACGA
>JBBIPO010000202.1:0-6292 GCA_037442805.1 Deltaproteobacteria bacterium
GGGCGGCCGGGTCGAAGGCCATGGCAAGCCGCATGGCCATCTCGGTGCTCACGCCGGCGTTGCCGTTGAGAATTCCAGACAGCGTCTTTCGGCTCACCCCAAGATGCCTGGCCGCCTGGGTCACGCTCAGGCCCAGGGGTTTTAGGCAAAGCTCCCTGATGATCTCGCCCGGGTGGGGGGGGTTGTGCATTCTCATGGCCATCAGCTGCCTCCTGTCTCGCTCAGTGACAGTCGAGGTAGTTGACCTCGACGACGTCTTGCCCTTCGAACCTGAAAATGATCCTCCAGTTTCCGCTCACCTCTACCGACCAAAATCCCTTCAATGCACCGGCCATCCCGTGAAGCCGAAGGCCGGGAAGTGCCATGTCCTGTGGAATCCTCGCCCCGTGAAGCCTGGCCAGGATCAACCTGAGCCTGGCGGCATGTTCCGGGTGGATTCCAGACTTGCTTCCTTTGAGAAAGAACCTTTCCAGTCCCTTGTGCCGGAAGCTCTTGATCACGCTGCCAGTGTAACCCGATGCGTTACAGGTGTCAAATCAGGCGACCGGGCTTCGGTTGTCGCCGCGGCGAGCCGTTAAGCAGCGCCGCGCCCCTGGTAGTCATCGCCTCTCTCCCATCTCGACAAGAAACCTGTCGGTAGCATCCTGCCAGGGGGGAAGCTTTCCGAACATTTCGTCGAGCGGATGGAGATCGAGAGCAGAATACGCCGGCCGCCTGGCGGCCTCGGAAAACTCGCCCGTCTTGGCCGGCTGCACCATCGTTTTCAGGCCGGCGGATTTGAGGATGTGGCGCGCCCATTCGAAGCGCGAACAGATGCCCTGGTTGGCCAGGTGATAGAGCCCGAAGGCGCCGCTGGCGAGCAGCTTCACCAGAAGCGGAGCGAGATCGGCGGTGTAGGCCGGCCTGGAAACCTGGTCGTCGACCACCCGCAGGACGTCGCGCCCCTTCGTCGAGAGCGGGTCCGTGGCCTGACCGAACCCGACCAGTTCCGCGGTCCGCGCGCGGTCCACCCCGAGCCGGCGAAGGCCCTCTTCGGTCGCGAGCACGATCGCAGCCCATCCGTCGCTGATCTGCGAGCACTCGAAGGTCTTGAGCGGAAGCCCCTCCGCGATGTAGCGATTCGGACCCTCGATGGTCAGGACCTTCTCGACCGTCATCGCGACGCCCCGCATCTGGGCGTACGGGTTGTGCGCCGCGTGCTCGTAGAACGTCACCGGGACGTGGGCCAGGTCGCGTTCGGTGACGCACCATTCCTTCATGTAGCGGTCCATGACCTCGGCGAAGAGGTGCGGGAACACGAAGACCTTGCCGGGCCGGTCGTCCGGGTGCGAGGCCGTGCCCAGGACCTTGCCGATCCGTTTGCCGTCGGCCTTGCCCTCGTGGTCGCGCATCTTCTCGACCCCGAGCGCGATCCCGACCTCGCCCTCGCCCAGGAGCAGTTTGTAAACCACGCTCAGGATGGCCTGGCCCCCAGTGGCGCAGGCGTTCTCGACCGTCTCGATGGGCTTGCCTTGAAGTCCGCGCTCGGATGCGACAAGCCCGGACAGAAGCACCTGATCCCCGATCAAGGGGGTGAGGCAACCACCCACCGACGCCGTGTCCACGACCTCGAGCGAGAACCCTCCGTGCAAGGAGACTTCCGTCAAGGCCTGGTGGATGATCTCGGGGATCGTGACGGCCCCGAGTTTTCCGAACGGACTCTGCCGATACGCCGCGACGAAGATCCTCTTGGGCATGGTCATCATGACACCTCCTTACCGACCGCGCGAGGCGGTCCACCGTCGTCGTTCACACCACGGAACGCAGGTCGCCGGCCGCCACCAGGACCTGCCGCACGAGCAGCGCGTCGTCCCGGAACCGGAGCGCGAGCGCGAACGCGGCCTCGTCACGTTGCAATTGGGTCCGCCGGGCCTCGGGCTCCCCGAAGAACTCGGTCGCGACCTCGTCCACCCAGCGCAACAGGCCGCGGACCTCAGTCCGCGCCGCCTCCGGGAGCGCGCCGCCCGCGCGCCGCGCCTCCCGCGCCTCGAAGAACAGGGCGTTCAGGCGCGCGTAGCGCTCGAACAGGTCCGGGTGGGCCTCGAGCAGACCCGGTCGTTCCTTGCCCTTCTCGCCAACGTCGTCGGCCATCGAGTTTCCCCCTGCTCCCGTTGCAATCCGCCGGATTTCGTGCCCTTCGAGGGCTTCCAGGGCCGCTCGGACCCTAACATTCCTTCCCGTTCGTGGCAAGACTTGACAACCGGATGTTTCCTGTGCCACTATCCGCCCCCGAACGGGTGATTCCGGACGGAGTTCCGGAATCGGTGGCGCCGTTCGGAGGCCCTGATTGTTGAAGGAGGAGCCATGAGGAAGTTCGGAACTGTTCTGGTGGCCGTGGTCGCCGTGGCGTTCGGTGCGTCCTGCGCCAAGAAGGCGACTCCGGCGGAGTGCAAGGCGGCGTGCCAGAAGAAGGCGGACTTCACGAAGCCCGCCGCGCCGGCGGAGGACCCCGTCCAGAAGGTCGAGGCCGAATTCCAGCAGAAGACGCAGGACCTCGCGAAGCAGATGGGCGAGGCCATGCAGGCCGTGGACCAGGAACTTCAGACGAAGCTCGGCGAGGCGAAGGACGATGCTGCGAAGCAGGCGCTGAACGAGGAGTACGGCAAGAAGAAGCAGGAAGTTCAGCAGCAGTTCCAGCCGAAGTTCCAGGAACTGGCCCAGCAGAAGCAGAAGGCCGTCCAGGCCGCTCAGGAGGCCAAGGCCAAGGCCGAGGCCGACGCGAAGGCCGCCGCCGAGAAGGCCCTCCAGGCCTGCGCCGACCAGTGCGTGAAGGACCGCACCACGAAGGCGAAGGTGGACTGCCAGCTCAAGGCCGCCGACCAGGCCGCCTTCGACAAGTGCAAGTGATCCGCTCGTTCCTCACCTGATCCCATCCTCGTCTCCGTCATTCGTGTCGCACGGGATGTTCGTGCACGTGCTCGGTCGGGTCAGGGTCCAGAAGAACCCGCCTGGCGGGCCAAGTAGTCCTGGAAGCCCTTGAGCAGGGCCTTGTAGAAGAGGTTCCCGACCACCTCGTAGCCCGCGGGGGTCGCGTGGCGGAAATCGCCCCAGCCCAGGCGGGGGCTCGCGCGGTACCACCGAGCCATCGCCCCCTCCCCTCCCATGGCCTGGAAGGTATCGAAGAAGGCGCAACCCTCGGCGGCGGCCACGCGGCGCTGGACCTCCACGATCCCGGGAAGGATCGGGATGGTCCGCACGCGGCCCCGGGGGCCGACCTCCCCCTGGTCCAGGGGGGCCATCAGGAGGCAGGACGCCCCGGGCTTGCCCGCGCGCACGCGGCGCACGACCTCCGTCAGGGTGCGTTCGTACCAGGACATCTTCATGTGGCGGTCCCCGGCCTCGTTGCCCCCGAAGTGCAGGATGATCAGGTCCGGGTCGCGCAGGCGGACCTGGTCCGCGAAATGGGCGGGATCCGCGTTCAGGAGGCGCGCGGCCCGGGCTCCGACCATCCCGATCGAGTCATAGACCACGCCGGGTCCGTCGCGTTCCAGCACCACGCCGTAAGCGTGGACCTCGCCGCCGCCCGAGGCCCGCAAGGACAGGACATGAGGGCCGTCCGGAACCGCGATCACGAAGGTCCTGTCCGCGGCGGACGGTTCGCGCGTGGACAGGACCTGCTTCGGGTCCGAGTCGATCCGCCACTCGATGCGCCCGCCCTTCGGGTGCGCCAGGTAGAACAGGATGAAGCGGCCAACGGACGTCCCGACAGGTCCCTGCCGCACGGTGGACACGCGGGTCACGGCCCCGCCGGACGACAGGAAGGACGCGCCCCCGAAGCCGTAGCGCCCATTCCGAAGGGCCCCGTGGATCGCCTGGAACACGCGCCACCCGTCGCCCGAGAGGACTACGTCCCGGTGGCGGTACGGCATGGTCCCCTTCGCGAGCAGCACGAAGCCGTGGCCTCCGTCGCCGAAGCGCGTCTGGAACCGCCGCCGGAGCGTGTAGGTCACGTCGTCGGCGGCGATGGTGGAATCGCCGAAATGGGAGATCCGCGTGAGGGCCCCGGGCCGCCCCTGTGCCGTGCGCAGGAGCGCGGCGTAGAACGCGTCCATCGCGCGGCCGGAGGGGTCCTCGACCTCGCGGACGAGGCCGTCCAGTTCTTCGGGGGCGATGCGGACCTCCCCGGAAGAACGGGTCGCGGAGTCCTCGTTCCCGGCGGCAGGTGGCGAGGGGGGCACGACCCCTGCCTCCTCTCCCAGGTTGGCCGCCAGGTCCGGGCCCAGAGACCGCGCGAGAGTCTGCCGGGCCAGTTCCCCGGTCGGTTCCGGCGTCGAGCCGCCAGGTCCCGCGAGCACCGACGTGATTTCATCCCCCGATTCCTCGAACGTCACGAGGTGCCAAAGCGGCACCGGCTCCCCCGGGACCCACGGCCGGAAGGGCTCGAGCGCCGGGACCACATACGTGGTCGCGGCAATCCCCGCGAAGGTCCCGAACGCCAGGGCCAGGCGCGGCAGTCCCGAGCGCCCGCGGCCCGGACCGGGGGCGGGCTCGGGCTCGCTCTTCCACCACTCCTCCCACCACAGTGCCATCTCGTCACCCCGTCATCGTGTTGCGCCCGCCACCCGTCCTCATCAAAACTGAAAATAGATGTACGGAACCGCCTGGGACGACGCCACCCGGACCAGCACGGCCCCCACGACGGCCATGGCCGCGCCCTGGGCCGGCGCGGGGAGCCGCACGAACAGGACCCGGACGGCGTCGCTCCAGCCCTTCGGGGTCCAGTGGATCGCGTAGGTCACTCCGAGCAGCACCCACACCTCGAGCGGGATCTGGGCCACCGACCAGGTGCCCGAGAAGAGCCGCGCCGCCACCTCGCCGGCCGTGTCCACGTCCGGGGAACGGAACAGGATGCGCGTCAGGACGCAGAAGTGGAACGTCCCGGCCACCTTCAGCGCATGCAGCCAGAGGGGGTCGCGTGTGTCCTTGGTCCGGCCCGCTCGCTTGTAGAAGTAGCGGTGCACGACCATGGCGAGCCCGTGGACCGCACCGTAGATCACGAACGTCCATCCCGCCCCGTGCCACACCCCGATCAGGAAGAGGGTCAGCCACAGGTTGAAGTACGTGCGGGCGGGACTGCACCGGGAGCCTCCCAGCGGGAAATAGACGTAGTCCCGGAGCCACGACGACAGGGTCATGTGCCAGCGGCGCCAGAACTCGGCCGGGCTCGCGGCCTGATAGGGGCGGTCGAAGTTCTCGGGGAGGCGGAACCCCATCAGCAGTCCGGAGCCCCGGGCCACGTCCGTGTAACCGGAGAAGTCGCAGTAGATCTGCATCGTGTAGGCGTAGAGCGCGATCAGGACCTCCGGCGCGGTGAAGGCCGCGGGATTGTCGAAGACGCGATCCACGAGGTTCAGCCCCAGGAAGTCGGCCACGGCCACCTTCTTGACGAGCCCGCGCAGGATCAGGAAGAGCCCCTCGCCGGCCATGTCCGCGTTCAGAAACGGGCGACCCTGAAGTTGAGGCAGGAAGTCGCGCGCGCGCACGATGGGGCCGGCGACCAGCTGCGGAAAATACGTCAGGTACAGGGCGTAGTGCAGGAAACGGCGCTCGGGCTCGATGCGCCCGCGGTACACGTCCAGCGTGTAGGACATGGACTGGAACGTGTAGAACGAGATGCCGACCGGGAGCAGGACGTCGAGAGAAACGAGGGGAACGTCCAAACCGACGAGGGCCAGCGTGTCGTGCACCGCGGAAGCGAAGAAGTTGAAATACTTGAACAGACCGAGGACCGAAAGGTCCCCGACGACGCTGACCGCGAGCCAGGCCTTGCGGCGCCGGGGCGAGGACGACCGAGCGATCAGGCGGGCCACGGAGTAATCGAGGACGGTCGTGAACAGAATCAGGAGAATGTATTTCGCGTTCCACGCCATGTAGAACCGGCACGAGGCCAGGAACACCAGAAGGACGCGCGCCATGCGAACCCGTGCGAGGGCCCAGAAGGCGGCGACGACCACCACGAGGAATACAAGGTATTCGAGACTGTGGAACAGCATGGTCCCGGCCCCAAACGGGGCGTGATGTTACCGCTCCCGCGCCCGTCTTTCCAGCGGCGTGGAGCCCCTGGATCGTCGGGTGATCGCCGATCGCCGCCGCATTCTCGTCGCCGTCGGCGCAGAAGTCGGTGGGGACGCTCCCCGTCCCTCTCGCACCGCGTCCCGCGGTGGGTGACCCGACGCACCGATTTCGCCTACGCCCACGCCCACGGCCATGAAGCGCGTCGAAACGCCGCGTGGTACCCGACGATCTAGGCCCC
>JBBIPO010000203.1:0-6226 GCA_037442805.1 Deltaproteobacteria bacterium
GAGTGGCGACCCGAGGATCGCCTCCCGCTCAGGGATAGTCGGGACGTCAGGGTCGTGTTGTGCGGTGTTGCTGACCCGAAGGTGCTCCAAGGGGATGACCAGGAGGTCGGGTCACGAGGAAGACCCGAGTTTCTCGCACTCGAAATCTCGATGATAGAATCAATGGCGGAATCCGGACGCTAACTGGGTCGTCGGGGGGACGAGGCGATGCGGACATCCAGGAAGGGCGCCTCGGACGTGTCCACGACCGGTCCCGAAACCATCGAGCGCCGCATCCTGTCCGCCATGAGGCGTGGAATGCGGTTGTCTTGCATGGCGTGGATCGCCCCGGCATCGAAGGCGTCTGGACCCGGTGGCAACACCCAGCCGGCCCTCGTGGTGCGCTTCCTGGACGGGAGCCTTCCCGAGGACAGCGTGGCGGAAGGTGTCGCGGTTGTGGAACTCGGGGTCGCGTCGCCCGTCCTGACCTCGGGTCATCCGCTTCTACTGAATCCGGATCGCGAGATGCCCGTGCGCGTGCCCTACGCCTCCACCCCTGTCCGGATTCGCGGGGGCATGGCCGCCCGGGTGGGCGGCGGCGTGGTCTGGGCCGACCGGGACCGCGAGCCCATCCTCGAAGACGAGTTCGCGGTGTTTCGGGACCTATGTTCGGTCCTGGAAGAGGAGAGGGGGCTTCACGAGACGGTCTCGGCGCGCGACGAGCGCGCGGACTATTTGTCCCGCGTCCTGGAAGGGCTCCAGACCATCTTGACCTCCACGTCCGAGCAGGAGTGCATGGCGGCGCTGGTCGAGTCCACCGCGCATCTGACCGGGTCCGGCGCGGGGGCGGTGGCCCTGTTCGGTGAGCCCGCGGGTGGGACGGGGACCCCGAACCACTGGGGTCATCCCATTGAGGCCACGGTCGTGACCGCCGTGGGCGAGGGTACACGGGACTGGCTGGGGAAGGTCTTCGACCCGACTCAGGGGCTGGTGGGTCTGGCGGTGCGGCACGGGACCGCGGTCCCGTCCTCTCGGAGGTTCGCTCCGAACATGGCCTGGGTGCTCGGACCGGACATCCGCCTGCCCCTCCGGGAAGGAGACCCACTCGTCGTCCATCCCCTCGGGAACGAGGGCGATTCCCTGGGGGGCCTCGTTCTGATGCGCGGGCAATACGACGCCCCGATCGCCCTGTACGGGATCCGGTCCTTGTGCGACGCGGCCGCGCTGCTCGTGCAGAGATTCCGGCTCCAGCAGCGCATCGCGCGGGACGCGATGATGGACGGGCTCACGGGCCTGCTCAACCGCAGGGCCTTCTTGCAGAGCGTTGGCGGCACGTTCTCCTTCTGCCGGCGTCATGGACAGGACTTGAGCCTGCTGATGCTCGACGCGGATCACTTCAAGCAGGTCAATGACCGGTATGGGCACCTTGCCGGGGACCGGGCCCTCCGATTCATCGCGGAGGTGATCCGGCGCGGCCTGCGGGAGTCCGACGTCGCGGGTCGTTACGGGGGCGAGGAATTCAGCATCGCCTTGCCCCACACCTCCAGGGAAGGGGCGGTCCGGGTGGCCGAGCGCATCCGGGGGCTGTGCTCGGCGTCGCCGATCCTCATCGAGAACGACAAGGTGCGACTGACGGTGTCGATTGGGGTGTCGTCGCTGGACAGGTCCCACGACAACCTCGAGGCCTTGATCGCGGCCGCGGACGAGGCCCTGTACGCGGCGAAGCGTGCGGGCCGGAACCGGGTCATGGTCGCGGGGGCGCCTGGAACCGGTCGGCCCACCGGGGAAGGACGCATCAGGTCGTAGGTTTCCCTGGCTCCCGAGGCCCCACACGAAGGAAATACCTCGACAGGCGCGGTTGGATGCTCGCTGGCCAGCGATTCTGGCCCGGTCCCTGTTTCCACACAAATTGCAAACCATCCGGACTTATCAACCTTCCCGATGTTTTTTCTCCCACACGGGCCAGGGGACCCGCTAGAATCGCCACCCGGGCGCCGACGTGCCCGACGTCGAGATGGACCCGGCCCAGACCCAGCTGGTCCTGGTCAACCTGCTGGCCAACGCGCTGGACGCCCCGGTGGAGGCGGGCGCGGTGCCCCCGCCGCCGGTGACCGTGTCGTGCGGCGCGACCGAGGACGGGCGGGTCGAGATCGCGGTCCGGGACCAGGGAACGGGCATCGCGCCGGAACACATGGGTCGCATCTTCGAACCGTTCTTCACCACCCGCGGGCGCAGGGGAACCGGACTGGGCCTGTCCATCGCGTGGGGCATCCTGGAACGACATCAGGGGGACATCCGGGTGCAATCGGAGGTCGGGAAGGGGAGCGTGTTCGTGCTCCGCCTGCCCGTGCCGGCAAGGGCGGAGTCCGCGACGCTCGAGCGCGAGGGACCGGTGGAGCGCACGGCGACCGCGACGGAGGGGAGCGATGACCCGCGTCCTGGTGATTGATGACGAGGAACCGATCCTCCAGGCCTTCCGGATGGCCTTCGAAGGCAAGCGATACGACGTGACCTGCGCGGCGACCGGGGAGGAGGGGATCGCCCTTCTCCAGCGGTCGGAGTTCGACCTCGTGTTCATTGACGTGAGGCTCCCTGGCGTGGACGGGATGGAGGTCCTGCGCCAGGCCCGCCGCCTGAGACCGGGCGCGGACCCCGTGATCATCACGGGGTACGCCACCGTCCAGTCCGCCGTCGAGGCCATGAAGTCCGGGGCCGTGGACTATGTCGTCAAGCCCTTCACGGTCGAGGAACTGGACGGGATCGTGGACCGCGTCGAGCAAGGCCGCCACCACCGTCTGGCCGAGCTCGAGGAGCGGCGCGGCATCCGGAGGTGGTCGTGGGCCCTGCGCGCGCAGCACTTCGTCCTGATGGTCACCTTCTTCCTGTTGAGTTTGACGGGGATCCCGTTGCTGTTCCCCGAAGCCTTCAAGGGGGTGTTCTTCTTCGAGGACTCCTCGATGCTCCGGGGCCTGATGCACCGGGTCTCGGCGGTGATCCTCATCCTGCTGAGCCTGTTTCACGTGGGGTTTGTGATCGTCTCGGAGGACGGGAGACGGAACCTCCGGGCGATCCTGCCGCGCCTGCCGGGGGACCTGAAGGAGGCCTGGGGCCGGATCCTGTACAACCTTGGCCTGCGGGCCGAGCCGCCCAGGGCCGGTAGATACAACTTCATCGAAAAGTTCGAGTACTTCGGGGTCGTGTGGGGGACGTTCATGATGGTGGCGTCTGGCCTCGTCCTGTGGTTCGCCGACGCGGTCCTGCGGGTGGCGCCCCTGTGGGTCGTGGACACGGCCAAGGTCATCCACCGGTACGAGGCGATCCTGGCCATCCTGGTCGTGGCGGTCTGGCACCTGTACACGGTTCACCTGCGGCCGGAGGTCTTTCCCATGAGCCGCGTCTGGTGGACGGGTCGCATCTCGCGCGAGGAGATGCTCGCGGAGCATCCCCTGGAATGCGAGGAGCGGACCGGGAGGTCCGTGGACGACCGACCTTCAGGACGATTGAGGTCAGGTGGGGCATGAGAGGGTGGTAATGAGGGCGTGGGCCGTTGCAGGAGCCATCATGCTGGTCGCGGGGGTCGCTCGCGCCGACCCGGGGCCGGGTGGCGAGGGGGCGTGCGTGGATTGCCATGACCGCCCGGATGCGGCGACGTTCGCGCGCTCGGTCCATGGCCCCAGGGAGGGCGGCTCCCCGACCGCGGCCTGCCAGGCGTGCCACGAGGACGTCCGGGCGACCGAGGACGGGCACGACACCCCGAGACCCGTGAACTGCGGGCGATGCCACGCGGAGGCCCGGGAGCGCACGCGGGACAGCGTCCACCGCCCTAAAGACGGAAAGGGGACGGCGCCGCCCGCGCGATGCGTGGATTGCCACTCCCCGCACGAGATGGTCCGCCGGGAGGCGCGGGACCCCGGGACGCGAACGCGCTACTTCGAGCAAACGTGCGGGCGGTGCCACGAGGCGGCGTGGCACGAGTACGAGGCCTCGTTCCACGGGCGCTCGCGGAACGCGCACGTGGCCACCTGCGCGGATTGCCACGGGAGCCACGACATCCGCTCGGCCCGGGACCCGTCGGCCCGGACGTACCGGCTGAGTCAGGCGGAGATGTGCGCCTCGTGCCACGCGGACGCCGAAGTCGGGTTCACCCCGGCCCAGATCGAGAAGGTCCGGCACTATTTCCAGTCGGCCCACGGACTCGCGATCGAGAAGTCCGGCCTCGTGGTCTCCGCGACGTGCGTGGACTGTCACGGCGCGCACCACGTCGAGCACGTGACGGTCGCGGGTTCCCCGGTCTATCGCTCCCGAATCCCCGAGACGTGCGGGCGCTGTCACCGGAAGGCCCGCGAACAGTACCTGGAAAGCGTTCACGGCAGACACCTGCGAGAGGGAAACGCCGACGTGCCCGTGTGCATTGACTGCCATACGAGCCACCAGATCCAGTCTCCCCTCGTTCCGGGGTCCACCGTGTATCCCACGCACGTTTCGGAGACCTGCCTGAAATGCCACGAGAACGCCCGGTTCATTGACCAGTACAGCTTCCCACCCCTTCGCAAGGAAACGTACCTTTCGTCCTATCACGGCGCGGCCTCGAAACTCGGGGACACGCAGGTGGCCAACTGCGGGTCGTGCCACGGTTCGCACGAGATCCGGCGGTCCGACGACCCCCTCTCGATGACCCACCCGTCCAACATCAGGAAGACCTGCGGACAGTGCCACAAGACGGGCGACCCGAGTCGGCCGATGGCGGTCGGGAAGATCCATGTCACGGTCGCGAAGGAGAGTCACTGGGTCACGTCCCTCGTGCGGAACGTCTATCTTGGAATCATCTTCTTGGCGATGGGTTTCTTTGCGTTCTATATCCCGACGGACCTCCGCCGTCGTCTGATCGACTCGAGACGATTCGCGAAGGAGCGCCAGTGACAAGCGCCGGACCGAGTCCCCGTCCGCGCTGCGAAAGCTGATCCGCCCCGGTCAGTCCAGATAGGCGAGCGCGTCGGCCCGGAACTGGAACTCGAACGCGAAGGTTCCGACACCGTTCAGGTCCACGACCGGGTTGTGCTTCACCAGGTCGTACAGCGACACCACGACGCCGCCGGGGAGCGTGATCTGGAACGCCTTGGTCGTGTTCACGGGTACGTGGCCCCGCAGGACCCCGTGCGTGAGGCGAACTCCCCCCGCACCCGTCTCGATCCATCCCGAGACCCGGGCCCGGTGCATCGCGAGAAACGTGCCCATGAACCACATCTCGATCTTCTTTTCCGGCGTCTCGAAGCACGGAACCGGATGGCCGGGTGGACCGCAACCGTCCGGCAGGAACAGCGGTCCCTCGAACACGGTCGGCTCGTCCGTGGCCGAGAACGCGCATCCGATGGGGGTCGCCCCGATGAACTGGCACGGCCCGCCTCCCACGTACAGGTCCGCGTCCGGGTCCCCGACCGAGAAGGGCACGAACCGCAACAACAGGTTCAACGGGTCTGCCGGATCCCCGATGGCCGCCGCCAGGAAGGCGTTGACCATCGCCGTGTCCACGGCGCACCCGCCGCCCCCGGTCTGGAGGCAGAAGTCCGGCGCCACCACGACCAGTTCCGAGGCCCGGAAGATCGGGTTGTCCGGAGGCGTCACGTCGGAGAGTCCCGGGTCGTCGGGACCAGGATCGGGGATCGCGAGGTCCCGGCCGGGGTCTCCGGCCGGGTCCAGGGGGCCAGGGTCGTGCGGGCCGATGTCCGGGAGGACCGGGTCGAGAGTCGCCGGATCCGGTATCGCGCCGTCCGGCCTCTCGTCCCTGGACGGGTCGGACCACCCGGGGTCCGGGGCGATCCCGGGGTCCGCGTCCGCCAGGCCATCCGCCCGGTCCTGCCCCGGCACGTCCAGATTGATCACGTCGGCACCCGAGAGCCGCGAGCCGTGACATCCCACGCCAGTGGCCGCCAGCAAGGCCGCCAGGGACGAGGAGAATCGAAATCGCATCGTTGCCTCCCCGCTGGAACGCGAACTCGATCTTCCTGCATCGTGTATCATCTTTCAAGGAATGCCTCCGGGCGGTTGGCGAAAGCGGCCCGCACGCGAGGCGGTGCGGCAATTGACCGCGCCGGGGTCGGGGGTTCGGCAGGGACTGCGTGACGGACACGGACACGGAGACGGCCACGGACTCGGTCACGGTCACGGCCACGGTCACGGTCACGGACTCGGTCACGGACTCGGTCACGGACACGGACTTGGTCCCGCGCGCGCAGTGCGCCCTGGCGTG
>JBBIPO010000204.1:0-6193 GCA_037442805.1 Deltaproteobacteria bacterium
CGATCAGAGCGACTCCCGGCCCTCTTCCATGATCCGGTCGTACAGGAACCGCGGCATGAAGCAGGAACGGTGGATGTCGGTGCAGTAGTAGCGCGTCGGGGTCACCGCGTCCCGCACGGGAACGCGGCAGTCCGTGCCCAGGCTCCCCACCGCGAAACACCACCAGTTGCCGGGGTAGGTCGCGATGGGCGCGGTATAGAGGTCCGCGACCGGGAAGGCGGCCCGGAGCATGTTCTGGACCTGGCGCACCAGGGGCAGGTGGAAATGGACCGATTCCGACAGGGTCACGAAGACCCCGTGCGCCTCGAGCACCCGCCGGGCGTCCGCGAAGAATGCGGGGGTGAACAGGCTCTTCGCGAAGCCCACGATGTCCGTGGAATCCACGAGGATCGCGTCCGCCTTCCCCTCGAATTCCTTCAGGAAGATCGCCCCGTCCATCGGGCGTTCCACGACGCGCGGGTCGGACAGCCCGCACGACACGGTCGGGAAGTACTCGCGGGCGACGTGCGTGACCTCCTCGTCAATGTCCACCAGATAGACCTTCTCGACGCTCGGGTGCTTGAGGACCTCGCGCACGACCCCGCCGTCCCCGCCCCCGATCACGATGACCGTCCGCGGAGCCTGCATCGCGTGCAGGGCCACGTGGGCCAGCATCTCGTGGTAGTAGAACTCGTCGCGCTCCGTGAACTGCACGACGCCGTCCAGGATGAGCATCCGCCCGAAGAAGGGGTTCGTGACGACCGCGAACTCCTGGTAGGGGCTGCGCCCGCGATACAGGACCTGGTCCACGTCATAGACGTAGCGGATGGGCGCGTAGGGGTCCTTCTCGAACAACTTGATCTCGGCCATGACGACTCCTTTGCAAAAAGCATCCGCGCAACAGCGCGGCTTCAAAACGCCGTCTCTTCCACCACCTTGACCATGGGCAGCGGAAAGCCGTTGAACCGGGCCGCGTACACCGTGGTGTAGGCCCCGGCGGTCCGGATCAGGACGATGTCCCCGACCTCGGGCTCCACCATCTGCACGTCGCGATCGATCACGTCGAAGCCGTCGCACGAGGGGCCGGCCAGGATGCAGCGGACTCGGCGGCCCTCGCGCAGGGTGACGAACTCGTACCGGATGCCGCCCAGGGCCTCGGCGAGCCCGTTGAACACGCCCACGTCAATGAAGATCCACAGGCCGTCCGCGCGCTGGGCCTTGCCGATCACGCGCGTCACGAACACGCCCGCGTCCCCGACCAGGTAGCGGCCCGGCTCGATCAGGACCTCGACGCCCGCCGGGAACCACCGGGCCAGGGCCTTGGCGATGCGGTCCTCGATCTCGTCCACGGTCGGGATGGGCTTGAGGTACTGTGCCGGGTAGCCGCCGCCGATGTTCAGGACGCGGAAGTCCAGGCCGATGTCGCGTGCCTCGTCCCGCAACTTGGCCGCGAGCCCGATGGCCGTGTCCCACGACTGGAGGTTCGTGCACTGCGAGCCCACGTGGAAGTTGATCCCCACGACGTCAAGCCCGCGGACCTTCGCGTACGCGAGCAGTTCCACGGCGGGCCCGAAGTCCACCCCGAACTTGCCGGACAGGGGCCAGTCGCTGCCCTCGTTGGGCACGGCCATGCGGACGATGGCCCGGCACCCCGGCGCAAGTTTCACCAGTTTGTCCACCTCCGCCCTCGAATCGAACGTGAACATCCGTACGCCGTGCTGGTGGGCGTACGCGATGAACTCGGGGGCCTTGATCGGGTTGGACGAGATGATGCGCTCCGGGGGGATGCCCGCGTGCACGACCTCGTTCAGTTCCGAGGCGGAGCCGACCTCGAAGCCCAGGCCCGCCTCGGCCACGACCCGCACCACGCCGGGGTCGTCGTTCGCCTTGACCGCGTAGAAGACCCGCGCACCGGGCAGGCCCGCCCCGCAACGGGCCGCCTTCTCGCGGATGATCGTGGGGCTCATGGCGAGGCAGGGGGGCTGCAACTGCCCCAAACGCGCGAGCGCCGCCACGTGTTCCGCGAATCGGTCCCGGTCCATGGTCAGGGCCCCCGTACGCCACGGCGCCGCCCGTTCGCGGCGCGGCGCGGACCATACCACGCGCCCGCACGGGGGATCAATCGTGGCCCGAACGCCCGATCGCCCCGACGAACTCCTTGACGCCCCGATCGTGGAACCGATAGGCTTCCGTTCGCGGCACCGGACGTGCCGGGTGTCTCGAGCGCGGGAGGTGGGTCATGAGGGGTTCGTGGGCAGCGCTCGCGGCGATCTTCCTGGGGATCGCATGCGGTGGAGGGGGCGGCAACGGCTCCGCTCCCGCCGACCAGGGGACAGCGCCGGACCTGGGCGGGGACAGCGTGGTCTTCCGCGGGCTCCTGGTGGACTTCAAGTCCAAGACGCCCAAGGAAGGCGTGGACCTGATGGTCCTCGACAACGACACGGGGGAACCGCTGGACCCCGTGAAGTACCCGGCCTTCAAGTCCGGCAGCGGCGGCCAGGTCGAGCTGACGTTCCCCGCGGACCTTCCCCTCGTCGCCTTCAAGGCCTGGGGGGAGGACGTGTCGGGGTTCTTCAAGTTCAAGGAGTCCTACCTGTTCAATGTCCCGACCAACGCCCAGGACAAGCGCATCTACGCGGTGGATCGGTTGACCTACAGCGCCGCCCTCTCGACCTCGTTCGTGGTCGAGACGGACCCCAAGACCTACGGTCACCTCGCAGGCACCGTGTACTGGGTGAACCCGAACGGCGAGGAAGAGTTCGTGGGCTGCCTGAGGATCGAGGTCCGCGACGACCAGGGAACCCTGCTCCAGGAGCGCACGAACGACGAGGGCCGCGGTATTTACGCCGCGGTGCGATACTTCGATACCACGAACGACATGCCCACCTCCCTCGCCATCTCGAACATGACGCACCTGTTGAACAGCCGCTACCTGATCGCGAACCTCCCGAATGGCCGCTACACGGTATCGGCGGTCTCCGTGGACACGGGCGAGCCCGTGGGACAGGTGACCGTGCGCGCCTTCCCGGGGGGCATCTCGGTGGGGAACTTCTACCTGACCAGCGACCAGTTCCCGACGAACCCGACGCCGCCGCGCGACGAATGCAAGGGCAAGGAGAAGGAGTGAACGCGGGTCGGGAAGGGGCCGCCCCATGAGGCGAGTCGTCGCTTCCATCCTCGCGGGCGCGGTCGCGTCCGCGAGCGCGACGGCTGGCGTGGCGCAGGAGCCTCGCCCGCCCGTCACGGTTCACGGCTTCGTCCAGACCCAGGTCGGCGTCTTCATCGCGCCGGACAAGAGCGCGACCGAGGAGTACCAGGCGTACCCGGGCGCTCCCCGCGAGCGGTTCCCATCCGACCACGGCGACAAACTGGGGCGCCTCTCGATGCTGCGCAACACCTTGCAGGTCGAGGCGGACTGGACGCCCCTGCGGTGGCTGGCGCTGCACGCGACCTTCCGGGGCGTCACCGGACCGCCGCTCGCGGTGGACAGGGACGCGCAACCGGCCCACATCGCGGGATATGCGGAGGCCGTGGACCAGCGACGGGACTGGGTCGCCGAGCACTATTACAACGAGGCGGACCTGCGCGAGGTGTACCTGGACCTGCGCCCGGTCGAGGTCTGGTCCCTGCGCGTCGGACGGCAGCAGGTGGCCTGGGGCGAGTCCGGCCAGTATCGGCTGCTGGACTGCGTCAACCCGACGGACAGCACGTGGCACTTCGGGGCGCTCGAATCGTTCGAGGACCAGCGCATCCCCCTGTGGATGGTCCGGTCCCTCCTCGAGGTCCCGTCCCTGTCCGGCGGACTCGAGTTCGTGTGGATCCCCATGGTCCCGGTCATCGAGCGGGCCGAGGACACGGTCACGGTGCCGCTGACCCAGGTCGGGGCGTGGGGCCTGCCCCCGACCCCGCGCCAGGGCGACGTCTCCGTCACGACCTCCAAGATCCGCCGCCGCGTCTTTCGCTACCCCGAGCAGACCCCGGCCAACAGTCGCGCCGGGGCGCGCTGGATCGGGGAGATCGGCAACTTTTCGTATTCGCTCGTGTATTTCTATGGTCACCAGTTGAGTCCCCCCATCCCGGACCGCTACATCGTGGGCGACTGGCGCGGCGTGGACGTGGAACTCGCCTTCCCGAGGCAGCACCTGGCCGGGTTCTCGCTCCAGACCGCCCTGCCGTTTCCGGTCTCGACCCTGCTGCGCTTCGAGATGCTGGTCGAGCCGGATCGCACGTATCCGATGTATTCCGAGTTGAAGAAACTCGATCAAGAACCGACCACGGCGGACCCCCGGACCATCGCCCGCTTCGAGCGAAAGCGGAAGTTCACGCTGGACTACGCCTTCACGATCCAGCAGCCCGCGGTCCTGCGCTTCCTGAACCCGGACGACATCGTGGTGTTCGCCCTGCAGTTCTTCCATTCGTGGATCGCGGACTTCGAGCCCGCGTCGGTCGCGGACTGCGCCTCGGTGAAGGGGGACTGCATCCTGGAGGTCCCGGGCTACGACAGCACCCTGATGCGACGCCACCACTTCCGCCTGGGCGGGTCCCTGTTCACGTCCTACCTGAACGGGATGCTCACGCCGCGCGTGTCCGGGGCGTGGGTCTTCGCGGCGGACGGGTGGCGACGGAACTTCAAGGACGGCGGGGGGTTCCTGAGCGTGGGCGTGGACCTCGCCTTCGGCCGGCACTGGAGGCTCGGGGTCGCGGTCAACCAGTTCTTCGGGGACGACCCGTACTACGGAATGGGGCTTTTCCGGGACCGGGACGAGGTTAACCTGAAGGTGAGGTATCAGTTCTGATGATTCGAGTCGAAGGGGCCATCGCGGTCGCTGCGGTCATGGTCCTCGCGCGCGGGGCGAGTGGGCAGGAACCCCCGGAGGTCCTCGACGCGGCGACCTGGGCCGCGGCCGTGGGATTCGAGCCGGACCTGGCCGGGGCCCCGGAGACCGGCAGCGTCGTGAGCGCGGTCAACGTCGAGGAGCATCGGACGTGGCTCGCCGATTCCGTCGCGGCCCTCGTGCGCGACGACGGACTGTCGCTCGACGTGGCGGCGTACCGTTCGATCCACCCGTCGCGGGGCTACATGGAGGCCACCCGGGCCGCCTGGGGCCGCGCCCGCGCCGTCGAGACGCCCGGCCGCATCCGCGCGCGCGGCATCGAGGACTACGCCGGGGGGCTGCCGTTTCCGAAGCCGAAGACGGGGCTTCAGGTCGTCTGGGACGCCTTCTTCGCCTATCAGGGCGACGACGGGTGGGGGCGATTTCGCGCGTACTGGATCTCGGCCTCGCGCGGGGTCGAGCGCACCGAGGACTGGTCGTGGTCCTACATCGTGCGGGGCCTGGACCGGACGGACCTGGACCCGAGGCCGCACCTGCCCGCGTTTGCGGCGGCCGGGATCCGGTACGCGTCGCTCGCGGCGTGCGAGGCCCCGGACGACAAGGCCGGGACCCTGGCCCTGATGGTCCGCCACGACGACCCGGTGGATCAGCGGGGGTTCTTGTGGGTCCCGGCGCTGCGCCGCGCGCTCAAGATGGTGTTCGGGGCGCCGGGTGTCCCGTGGAACGCGAGCGACATGCTCTTCGAGGACATCCGGGGGTTTTCCGGTCACCCGGAGTGGTGGGACTGGACCCTGGTCGGGACCCGCACGATCCTGGCCCCGATGCACGCGGAGGTGCGGATCGGGCCCGCCGAGACCGAGCAGGCGGTGGACTTCGAATCGCCACCGCACTGGAACCCCCGAATCCAGTGGGAGCCGCGGCCCGTCTATGTCGTCGAGGGGCGGCCCAAGTTCTGGACCTCGCTATACGGGCGCGTCGTCCTGTACGTGGACGCCGAGACCTTCCTGGTGCCGCTGAAGGAGGGATACGGGCGGGACGGGGCGCTTCGAAAGGTCGTGATCCACGCCTTCAACGCCTCGCCGGACGAGGACTCGGAGCCCCCGCCCCTCGCCCTGGCCCTGGCCGTGGACGTGGCGCGCCGTCACGCGACGCTGTTCGCGACGTGGGAGACCCGGGCGAACGTGGGCCTGTCCGCGTCGGATTTCACGCAGGCGGCCGTGTTGCGGATGGGACGATGAGGGTCCGGTGCTCCAGGGCGCGGTCACCGGACCGCGCCGTCCGGCCTTGATCGTCGGGTCATCGCCGCCGCATTCTGGTTGCCGTGCGCGCAGGAGTAGGTGGGGACGATTCGCGTCCCTCTCGCGCCGCGTCACTCGGTG
>JBBIPO010000205.1:0-3605 GCA_037442805.1 Deltaproteobacteria bacterium
AGACGCGTTCCTGCGGCGAGTGGCCGAGGCCTCGGGGTCCCCGGCGCCGCCCGACGCGGTCGTGGATGCCCCCCTGCGCGCGGCGTGGCCCCTGGTGCGCCGCGCGGTCCTGACGCGCCTCGCGGGCCGCAGGGTCGCGCTCGCGGCGTTGCCCGACTGGGGGACCGGACTGGCGCGGATGATGCGCGAGGACCTCGCGATGGACGTCGCGGTCCACCTGCGCCGGGGGCGCAGCGCCGACCCCTCGGACCCGGACAGCCCGGCCTCGCAGGACCCCGACCGCGACCACGACCCGAGCGTGCTCACCTGGAACCGGCACCTTGCGCGTGCCATGGCGGACGGGGGGCTGGACGTGGTCGTCGGGAGTTCCTGGGAACGCAACGCCCTCGACGGCGACGCGGCCCACCTCCCCTTCGTCGAGTTCGGCTACCCCTGCTTCGCCTGGCACGACCTGACCGGACACCCGTCCCTCGGGGTCCCGGGCGTCCTGACCTGGGCCGAGCGCCTGGCCGGCGCGGTGCGGTCCCGCGCGACGTGACCTCCGCCGTCATCCCATGCGGAGTTATCGGGACCAGCGCAGGGGCGCAACGTAGAGGGTCCCTTGCGACTCGAAGGCGACCTGGCGGCCATCCCGCGAGACGGAAGGGTGGGTCTCGATCCGGTCGGGGGTCGCGGTCAGGCGGACGGCGGGACCCGCCGGGACCGGGTAGGCATACAGGTCACCCGCGGTCAGTCGTTCGCCGTTGTCCTCGGTCACATCGTAGAGGAAGGCCGACGAATCCGGAAGCCATGCCGGATGGTTGCCGCGACCGACCAGGGTCGTACGACCCGTGGCCACCTCGTACAGGCGCAGCCCGCCCACAAGCCCCTCATAGACCACGTACTTCCCGTCCGGCGATACCCGCGGCGCGAAATAGCGGTCCTGGCCGTCCGAGATCACGGCATCCGCCCCGTCCCGGACCAGGTGGATCGCGTCGGATTCGTGATAGGCGTGCACCGGACGCGACGGTGTCTTTGGGTCGTAGAACCGCCCGGTCTCGACCCGCCTCCGCTCCCCGAGCGGGTCACGAAACACGAGGATCATCCCGTCCATCGTGCGCGTCTCGATGCCGTCTTCGGTCCATTTCGCGGCCCAACCGACGTAGTCCTCCTCGCTGACGACGATCGGCTGACCCTGGCCCGAGACCTCCGCCACCAGAAGGCCACTGTATTTCGGCCGCGTGAACAGGAGGTGTCGCCCGTCC
Organism: Deltaproteobacteria bacterium; assembly: GCA_037442805.1. Lineage (GTDB taxonomy): Bacteria > Myxococcota_A > UBA9042 > DTJE01 > DTJE01 > DYKK01. The sequence continues at coordinate 1,245 of JBBIPO010000205.1, forward strand.
GGCGAGAAGCGAGGCGCCAGGTAGTAGCCCTCGCTCGTGACGCGCACCGCCTCGCCCAGACCGACCGACGCGACGGCCCCCTGGACGCGGGAGGGACCCGGCTGGTCTCCTCCCCGACAGGCCGCGAACCCCAGCAGACCGGCCCATACCACCAGTTGCCTCATGACACCTTCCTCCTTTTGCAGAGAACCCACCACGCCCACGCGCCCGGCAAGACCAGGAGCGCCCCACCCGACGGACCGGCCCGGCACCCGCCGGCCCCCGCGGAACCCGCGTCCCCCGCATCGGCCCCGCGATCCGACAGGACCTCCAGACGCCCCGGGGCGACGTCCGCAGCGAGGACCTCGTCGGCCTGCCAGGCCTCGTCGTGGCCGAGGTCCGGGGTCCTGGCCACGTCGTCGGCCCAGGCCGTCTCGTCCGCGCCGCCTTCCTCGACCGCCTCCGGCCCATCCGCGGCCATCACGCAGGGTCCGTACACCGCGCCCGGGCCACAGGTCATGGCCCCCGTGGTCCCGTCCGGCATCGCGCACGGTCGGACCTCTCCCGGCACGCACGCCACGCAGACCCCCTCGTCCGTCAGGCCGTCACAGTCGTTGTCGCGCCCGTCGCAGACCTCCGGCCCAGGCTCGCCTGGTGTCGCGCCGCACAGGACTCCGCCACCGTCCGCGGCACACCTCGTGAACCCGAACCGCAGGCACTCGCCCGCACCCACCGAGCACAGCGCGTGAAGACCGGCGAAGTCCTCGTCCGTCTGGCCGTCGCAGTCGTCGTCACGCCCGTTGCAGGTCTCCGCGGGCAACGGTGGGCATCCCGTGTCGCAAGTCGGTCGTACCTCGCAGGAATCGGGGTCCCGGCACTCGACCGGTTCGGGGGCGTCGCAATCGGTCCACTGGCCACGCTCGCAGTGCTCGAACCCGGCCCCGCACGTCGAGGCACACGCTCGGGTCAACCCCCCGTCGGTCTGGCCGTCGCAGTCGTCGTCGCGCCCGTTGCAGACCTCGCCCGCCCCTGGATGGACCGAGGCGTCCTGGTCGTCGCAATCCGCGCCCGCCGCGACCCCGTCCCCGTCCACGTCCGGCAAAGGCTCCGGCCCTCCAGGACATCCGATGGGAGTGGCCGGGTCCACCGGATACGCCACCACCACTCGCCGTTCCGACCACCCGGACGATGAAATCCCGAACAGGAACTGGGTCACGAACGGGCTCACGTCCAGGACCGGATGGTGTCCCTGGCAGTTGCAATAGCACGCCGCCTCCTCCACACACCGGTTGGGCCCGCAGTCCGCGACCTCGGCGATGCAGGACTGGCCGTTCTGCGGATTGACCACCTTGATCTTCGTGCATCCGAATCGCGCGTACCCGGCCGCATAGGCCCACGACCCGTTGTCGGTAGTCTTGTGCCCGCACACCCACATGTCTTGCCCGTCTCCCGGGCCACCGAAGGTGGTCACGTAGTACTTGTTGTCTGCTGGAATGTCGCTATAAGAGATATCATGACAATCCACGCCTGCCTGCCACGACTGGCACTCGCACCCACCCACGGTCAGGGCGCCCAGCGCCTCCCCCACGCCGCTGCCGGACGACGGACGGCCAGAAACCGGCGCTTCACCACGCGGGCCACAACCTACCGCGATGAGCGCCACGAGGATCAGAGCGCCGACCACCCCTCGCGTCACGGATCGAACTCCCCGTACCCGAAGTGCTGCTGGAGGCCGTGCAACATCCCTCTCGCGGCCTCGATGCGCCACGAATCCGAGTTCAGTTTGGCCGCCTCGCCCGTGTTCGTCAGGAATCCCACGAACACGAACACGTGGGGCATGTTCGTATTCACGAGCACGTAGTAATCCCCGGTCTTCACCCCGCGGTCCGTCGTCTGGAAGTGCGAGACCACCTGGGCCTGTTCCTTGGCCGCCAGGTTGTTCGTGGTCGCGTCCGCGCCCGTCTTCTGGTACGTTTCGGCCCCCAACGCGCCGTTCGGGCACGTCTGGTACGTGTTGCAACTGATGGAAATCGCCCGGTGCACGCCGCTGTTGTTCAGGTAGGCGACCCGCGACGCGAGCGTTGGGTTCGAGTTGTCGGTCCGCGTCATGAAGACCTGCCAGGTTCCGCCCCCCGAAGGATTGGCCGTGTCCGCGTTCAGGAAATCGCGCAGGTGCAGGCCCATCGAGAGGTTCAGGTTGTCCTCGCACAGACCCGAGCACCCACAGGCCCCGGTCCCGCCGCCGTCGTCCGGGTTGATGCCGATCTTGTAGGTGGGTTGACAGATTCCGCCCTCGTCGGTCTGGCTGTCGCAGTCGTCGTCCACCCCGTTGCAGACCTCGGTCGCGCCGGGCTTGATCGCCGGGCTCGAATCGTTGCAATC
>JBBIPO010000205.1:3705-6184 GCA_037442805.1 Deltaproteobacteria bacterium
CGCCGGGCTCGAATCGTTGCAATCGCCGCCCTGAGTCGCCGTGTACGGGGGGCTCGGGGCGCACAGACAGCGCCCCGCGCCAAGGGCCCCGTACCCGTCGCCGTCCGCGTCCGCGTAATAGGTGACGCACCCTTGCGACCCCTCTCCGTCCGTCCCGCCGTCGCAGTCGTCATCCACCCCGTTGCACGCCTCCGGGGCCCCGGGGTGAACGGCCGGGTTTCCATCGTCGCAATCCGTCACCTTGGTCGCGGCGTAAGGTGCGGCCGGCATGCACAGGCACTCAAAGGTCCCACCAAGCCCCCAACCGTCACCGTCCGCATCCAGGAAATACGTCGTACAACCCTGCGCCCCGGCCTCGTCCGTCTGGCCGTCGCAGTCGTCGTCGCGGCCATTGCATGCCTCCGTCGCCCCCGGGTGTACGAGGGCGTCCGCGTCGTCGCAGTCCGCCCCGGGCGCGGGGAAGCGGTATGCCCCCGCCGGACCGCACAGGCACCGGGAGTCGCCCGCCCCCGCGACTCCGTCCCCGTCCTGGTCTGCGTAGTAGGCCGCGCACCCCGCCGCGCCCTCCTCGTCCGTCTGGCCGTCGCAGTCGTCGTCCGCGGCGTTGCACGTCTCGACCACTGCACCCGTCCCGGTGCAGACCACCTCGCCGCCCACGCACCGGAGCACCCCCGGACACGAACCATACTCGTTCGTCAGGGTGCAGGCACCCTGATCCGGCAGGTCGTCGGTCTGGCCGTCACAGTCGTCGTCGAGGCCATTGCACGCCTCCGGCGCCGGGGACGGGGCGCTGCACGGGGTCAGACCCTCCTTGGTGCACCGGCGCACCCCCCCGCAGGTCCCGTGTTCGTTCGATACAAAACAATCCGTCTCGTACCCCGCCTCGATGAAATCGGACGTGCACTCGCAGACCCCCGACTCGGGCAGGCATTGCCAGGCCTGGCCCCCGTCCGGGGCTTCGACCTCCCGGCAGGCATACCCTGCGGGACACGCGCGCGCCTGCGAGCAGTCCTGCCCGCAGAACGACCCCTCCCCGTCCCCGAACCGGACGCACAGGTCCTTCGTGAGCACGCCGGTCGGGCGGCAATCCTGAGACAGCCGGCACGGGCGGCACAGACGCTGCACCTCCGGCAGGCACACGAACACGATGTCGCCGACCAGATTCGCGACCTGCTTGCACGCGAAGCCCGGCGGGCACACGCCCTCGACGCAGTCCGGGGCGCACACCAGGGTTCCGTCCGGCCCCTCCACGCAGAACCCCGTCGGGCAGTCCGCGCCCGTCGCGCACGGTTCGAGTCCGCCCGCGTCGGCCTGGTCCGTGCCCGGGTCCCCCCTGGGCCCCACGTCCTCGGCGCCCGCGATCTGGATGTCGGCTCGCACGTCGTAGCGCACGTCCGCGATCCCGATCCCGAGGTCGCCCGGGGTAGATCCGCCCGCCGCGCCGCCTCCGCACCCACCGAGCCCCGCGACCGCGCAGACCACGAGCCGCGCCGCGGTCGCCACCTGTCCTCGCACCCTCATGGGTCGTACTCCTCGTATCCGTAGTGCTGCTGGATCCCGTGCAACTGGCCCCGCGCGATCTCTTGCCTCATGGCCGGATTCGCCAGTTTGGCCGCGTCGCCCTCGTGGTCCACGAACGCCCCCTCCAGCAAGATGGCGGGCATGTTCGTATATTTGATCACGTAGAAGTCGGCCTGCTTGACCCCCCGGTTCTTGGTCCCGAGGTGGGCCACCACCTGATTCTGCACCTTGGTGGCGAGGTCCTGGGACTGGGCCGACCCTTGCGTGTACCAGTAGGTCTCGGTCCCGTGGCCCCCGCAGTAGCCGCAGGCGTTGTTGTGGGTGCTCAGGAAGCGGTCCACCTGGTTGTTGTTCGCGTAGGCCACGCGCGCCTCGAGACTCACGTACACGTCCTTGTCCCGCGTCAGGAACACCTGCCACGACCCTCCCCCGGCCTGGTTCGCCGTGTCCTGGTTCAACAGGTCTCGAAACCGCAGGACGATGTCGAGGTTCACGTCCTTCTCGACCACGTAGCCGACCGCGCCGGGGTCGCTGCCCCCGTGCCCGGCGTCCAGGCAGACCTTGCGCGTGGGCGTCGCGGGGCACGTCCCGGCCGGGTCCGTCTGCCCGTCGCAGTCGTCGTCCAGGCCGTTGCAGACCTCCGCGGCCCCCGGGTGAATGGCCCCGTTCGCATCGGCGCAGTCGCCGGGCTTCTGGGCCCGATAGGCCCCGACCGGCGCGCAAAGGCACTTCGAGTCCTGCGCCACCCCGAACCCGTCGCCGTCGGCATCCTGATAGAAAACGACGCACCCCTGGGCCCCCTCCTCGTCCACTTGCCCGTCGCAATCGTCGTCGCGGCCATCGCAGGCTTCCGGACCGTCCCCGCCGTCCTCGTCCGTCTGGCCATCGCAGTCGTTGTCCAGGCCGTCGCAGACCTCCGCCGCCCCTGGGTGGACCGAGGGGTCGGCATCGTCGCAGT
>JBBIPO010000206.1:0-6157 GCA_037442805.1 Deltaproteobacteria bacterium
AGCTCAAGCGAGTCCAGGAGGCCATTGCGCAGGCCGAGCGCCGGCAGCCCGTCCGGTGGATCGACGCGGACCGGACCCAGTTCCGGGCCACCGTCTCGTCGTTGCCCGGGCGGGATGACTTCGCGACAATCCTGCCGGGTCGCGAAGACGGCACCCCCGGGATTCGCGAAGAACTGATCGTCGAGCTGTATTCGAAATAGGACCGGACCGGCCCGGTTTCCCCCCGGTGAGCCTGGGGGCATGGGGTGGGTTCGTAGCCGTCACTTCTTGTCGGAGGCCGCGTGATGCAGGTCCAGAAACACTGGCGCGAGTTGATCAGACCCCGCGGGATCCAGGTGGACGAGGAATCGCAGACCGACCGGTACGGGAAGTTCGTTGCCGAGCCGCTCGAGCGCGGTTTCGGCGTGTCGCTGGGCAATGCGCTGAGGCGGGTGCTCTTGTCCACCCTCCGGGGGGCGGCGGTGGTTTCCGTCCGGATCGAGGGGGTCCAGCACGAGTTCTCCACCGTGCCCAACGTGGTCGAGGACGTGTCCGAGATCGTGCTGAACCTGAAGGCGGTGAACCTGAAACTGAACGTCGAGGGGTCCAAGGTCATCCGCCGCAAGTTCACCGGGGAGCGGGAGGTCACCGCCGGGGACCTGTTTTCGGGGCCGGAGGTGACGGCGCTGGACCCCGGACAGCACATCGCGACGATCGGGCCAAGCGGCACGCTCGACATCGAGGTCACGGTGCGGGACGGGTACGGCTACCAGCCGGTGGAGCGGACGAAGGACCCGAACGCCCCGGTTGGAACCATCGCGATGGACGCGATGTTCAGCCCGATCCGCAAGGTGAACTTCCGGGTCACGAACGCCCGCGTGGGACACCGGACCGACTACGACCGGTTGACGTTGGAGGTGTGGACGAACGGGGCCATCTCGCCGAGGGACGCGGTGGCCATCGCGGCGAAGATCCTGAAGGAGCAGTTGCAAGTCTTCATCCACTTCGATGAGGGCGAGGTGGAGGCGGAAGCGCCGGCGCCGGCCATGCTCCGGACAGCGGTCGTCGGGGCTGTCGAGGTGGCGGCCAGTGGGGGCGTGGAGGTCGGGTCGCAGGTAGACGTCCTGTACCGGCCAGTCGAGGAACTGGAGTTGTCGGTGAGGGCCCAGAACTGTCTCCAGAACGCGGGCATTCGGTACGTGGGCGAGCTCGTCCAGCGGACCGAGGCCGAGATGATGAAGACGAAGAACTTCGGGCGGAAGTCATTGAAGGAGATCAAGGACGCCCTCGCGGACCTGAACCTGTCGCTCGGGATGAAGATCGAGGGCTTCGACCCTTCGAAGGCGCCGCGCTGATGGGGAGACGTGACCATGAGGCACAACAAGAAGACGGTGAAACTCGGGAGGACGGCGGAGCACCGGAGGGCCCTGTTCCGCAACCTGCTATCGTCGCTGTTCCTGCACGGGAGTCTGATCACGACGGACGCGAAGGCGAAGGAGTTGAAGCGCAGGGCCGACCGGCTGATCGGGTGGGCCAGGCAGGGCACCTTGGCGGCGCGGCGACTGGCCGCGGCGGAGTTGTTCGGGCCACGGCCCTTGCAGGCCCTGTTCGACCACTGGGGCCCCCAATTCCGGGACCGGGCGTCCGGATTCACGCGACTCGTCAAGGTGGGTCCGAGGTACGGGGACGGCGCGAACCTGACGCTCGTCGAGCTGGTTGAGGGCCAGGCAGGCGAGCCGGAAGCCGGTGAGAGTAGCGCGACGACAGACACCAAGGCGACGTGAGTTCTTGCCGGCTGGGGGCTTGCGTTCGGCGTAGTTCGGCGTTATCATGATAGGGCCTTTCGGGGCGCGTTCGTTGATGGGCATTCGGGGATCGTCTAATGGCAGGACCGCAGACTCTGGATCTGCTTGTCGAGGTTCGAATCCTCGTCCCCGAGCCATTGTCGCGGGCCACGCGCCCGCGCCGTAGGCCCATTAGTCTAATCGGTTAGGACGCAGGCCTCTCAAGCCTGTGGAACGGGTTCGAATCCCGTATGGGCCACTCGTTCTCGCGACCAGGTTCCTTTCTTCACCATCGTCTCAGGAACGCCTCGATCCCGTCCGTGGTGTCGTCAATGAGGTCATGCAGGAAGGCCCGGGCGTGGGTGACGGCGCCGTCCACGCCCGAATGCAGGACGTGGGCCATGGAGCGCGAGAGCCGCTCGGGGAGGTCCAGGTGGCGCTGGGGCGACAGGCCCAGGCGGGACGCGGCCATCTCGGCAAACAGTCCGATGGACCGCTCCATGGCCGGCTGGATCAGGGGGTGAATCAGTCGCAGCCCATACTTGGCGAGGCCCATCGGGCGCGCGCGGTCCTCGGCGCGCCGGTATTGCTTGAACTGGTCCTTGTTGTCCACGAATCGGATGGTCGAGACCGGGCGGCCCGCCCCATCCTCGCCCGCCGCCACCAGCACGTTGCGCGTCTTGTAGCCCCAGATGCCGCGCAGGAGGAGGTCGCGGCCCGCATCGTCCGGCCGCAGGTCCGGGACGTGCCCCGTGTCCAGGAAGTAGCGATACACCAGGACGAAAAAGACCACGAGGCGCGCCGGGAGGTCCGGGTGCCGTTCCAGCAGGGCCTGCCCCCGCGGTTGCAACAGCTCCTCGAGCGTCAGGATTTCCCGGACCCGACCCGCGCGTGCCACCCGGTACTCGGCCCGCTCCTGGAACGAGTAGAAGGTGCGGTCAATGCGCGTAAAGGGGTGCAGGTTCCCCTCGCCGTCCGGGATGCCGCCCCGGATCGTCGCCTCGACCAGCAAGGTATTCACCAGGTCGTAGAAGGCATCTCGGTCACGCTCGGGGAGCGCGGCGACGAAGGCCCCGATCGCCGGGAAGCGGGCCGCGACGGACGGGGTGATCGGGTTGCGGCGTTCCGGCCAGTCCATCCCGGTCAGGTGGACCAGGGTCCCGAGCGCCACGCGCCCGGCGAGGCGCAGACTCGCCGTGCTCGCGACCCCCGTGTATGGCTCTACCTCGAAGATCGGGTAGTCGTGATGAGCCTCCAGCACGGCGAGCGCGAGTTCCAGCAACTCCGCGTCCGAACGTGGCGCCGTCCACGTCAGGGGGGCGCGGGACACGAACCACGATGCGAAGGCCCGCGCGGCCCACTCGTTCGCGTCGGCCCGCGTCGCCACCTGGCCCGGGGGCTGGTGGATCGAGACCGTGTAGTAGTTCACCTCGGGGGGCAGGAAGGTCTCGATGCCGAAGGCGTCGAAGCACTGCCGGATCACGCGGTCCGCGACCTCCCAGCCGATCGCGGGGTGCCGCGACCCCTCCAGGAATCGCAGCACGTCTCGCACCCCCACGGTCATGGGGGCGTCGAAGAACTCGGCGAAACGCTCGCGCATCGCGGCGTCCACGGGGTGCTCGCGCAGGTACGTCTGGAACCGGACGAGGTCATCCAGGTCCCGGATGCGGTCCTGGAAGTACGGGTCCTCGCCGAGGATGCAAAAGACATCGAGGACGGTGCGTCCGCAACGGTCCTCGACGACCAAGAACGGCGGGGGGCCGCGATGCCGCGGGCGCGGACGCCCTGACAGGGTTGCGCGGACCTCGTCGAGCACGTCGGGAGCGAACTGGACCTCCGGCGGGCCGAAGCCGAAGTAGGGGATCTCGCGGACCGCCTCCCGGGCGTCCAGGTGGACCTTGTCGCGACCCGGGGCCAGGTTATAGCCTGCGGGGCCGAAGGCCTCGGACATCAGGTGGCGGCGGATGACGCTCTCGCGCCCCCCGGAGAGTTTGACCACGTATTCCTGGATGTTGCCGATCTTCAAGAGGAAGCGTCCGCCGATCTCCTCGCCGAGCCGCCGGGCCCGCTCTCGGCCATCGGCATCCGCGCCCCGATCCCCGGCGACCTCAGCCAGGAGGTCCCCCAGACCCTCGAATGCGAAGACCTGCGTGTGCGAACCCCGGGTCGAGGACAGGGGCCTCATCGCGCCTTTCATGGCGCTCAGGAGGTCGTAATCGCAGTATTCAGATAACTTCTCCAAAACTATTTCCTGCTGCCGATGACGCCGGCCACCCTGGAACCGGATCGCTTCTACCATGAACGAGGGGGCTTGGGAACCCCGGCTGGAGATCGCGAACGAACGAGGGCCGGCTTGACCCCTTGATTGGAACCGTCGCGGCGCGCTTCAGACACTTGGCGGCGACCGACGGGCAGGGTAGGAACTGGTCATGAACGACCACGGGAAGGAACCCGGGGGGGAGCGATTGCCGCAGGCGCTGCTCGGCCTGTTCTGGGACGTGAACCCGAGGCAGGTCCACTTGCGGCGACATCGGGCGTTCGCCGTGGGGCGCGTGCTGTCACGTGGGACGTGGGCGCAGATATCGTGGCTTCGGGAGCACCTGGGCGACGGCGCGATTCGCGATGTCCTGGTGGAGACGCGGGCCAGGGACTTGACCCGGCGACAGGTCCGCTTCTGGCAGGTGCTGCCGGACCTGGATGAAAACACGGTCGCCGCGTGGCTCGCCCGGCCTTCGAGGCGCCTGTGGGAGGGCCGGGCAACGTGAATCTTGACGTCAATATCCTCAGACCGGAACAGGTTCGCGTTCTGCGGATTGTGGGGGTGCCACTGGCCGAGGCCGGATTCTACCTGGGCGGCGGGACGGCCGTGGCGCGTCATCTGGGCCACCGGCGCTCCAACGGCCTGGACTGGTTCTCGCGCGAGGACCCGGCGGCGCCAGACCAGTGGGTCAGGCGGCTGCGGGCCCTGGGGCTGACGATCGAGGTGGTTTCGTTTGGCCCAGGGACATTGCACGTCCGCGCGGACGGAGTGTCCGTCACCTGTCTGAGATATCCGTATCCCCTGCCGGAAGAGCTCCTTGTCGAGCGTTCCTCGGGGGCGCGCGTGGCGGGGCAGAGGGACCTGGTCGCCAGGAAACTCGTTGCGTTGACGCAGCGTGGATCACGAAAAGATTTCGTGGACATACTGGCGTTGCTTGATCGCGGCTGGACCCTGTCCGAGATGCTGGATTCGTATGGCCAGAAATACGACGTCGAGGACGTCGCCGCCGTCTTGACCGCATTGACCTACTCCGATGAGGCCGACGCCGAGCCAATGCCCCAGATGCTCACGCCCTGGACCTGGCCATCGTCAAGGCCCGATTCCGGGCCCTCGTCCGGGAGACGGCGCGGGTATCGCCAGGCCGAAAAGGGCGTCCGGAAACGACATAAGCGCGCCGACCAACGGCCTGTCTGTTTCCGAGGCGCTCCGGGGGGCCAGCATCGTTGTATTCCAATCACGTCTTCAACGATGCTGCGTGCTGTGGATGACATCGGCCATCCCCGTCCTGATCGTTCTGGCCATGTAGCGGCACGCCCGCGAACCTCGGCTCGGAAGTTCGCGAACGGACCGCGTGCGGGGCAACATCAGGGCCTACCCGGAGCGATTCAATAACGAGTTCGAAAAGTTGATCGAGACAGTTTACCCGACCGGGACGTGCTCGCCTAGAATAAATTTCGATTTTCGCTCTTGGGAGAACATGGCCATGCCAGCAGCCTCGATCGTCGTATTCGCCGCACTGGCCGCGCAGGCGGTCCTGACCGTCGCGGCGTGGTGGGCGAGCCGGCGGCGAGCGGGGGCCGCGGTGCGGCTCGCCGCGGCGGGCGCGCTGCTGGCCGGCATCCAGATGGTCGCGTGCTGGATGACCCTCTCGCACGTTCGGGCGACCGATACCCTGCCGTGGGCCCGGATGATGGCCGGGGACGCGCTCCCGTTCTTCGCAGTGCGGTCCGCGGCGATCCTCGGTGCCCTGACGCTGTCGGTCGCGGCGGTGTCGCTGGCCGGTGCCGTCCGCCCCGCCGTCGTGGCTGGCCTGGGCCTGCTGGCTGTGCTCGCGGTCGCCCTGCATCACCCGAAACCCGCGTGGGTCCAGATCCCCTTGTGGGCCGACAAGGGGGCCTGGGTGCTCGGGCTCGGCGGTGCCGCAGTGGCCGCGGTCCTGATGGCCCGGCGCCAGGCCTCTCCATCACGCGCCATGCGCCCCGGGGTCGCGCTGGCCGCCGCGTCGCTTGCGTCCGTCGCGGCGCTGGCGCTCGACCTCGCGGCGTGGGGCCAGGCCAGGTCCTCCCTCGTCCCGCCCTCCGGTTTTGGGCCGGAGGCCGCTGCGCGGGCTCTGCGTGACGCCGGGTGCGGCGCC
>JBBIPO010000207.1:0-6118 GCA_037442805.1 Deltaproteobacteria bacterium
CCGCACCCCCCACGCCGGCCCCCGGCTATTGGCTGTCCCACTGGGACAGCCTCCCGGAGCGCTTCGCGCTGGGAGCCGGGGCCCCTGCTGCGGCCGGGTCGCAATCCGCGCCTACAGCGCGGATTGCTCGATCCGTCAAACGGCTGGATCGTGGCCGCGACCGTGCTATCATCCACCGCCCGGCCCGTGGAGGCCGGTCCCGGGCAGGCGCGGTGCGGGAAGGGGAGTCGGTGGCGCGGGTGGTCCGGACAGGTCATCCGAGGCGGTGCAGGTGGATGGGGACCGCGGTCGCCGTGGGCGTGGTCGTGTGGGCGGGGCCGCTCCTGGCCGAGCCACCGGCGCCCGACGTTTCCCGCGTCGCGGGGGTTGGCGAGCCTCCGGCTCCAGATGGGTCGTTCGTGCGCGTGACGGTGCGAGGCGGGGTGTCGCCGTTCCGGATGGTGGCCCACGACGTGACCGTGCGCGGGGATACGGTGGTCGTGTCCCTCGTCAAGGAGACCCTGTGCCACGTGGGCCAGCGCCAGGACGTCCGTATCGTGGGTGGAGCAGACGCGAAGGCCCTGGTGGAGCGGCTGCGGCGCGTGGGGGCGTTCGCGATGGAGGCGGTCGAGGGGGCGGAGGCGGGCGCGCTGGACGTCCAGTCCTCGGCCCGTTTTCCAGAGCCCCGCTACGAGTTCTGGTCCGCCTGGGGCAGTCGGATGGAGCGCTTCCATGTGGACCGCGAGGTCCTGACGCGGCACCCGGACCTCGTCGCGGTGCTGACAGCGGTTCGCGACGAGGTGTCGTCGCGGACGGACCCCCTCCCCATGCGCGACCTGTACCATTCGCCGGCCGAGATGGGAGTCCTCGTGGTCACCGCCTCGGAAGAGGCCACGGCCATCCTGGACGGGTGGGAAAGGTTCCGCCTTCCGATTGACGGGGTGGATGTCGTGGAGGGCGAGCATCGGCTCCGGGTCGAGGGGGTTTCCGGGCGGGTGCGAGAGGTCACCGTGCGGGTAGTGCGAGGCATGACGAGTCGCTATCACATCGTGCTCGAGGACGAGGGAGGCCCATGACACGACGCGGGCGCGTCCTGGTCGCGGTCGCGTGTCTCGCCGTCGCGACGGGCCTTTCGGGACTCCAACCCGACCCGGCCCTGGCGAAGGCGGCGGCCACGAAGAAGGCACGCAAGTCCGCGGACAGGGACCCCCGCAAGGTCTGGCAGACGTACCGCGTGGGAAAGGGGGAAACCCTCGGTGAACTCGCTTCTCTCCTCGGGGTGTCGGCGGCGGACCTGAAGAAATGGAACCGCCTTCGCTCGGACCGCCTGCGCCCAGGGATGCGGCTGAAGTTCTACGCCCCGCGCATCGAGCCGCAATCCGTGGGGCGGCCCTCGGCGGGCCGGCTCGTCGGCGGGGTCAGCGTGGACCCGGACGGGGACAACCGGGGGGTGGGGTGGGTGATCGCGGCCCGCCGCGAGGCCACCTGGGGTACCCCCGAGACAGTGCGGTACGTCCGCCGGTGTGTCTCGCAGTTCCGTCACAACTACGCGCGGTCGAAGGCGGACCCGATTGCGATCGGGGACCTGTCCCGGCGGCAGGGGGGGCCGCTGCCGCCCCACAAGTCGCACCAGAGCGGGCGCGACGTGGACATCGGCTTCCTCTTGAAGAAGCGGGCCAAGAACGCGGACGACGGGCCGCTGCGCACGGCCACGCCGTCCACCCTGGACGCCGAGAAACAATGGTTCTTGTTGAAGTGTTTCCTGGACAACCCAGAGACGCAGATGATCTTCATGGAGCATTCCATCGTGTCTGCCCTGAAGGAATATATTCACAATATTTACAAAAAAAGAAAATCGCTGCTGCGGAAGTACCTGCGGTTCTTTCCCGGTGGCGGCGCGGCGGTGATCCAGGGCGACGGCGAGCACACGAGCCACATGCACGTGCGGTTCCGGTGCCCGAAGGGGGACCGGCAGTGCATCCCTTGAAGGCTCCGGGAGGATGGTCATGACACGACGGCACATCCCGGCCCTGGCGATTTGCATGGCAGCGGCCGCAATCCTGGCCTGTCGCGGGGAGGACATGGCCGCCCGCCAGAAGGCGGCGTCCGAGGCGCGGCGGGCCGCCCTCCTGGACGAGGCGGGGGCGGTCCTGAAGGGCTGGCTCGACGAGATGGTCCGGACCCTGCCGGCGGACGTGAAGAAGTATCCCAAGGTCAAGAGCCCCCTCGTGGACTGGCGGCAGGGGACATTCGGGTACGACTGGCGCCGTCCCCTCCAGGCGGTCGTGGTGCGGGCGCGCGGGACCCCGTTCCAGGCGGAACTCCAGGCCGTCGCGACCTTCTTCGACGCGATGGAACGCTTCTGGAAGAAGGAGATTGACTTCAAGGACTACATGGCCGCGTGGAAGGACCTGAAGGCCCGGGTTCCGGAAGGGGACGATCACTCGCGCCTGGTGCACCTGCTCGCGGATTTTGACCATACCTTTGTACACGTCGAGGCGTTCTACGGGGCCCAGGACATGGAGGGGGACGACCGCGCGGTCTATTTCTTCCGGCACTGGCAGGTCGCCTTCGAGTTCCCGCGCGAGCACCAGGAAGCGGTGTCCGACTACCTCGGCCGGTTGTGCAAGGAGAAGTTGTCGGACTACTGCCAGACCATCCCATTCGAAGTGATGCATTTCGCGATGGAACGGCCGTACCTTGGGGAGGTCCAGCGCATCACCCGCGCCTTTCTCGATCGCTACCCCGACTCCCCCCTGAATCGCATCTTCGAGCCGTTCCTGGCGGACGTGGCCGCGAGGATCGACCATCTTCCGGCCTTCGCCGAGGACCCGGTGCTCCCGGATTCGAAGTCGCGGGCCCCCTTCGTGGGCGACGTGGTCATCACCGTGTCGCCCCGCGGGCTCGAATACGAGAACCAGGTCTTCGTGGACTTCTCGAAGGGGTGGGAGGTCCCGGCCTCGGCGTGGGCCTCGATGGCGAAGCGCATCGCCCCGATCCAGGAGCAACTGGAGGAGGAACGCGGTCCGGAAAACCTCGAGGTCCTGGTCCTGGCCATGGACCGGGCCGCGCCCATGAGCATCGCGACGGAGGTGGTGAACATCTTCCGGAAACACCCGGCGCGGCTCGTGACGTTCGGGGCGCGGCGCCGGATGGATGGGGTCTCGCGCCGGACCGTCGTGGGCCGATTGCAGTTTCGCGAGGTTCCCGTCGCGCCGCGGCGCGTGGAAATCGCTGGCATGGGCGTCCTGAAGTGCCGGCCCTTGGGCCAGAGCATTGACGCGGAAGACCTCCCCGGGCGCCTGTCATCCGTGGTCGTCCTCGACCCGGAGCGGCTCCTGGTGGGGCGGCTGGCCGGGGGGAAGGCGGTGGACATGAAGCCCGCCGACGCCGGCGAGGCGGTCCAGGTCCTGTCCGCGGGGCCGGGGCTTCTGTTGGTGCGCGAGGACGTCCCGTACCAGCGTTTCCTGGGTGTTCTGGACCCGCTGTTCATCCGGTGCGCGGACGAGCGATGCGGTTCCGTGCGCGACCTGACCCCGGAAGTGGAGGTGCAGGGATGCGCCCGTTGACGTGCCTCGCGGCGGCGCTGCTCGCGGTGGCCTGTCGCCCGTCCGGGGAACCCGCCGTGGCTCCCGGACGCGCGGTCCCCTCCGATCCCGGCGGCGCATCCGGCGCGGGCGACGTCCCCGCGGTCAGGCCCCCTCCCACCCCCGAGGCCCTGCTGCGCGACGCGGTGCGCGACCTCGTGGCCCTGGCCGAGCGGTGCGACCAGGCCCACTTCGCCCGCGTGGAACCCGAGCGGATCAAGCGCTGGGAGTTGCCCGTGGACGTGAAGGCCATGGAGGGCGAGTGCGACGCGCTCCTGTCGCGCTTCACGGACCTGCTGGACCGCGGCGTGTTTCGCCACCCGGCCCTGGACCGCTTCCTGGCCCGGGCCGCGGACGTGTCGGACCGGTACCTGCTGCTGTGCCTGCGCTGCAAGAAGGTCGGGGTGCGCGACCGGCTGCCGTACATCCGGGAGGTGTCCGCGCTGCGAGACGCCCTGCGCGCGGACGTGGCGGCCCTGCGGGACCTGGCCCGCGACGTCCTGGCCCTGTCCGACGAGGACCTGAAGACCGTGGAGCGGACGCCCCCGGGCGACGTGCCCCGGCTCGCCCATGACGTCTTCGCCTCGCTCCGCGAGGACCTGCGCCGCCTCGTCGAGGTCCCGATCCGGGAGGACAGGCCCACGGCACGATACGCCCTGCGGTTCGCGGACCGCAAGGCGGACCGGGCCTTGACGCTCCTGCGTTCCCGGGCGATGGTGCAGGGCCAGGCCCTGCTGGGCCCGGCGGAGGCCCTGACTCGCGCCTTCTCAGCCGCCGTGAACTTCTTCACAGGAGATTATTTCAATGCGGATGAAAAACTGCCGCCCCGTGTGATCCGCGCGGTGGTGGACGCGGACCGGAAGTACCGAGTCGTGGCCAGGCGATTCCTCGGAGAGCGGTAGGAACAAGAGGAGGCATCTCGATGTCGTCCGATCAGACCCCTCTGGTCGCCATCCTGACCGGTAGTCCCAACGACCTCCCGGTCGTGAAGAAGGCGGAGGAAGCCCTCCAGTCCCTCGGGGTCCCATGCGAGGTCCGGGTCCTGTCCGCGCACCGCACGCCGGACCTGGTCGTGTCTTACGTCCGCGAGGCCGAGGCTCGCGGGGTCCGCGTCTTCATCGCGTGCGCGGGGCTCGCGGCGCACCTCGCGGGGGCCGTGGCCGCGAACACCCTGCTTCCGGTGATCGGGGTCCCTTTGCAGGCGGGGTCGCTCGGCGGCCTGGACGCCCTCCTGTCCACGGTCCAGATGCCGCCGGGGGTCCCGGTGGCGACCGTGGGGATTGACAACGCCAGAAACGCCGCGTTCCTCGCGGCGCGGATCGTGGCCCTGACCGCGCCCGAGGTGCGCCGAGCGCTCGGGGACGCGCGCGAGGCGGAGCGCCGGAAGTACCAGTCCTGACGCACGGAAACTCGTCGCGCCTCGGGAGACAGCAGCGATGGAACCGGTCGCATCCCTCGCCTCGCCCTGGATGTGGGTCGCCTTCACCGGCCTCGTGGTCGGGTTGCTGGTCCTGGACCTCCTCGTCTTCCACAAGGAGGCGCACGAGGTCCGCTTCCGCGAGGCCCTGCTGTGGAGCGTGGTGTGGGTCGCCCTCGCCCTGGTCTTCAACGCCGTGGTCTGGTTCGCGTGGGGTCCCGTCAAGGGACTCGAGTTCCTGACGGGCTACCTGCTCGAGAAGTCCCTGAGCGTGGACAACCTCTTCGTGTTCCTGGTGGTCTTCGCCTACTTCGGGGTGCCGGCCGCGCTCCAGCACCGCGTCCTGTTCTGGGGGATCCTCGGGGCCCTGGGGATGCGCGCGGTCTTCATCGTGGCCGGCGCGGCGCTCCTTCAGGCCTTCGAGTGGGTCCTGTACGTGTTCGGGGCATTCCTGGTCTTCACGGGCGTGAAACTCGCCTTGCAGAAAGACGAGGCGGTCCACCCGGAGCGTAACCTCGCGCTGCGCCTGTTCCGGCGGGTCTTCCCGGTGGTGCCGGACTACCGGGGCGACCGCTTCTTCGTGCGGGAAGCCGGCAGGACCCTCGCCACGCCCCTGGCCCTGGTCCTGGTGGTCATCGAGGCCACGGACGTGATCTTCGCCGTGGACTCCATCCCGGCCATCTTCGCGGTCACGCGCGACACCTTCATCGTCTATACGTCGAACATTTTCGCCATCCTGGGGCTGCGGGCGCTGTTCTTCCTGCTGGCCGGGACCCTGCGCCGCTTCGTCTATCTGCGGCACGGCCTTGCGGTGGTCCTGGGCTTCATCGGCGTCAAGATGCTCGTGTCCGAGTGCTGCCACATCCCCGTCGCGGTGTCGCTTGCGGTGGTCTCGGGCATCCTGGGGCTCGCCATCGCGGCGTCCCTGTGGAAGACACGCGGCGGGGCGCGGCCCTGACAGGAAAGCGAGGGTTGGTCACGGGCCGCTCGCGCAGCGCGCCCTTGGACTGCCGGTGCAAGCCCAGCCTTGTCATGGCGCGGGCAGGCGCTCGCGTCGCCACGGGAGCCTCTTCGGAGATTGAGCAATCCGCGATGTTGATTGGGCCAAGATACAAGCGGCTCTCATGCAGTTCCG
>JBBIPO010000208.1:0-6111 GCA_037442805.1 Deltaproteobacteria bacterium
CCCGGTCCCCGATCCCCGGGAAGGCGGACACGGACCCGGTCACGGACTCCGACACGGCCACGGTCATGGCCACGGTTTGGCGCGGGCAGCGCCCGCGCGGCCCTACGCGAGCGGGCGCTCGCGTCCCCATGGGGACCGGGGTCCGGCGTCCGGGGTCGGGGGTCCGGCACAGACTCCGAGGCGGACACGGACTCCGTCACAGACACGGCCACAAACGCGGTCGCGGCCCACGGTCACGGTCCAGCGCGGGCAACACTCGCGTTTCCGGGGAAACCTGTTTCGAAGGATGGTGATGGAACCCTTGCTTGCGCCGGGGTGGGCTGACTCCTATCATCCGGGGCCGGGGCCGGGGACGCCGGATGGAGATGCCACGGGGGAAATGGGGAATCGCGGTGGTGACCGCCCTGGTCTGCGTGGCCGCCGACGCCGGTGCCGCCCCCCTGACCCTGGCCGAGGCCCTGCGTTTGGCCGACGAGGCCGCCCGGGCGAATCGCATGGCCACGCTGGAAGCGAACCGTGCGGCGTGGCAGCGGGCCGCGGCCTGGTCCCAGGTGGGGCCGAAACTGCAACTCAGTTATGACTATCAGTGGTGGAACGAGGCGATCACCTTCGACCTCGACCTGCCGCCAGAGTTCCGGCAGTACTTCCCGCAAGGGACGACCGGCGGCGTGGTGCGCCCGCGCGAGACCTACACCTTCGGGGTCACCGTGGTCCAGCCGCTGTCGAATCTGTACCAGGTCTTCCTGGGCGCAAGGCTTGCGGGGTTGCAGGTGGACATGGCCCGCCTCCAGGAGGGGTTTCAGAGGCGGCGCACGCGGATGCAGGTGGTCGAGGCGTTTCACGCGGTGCTCGAGGCCCACAAGCGCGTCGAGTCGCTCGACGCGGCCCTGCGGACTGCGCAGGCCCACCTGGAGCAGGTCGAGCGCTTTCACGAGCAGGGGCTCCTCAAGCGCGACGACGTCCTGCGCGTCCAGGTGAGGGTCGCCCAGGTCGAGCAGGGTCTGACCCTGGCCCGAACAGGCGCCGACGTTGCCTGCGGACAGCTGGACCTCCTGATCGGGCGGTCGCCGTCGGTTCCCTGCGACTTGGCCGAGGAAGAGGAAGCCCCAGGTCCCATGCCTGACGACCCGGAGGTATGCGTGGCCGAAGCCCTGCGCGCCCGCCAGGACGTGGCACAGGCCAGGCTCGCCGTGGACGTGGCCCGGACCGCGCGACTCCTGAAGGCCGGGGACTGGCTCCCGCAGGTCGCCGGGATCTTCAACTACTCGCGCACGCGGGCCACACAGTTCAGCCATCCGGAGGCCTGGTTCCTCGGGGTGAGCCTGACGTGGACGCCCTGGGAGTGGGGACGCACGTATTTCGAGTTCCGGGGGGCGTCCGACCAGGTCGAGGCCGCGGTCCAGACCGCCCTCCAGGTCGAGGACCTCGTGCGGCTGGAGGTGCGCTCGCGCTGGCTCGAGGCGCGCGCGGCCCGCGACAACCTGGACCGTTCCGCCGTGGCCGTGGAACAGGCCCGCGAGAACCTGCGCATCCAGATGGACCGGGCCCGGCAGAACCTGACCACGACCGCCGACGTGCTGGACGCGGAGGCCCTCGTGGTGCAGGCCGAGGCGGACCGGTTCGCCGCGCTCTACGGGTATCGGGTGGCCCTGCGCCGCCTCGCCGATGCGATGGGGAGGTCGCCATGAGATCGCGGACGCGGCTCGCGCGAGGGTTCCTGGCCGTGGTGGGGGTGGGCCTCCTCGCCTCGTGTTCCCGCGAGCCTACCGGGGCGACCGTGGCCCCCGACCGACCCCGCGTCACCGTCGAGACCCTGCGACTGCGCGACTGGGAGGACCGCGTCGTGGTCCCGGTGACCGTGGCCCCGGCGGCCACGGTGCACGTCGTGGCCCGGGTGCCGGGACGGGTGCGGGAGGTCCGGGTCCAGGAAGGGGACGAGGTCCGGGCCGGGGACCCGCTGGTTCTGCTGGACACGCGCGACCTCGCGCTGGCGGTGCGCCAGGCCGAGGGGCAGGTCGCGCTCGCGCGGGCGTCCCTGCGGGCCGCCGAGGCCCAGCGCGACACGCTCGTACGGGATCGCGCGCGCTTCGAAGAACTCGCGAAAACCGGGTCGGCCTCGCAGGGCGAGGCGGACCGGATGAGGGCCCAGGCCGAGGCCGCGGAGGCCCA
Organism: Deltaproteobacteria bacterium; assembly: GCA_037442805.1. Classification (GTDB taxonomy): domain Bacteria; phylum Myxococcota_A; class UBA9042; order DTJE01; family DTJE01; genus DYKK01. The sequence goes on from JBBIPO010000208.1 coordinate 2,170, forward strand.
GGTGGGCGTGGCCCGAGCCCAGGTCCAGGTCGCGGAGGCCGCCCTGGCCCTGGCGCGCAAGGCCCTCGAGGACGCGCGCGTGATCGCACCGGTGGACGGGCTCGTGGTGAAACGCGGCGTGGACCCAGGGCAGGAGACCTCGCCCGCGGCGGCCGCCCCCCTGGTGGTCCTGGCGAGCGTGGACCCGGTCCACGTGGACGGGAGTGTCCCGGAGCACCTCTTCGGGCGGCTGCGCGCCGGCATGGAGGCATCGGTCCGTTTCGATGGCCTTCCAGGCGAGACCTTCCGGGGGGCGGTGGCCCTCGTGGGTCCCACGGTGGACCCCGTGTCGCGCCTCGTGCGCGTGCGCGTCGTCGTCCGCAATCCCGCGGACCAGGGCCGGCGCCGGCTGGCCGCGGGCATGTCCGGGGTCCTCGAGGTGGTCCCCGAGGCGGGCCGCTACTTCGTGATCCCGATGAACGCCGTGCGCCGCCAGGAAGGGGACCGGCTCGTGGTGTTCGTGGTCGGGGATGATGGCCGCGTGGTCGAGCGGGCGGTCCGCCCCGTGCGCAAGGAGGGCCTGACCTTCCTGGCGCTGGAGGGTCTGGCCGAGGGGGAACGCCTGGTCACCGCCGGCCCGAAGGAACTGCACGCCGGGGACGAGGTCGAGGTGGTGAGCCAGTGAGGATCACCGAGATCGCGGTGCGGCGGCCGGTCTTCACGCTCGTGGTCTATCTGGCCACGACCGTGTTCGGGCTGTTCGCCCTGACGCGCCTGCCGCTCGACCTCTACCCCGAGATGGAAAACCCGGTCGTCAGCGTGGTCACCGGGTATCCGGGGGCGTCCTCGTGGGACGTGGAGGAGAAGGTCACCAAGCCCCTGGAGAAAGGGCTCGGCATCCTGCCCGGGCTGAAGGAGATCACGTCGAAGAGCATGGAGGGCGTGTCCGCTGTCTTCCTGAAGTTCCAGTACGACACGCGCCTGGACGACGCGGCGGCCGACATCCGCAACGCCCTGGACTGGGTCCACAAGACGCTGCCGGACGGCATCGAGGACCCGATGCTGTTCAAGTTCAACACCGCGTATATGCCCATTTACTTCGCGGCCCTGGTCAGCGACACGGTGGACGTGACCACCCAGGGGACCTACCTGGACGAGCACGTCATCCAGGACCTCCAGAGCCTGCCAGGCGTGGGGAGTGTCCAGATGTTCCACGTGGCCCCGGAGGAGGTCCACGTGGAGGTGCGACTGGACGACCTCGAACGACGCGGCCTGACCCTGACCCAGGTGACGCAGGCCCTGGCCGCGTCGAACATCTCCATGCCCGCGGGCAAGGTCGAGGACGGTCGCTACGACCTGCCCGTGCGCGTGCCGGCCGAATATCAAGGGGTGGACGAGATCGCGGACCTCGTGGTGGGGGTGTGGGAGGGGCAGCCGGTGCACCTGCGTGACGTGGCCGACGTGCGGGACACCCACAAGCGCCTGTCCAACATCGCGACCCTGGACGGGCGCACGGTGTCGGTCCTCTTCGTGCAAAAGCAGTCTGGGGCGAACACGGTCGAGGTGGCGCGCGCAGTCCGGGCCCGCGTGGCCGAGGTCGCCCCGCACCTTGCGCGCGGCATCCGCCTGGTGCCCATCTGGGACGCCTCGGAGTTCATCGAGAGCCTGGTCGGCAACCTGTACCGCTCGCTCGTGGTCGGCGGGGTCCTGGTGGTCCTCGTGGTCATCGCGTTCCTGCGCCGGGCACGGGCGAGCCTGGTCGTGGCCCTGGCCCTGCCGGGGTCGCTCATCATCGCCTTCCTGATGCTGTACCTGAAGGGCTATACCCTGAACGCGGTGTCCCTGATGGCCATGATCCTCGCGGTGGGCATGGTGGTGGACAATTCCATCGTCGTGCTCGAGAACATCACCCGCCACCTGGACCGGGGCCGCGCGCCCGTGGAGGCGAGCCTGCGCGGCACCGGGGAAGTGGGGCTCGCCATCACGGCCTCGACCACCACCACGGTGGGCATCTTCCTGCCCATGATCTTCGTCTCCGGACTCGTGAGCATCCTGTTCGGGCAACTCGCCTTCGTGCTAGTCATCACGCTGGTCGCGTCCCTGGTCACGTCCGTGTTTCTGACCCCGATGCTCACGTCGCGCCTGCTGGCCCCCGCGAGCGGGACCTCGGAACCCCCGGGCCTGCTCGCGCGCATCGAGTCCGCCTACGGGCGCATGACCGCCTGGGCCCTGCGCCATCGGAGGGCGGTCTATGCGATGTCCACGGCCATTTTCGCCGCGAGCGTCCTGACCCTGACGCGAGTAGGCTTCGACTTCCTGCCCCTGTTTGATACGGGCGAGGTCCGGGCCACGGTGGAGTTGCCCGTGGGGACCGGCATCGAGGAGAGCGCCCGGGTGGCCGAGGGGATCGCGCGGCGCCTGCGCGACATCCCGGAGCTCGAGCGGCTGTACACCCAGGCAGGGGAGAGCGAGAGCGGGTGGGGGGCGGCCATGGGCCAGACCGAGGGCAGCCACCTCGTGCAGTTGCACATGCAGTTCGGCCAGGTGGACCAGAGGGCGCGGGGCATCCGCGAGATCGCGGAAGACGTGCGGCGCGTGGTGCGCGAGACGGACGGCCTGGTCGGTTACGACATCCAGGTCGGGGACCAGGGGATGGGCGGGATGATGGGCGGCAAGCCCCTGGTGGTCGAGGTGCTCGGGTCGCGCTACGACCGGCTCAAGGAGGCCGCCTACGAGGTCGAGCGGGTCCTGAAGGGCATCGAGGGGACACGGGACGTCGCGGCCGAGGTCCCCTACGAGAAGCCGGAGGTCCAGGTCCATCTGGACCGCCGCCGCATGTCCCTGCTCGGGGTCACGGCCCTCCAGGCGTCCGAGGTGGTGCGCACCGCCATGCTCGGGACCACGGCGACACGCTTCCGGGGCCAGGGCCGGGACATCGAGGTCGTGGTCCGCCTGCGCGAGGAGGACCGCGACCGCCTGGACAAGGTGGGCCGCCTGCTCGCCCCTTCCGTGACCGGCCCCCCCGCGTCCCTGCGCAACTTCTCGCGCGTGGAGAGCGGATTCGCGCCCATCGTGATCGACCACTCGTCGCAGATGCGCGTCTTGCGGGTGGGCGCGAACCTGTCGGGGACGTCGCTCGGGTCCGCGGCCCGCGAGTTCGAGCGCCAGGCCGCGGACCTCCGCGCGCGGTATCCGGACGTTGTCTTCCGCTTCGGGGGCCAGGCGAAGGAGCAGCAGGACACGGCGGTGGACCTGATGGTGATCCTGTTCCTCGGGGTCCTGCTGACGTACTTCATCATGGCCGCCCAGTTCGAGTCGTTCCTGGACCCGTTCGTCATCATGTTCGCGGTGCCCTTCGCGTTCACGGGGTCGTTCTTGGCCCTGTCGCTCGTGGGCGAGAACTTCAACGTGCTCGCGTTCCTGGGGCTCATCATGCTGGTCGGGATCGTCGTGAACAACGCCATCGTGCTGGTGGACTACATCGGTCTGATGCGCCGGGAGGGGATGCCCCTGCACGAGGCCGTGGTCGAGACTGCGCGCCGGCGCCTGCGCCCCATCCTGATGACGAGCATCACGACCATCGTCGGGGTCCTGCCCCTCGCATTCTCTTCCGGCGAAGGGTACGAGATGTGGCGTCCCATCGGGGTGACCATGGTGGGCGGACTCCTCGTGTCGTCCCTGGTGACCTTGGTCCTGATCCCGGCCCTGTACGTGACGTTCGAGCGATTCCGAGCGCGCCGGAGCGGGTGAAGCGCCAGCGCCACTCTGCTGCGACTTCCGGGGGACTGCGAGAATGAGCAATCCGCGATGTCGTTTGACACAGCAGCCATGCAGGTCTCAGGGGGTCAGGAGAATTGCTTTACCCCAGGAATTTCGCCTGTCCGACGGGGTTTCAAAGAACCCGGACGCCATGGAAGGGGGGCGTCGCACGCCCCCCCCCGTCTATCGGACGGTCCACTGGAC
>JBBIPO010000209.1:0-6098 GCA_037442805.1 Deltaproteobacteria bacterium
GTGTCCGTGACCGCTACGGACTCCCTGCCGGACCCCGGACCCCGACCCCGGACGCCGGACCCCGCGGCCCCGTCAGGCCAGGGCCTCGCCGTCCCGGAGCGTCAGCACTTCGGGAGCCCCGTCGGTGATAACGATGGTGTGCTCGAAGTGGGCCGCGGGCTTGCCGTCCGCCGTCACCACGGTCCACCCGTCGTCGAGCACGCGGATGCGAGGGCTGCCGAGGGTCACCATGGGCTCGATCGCCAGGGTCATGCCGGGACGAAGGATCGGTCCCGACCCGGCGCTGCCGAAGTTGGGGACCGGCGGGTCCTCGTGCAGGTCGCGGCCGACACCGTGCCCGCAAAACTCGCGGACCACGCCGTACCCCGCGGCCTGGACCGTGGCCTGGACCGCGGCGGACACGTCATGCAGGTGGCGGCCGGCCCGCGCGGCGCCGATCGCGGCCAGCAAGGCCTCCCGGGTGGTCGCCACGAGGCGCTGGCGTTCCGGGGAGCCGTTTCCTGCGATCACGGTCACCGCGGAATCCGCGATCAGGCCGCCCCAGGTCACGCCGCAGTCAATGCTGACGAGGTCCCCTTCCCGGATGGCGCGGCCGGAAGGGATGCCGTGGATGACCTGCTCGTTGATCGAGATGCAGGTGGCCGCGGGATACGGGGGCGCCCGGTCACTGAGCCCCGGCTGGCCCCGGAAGGTCGCGGTCGCGCCCGCCTCCCGGATGATCCGGTCCGCCTCGTCGTCCATCTCGCGCGTGGTGACACCAGCCCGGACCATCGAACACAGGTGATCGAGAACCCGCGCCAGGATCGCGCCGGCCCGCCGCATCCGCTCGATTTCCGAGGGCGATTTCAACGTGATCAACGCCGCTGTCTCCGCGTCGCAAGGCCGCGGTAGTATACTAACAGGGGTCGGAACCCGACGCAAGGATGCGGAGGAACGTATGGGCGACCAACGCGCGGCCCTGTTCGCGGAGCCGTCAGCCGGGGGGAGGGTCCGCTGCCGCCTCTGCCCGCGCGCGTGCAACATCCCGACGGGCAAGGCGGGGTTCTGCGTCGTCCGGCGGAACGTGGGCGGGACCCTGGTCCTCGCGGCCTGGGGGAGGCCCGCGAGCGTGCACGTGGACCCCATCGAGAAAAAGCCGCTGTATCACTACTTGCCGGGCACCACGAGCCTGTCGCTCGGCACGGTCGGGTGTAGCCTCGCGTGCCGGTTCTGCCAGAACTGGACCCTGTCGCGCGCTCGAGACCTCGGGGACACCCGCGAGGAACCCATCCTGCCCCCGGAGCGCCTGGTCGCCCTCGCCATGCGCCACGGCAGTCCCTCGATCTCGTTCACTTACAACGAGCCCTCGATCCTGGCCGAGTACATCCTGGACACCGCCGAAATCGCGCGACCCCGAGGCGTGGGGATCGTGATGGTGACGAACGGATACATCACGCGGGAGGCCGCCCGGGTCCTGTACCCGTCCGTGGATGCCGCGAACGTGGACCTCAAGGCCTTCTCGGACGAGTTCTACCGCAAGCACTGCTCCGGGCGCCTGGCACCGGTCCTGGATGCCCTTGTCGAGGCCCGGGCCGCGGGGGTACATGTCGAGGTCACGACCTTGCTCATCCCCGGCCTGAACACCGATCCCGACAGCATCCGGGCTGAGGCCGAGTGGATCCGGGACCACCTGGGCGCGGACACCCCCCTGCACTTCTCGGCCTTTCACCCCGATTACCGGATGACCGACCGACCGCGCACCCCGCCCGAGACGCTCCGGATGGCGCGAACGACGGCGCTTCAGGCCGGGTTGAAGTACGTGTACGAGGGAAACGTCCAGTCCGACGCCTCCCATACCCTGTGTCCGTCGTGCGGCCGATGGCTGATCCGACGCTCGTGGTTCGACGTGACCGCGGACCGCCTGGGTCCGGACGGGCGCTGCGCGTGCGGGGAAGCCATCCCGGTCCTGCGAGAGCCGGTCCGGGACGACCGGCTCAATCCTTGCCGGCCCGGCGGCTGATGGGATGGCCCAGGACCCGACGGCGGACGAGGCCCCACAGGTCCCTCCACTCCTCGCAGCCGAATGCCCGGGCCGCCGCGACATAGGTCCCGAGGCCTGCCGCGACCACCGCAAGCAACCGCGCAGCGAGGGCCGCCCCGCGGACGTCCTCCAGGACGCCCGACCAAGCCGCGGCCCCGATGACGACCGTCATGACCAGGGTCGCGCCGGCGGTCCTTGCGAGGGAACGCGCCATGACCCGACTGCCGAGGGGCCCGAGACGGCGCCTCAGGACGAGGACCAGCAGCGCGGCATTCACCGCGGCGGCGAGCGAACCGGCCGCGGCCACCCCTCCGTGGCGCAACGGGACGGCGAGCCCGTAGCACAGGCCCACGTGCAGCACCATCACGACCGCGGCCACGACGGTCGGGGTCCTCAGGTCCTTGCGCGCGTAAAAGACCTGCACGAGGTTGCGATAGACGGCGATGAAGAAGATCCCGCCCGCGTGGAACATCAGCGCCCACGTCGTCATGCGCGTTGATTCGGAATCAAACTGTCCGTATTGAAACAGCAGGCGGACAATGGGTTCCCCCAGGACGAGCAGGCCGGCGGTCGCTGGCAGGGTGACGAACCCCAGGAGCCCCACGGAGTCGCGCAGGGTCGCCGTAAGCCCCGCCAGGTCCCCCCGTTGGGCCTGCTCCGACATCGTCGGCAGGATCACGGTCGCCACGGACACCGCGAAGACGCCCAGGACCAGTTCCTGAAGACGGAGCGAAAACTGAAGGGACGCGACCGACCCCGGGTCGAGCGTGGTCGCGATGACCTGCGACACCGTGACGTTGATCTGGTAGATGCCCGCCGAGAAGATTCCGGGGAGGAAGATGACGGCCACTTCCCGGACCGCGGGGTCGCGTAGCCCCGCGAGCGTGGGCCGGAACCGGATCCCCGTCCGCCGCAAGAACGGGACCTGGAAGGCCATCTGAAGGACTCCCCCCACCAGAAAGCCCACGGTCAGGGCCCAGGCCGCGTTCTCGAACCGGTCCACGAACAGGACCACCACGAGGATGTTCGCGCCGTTCAGCAAGACCGGGGTGAAGGCCGAGGGCGCGAACACGCGAAACGAGTTGAGGGCGGCCTGGAGGATCGCCGCGATGGACACGAAGAACAGGTACGGGAACATTGCCCGGGTCAGCGCGATGGTCAGGGCGACCTTCCCGGGGACCTCCTCGAACCGGCCCGAGAAGACGTGCGTCACGAGCGGCGCGGACGCGAGGACCCCGAGGAGCGTGACCCCGGCCATCAGCAGGATGAACAGGGTCATGAACCCCGAGAAGAAGCGACTCAGACGTTCCGGGTCGTCCGGGCGCTGCTCGCCCGCGGGTCCTCCCTGCTTTCCGACCCGCAGGCCCGTGAACACCGGCACGAAGGCCGCGGTCATCGCCCCCTCCGCGAAGAGGCGGCGCAACATGTTGGGGATGGTCGAGGCGATCCCGAAGGCGTCGGACTGCATGCCGGTGCCGACGTAGTAGCCCCGGACCACCTCGCGCGCGAGGCCCACGACCCGGGACAGGATGGTCATCAGGCTGGTGACGAGGGTGGACCGCAGAACGGCGCTACGCTCGGAGGCGCCGTCGGGCGAGGGGACCTCAGCGCGAGGGGTCGTCACGTGTGCGAGCCTTGGCCTCCTCCCACAGGATGTCGAGGGTCTTCAGGGGCGTCCCCGACACGTCGCGGCCCTCCCGCGACAGGGCGGCCTCGATGTACGAGAATCGCGCCCGGAATCGCTCGAGCATCCGCCGGAGTGCGGCCTCGGGGTCCAGTCCCGTCAGGCGCGCCACGTTGGCCACCGCGAACAGGACGTCCCCGACCTCCTCCTCGATGGCGTCCGTCTCGCCGGAGGCCAGGGCCTGTTTCAACTCCCCCACCTCCTCGTCGAGTTTCGCGAGGACCCCGGACAGGTCCGGCCAGTCGAACCCCACGCGCGATGCCTTCTCCGACACTCGCAGCGCCATCAGGAGCGCCGGCAGATGCCGGGGGACCCCGTCCAGAACCCCCTTGCCCTCGGCGCGCTTGTAGCCTTCCCAGCGCGACAGGACCTCGGCCGCGTCCTTCGCCTTGTGCTCCCCGAAGACATGGGGATGGCGGGCCACCAGTTTCCTCGCCGCGGCCCGGCACACGTCCGCGACATCGAAGTGCCCCTGGTCCTCGGTCAGGCCCGCCTGGAACACCACCTGCATCAGGAGGTCCCCGAGCTCTTCGCGCAGGGCGTCCAGGTCAGCGTCCTCGATGGCCTGAACGACCTCGTAGGCCTCCTCGAGGACGTAGGTCCGCAACGTCTGGAGGGTCTGCTCCCGGTCCCAGGGACAGCCGTCCGGGGCCCTCAGGCGCCGCAGGACCTCGACGAGCGCCTCGAAGGCCTCCCCCGTTCCGCGAGGCAGGCCGGACGGAGTCGCCTGGTCCTGGGCTCCCGAGGAAGGTCTTTCTTCGGACGACTTCATCGGATGGTGATTCTCATTGGCCCTTGGCGGGGGCCGCGGGGATCCTGGTCGTCCGGAGCGCGCCGCCCCGGGCCGGCACCCCGGTCTTGACCGCCGGAAGGGCCTCGGCGGGCAGCCCGCGAGCCGGCTGCACCTTGAGCGCAGGCGCCACCGCGGCCGGCGAGATGGGTGTCGGGGCGGTCGCGGCCTCAGCCTCGAACCGGACCGTGCCCGCCTTGGACAGGTCATGGAAATCGCCCCCAGCAGGCGAGAAGGCCTGGGCACCCGCGACCTTCCCGTCCCGCGCCTCGATCCGGAAGAAGTTGGCGCGCAGGGTCGAGGACGCATCGGGCGGTGTCTTTCCGAAGCCGGGGAGGTCCGCGAACGGGATCGCGACCTCGACATCGTAGCCCGTGTCCCCGTCCCCAGGCTGATTCAGGGTCCCCGTGACGCGCACCGCGGTCTTGAGTCCCGCCGCGTTCCAGGCCCGCGCCTGCGCCCAGTCCGGCGTGCGATGGGACGCGAACAGGGCATCGAAGACCACGTTCGCGGGGGAAATCTGAATCTCCAGGTAGTCCTTTCCGTCCGCGCCCGGGTCCAGGAAGACCTCGACCGCATCGCTGTTCCACAGCTCGTCGTCGCGGTTCTTGTAGGGCGACTCGATGGCCGGGTCGCGCACCGAGAAGGCCAGGTACAGGGTCGCGTTGTCGTAGGCCGCCAGGACCGTGGTGGCCAGGTCCGCCGGGACCTTGCCCCCGTCGGCGGCCTCCAAGCGGGCGGACCGGCCGGCCGCGGCCCAGACCGCCTCGTCCAGCCTTCCATCCACCTGCACGGGTTCCTTCGCGCGGCGCGCGACCAGGATCGGGGATCCGGCCACCGGGGCTTCCGCCCCGGCCGTCACCGTGAACCGGGCGGCGCGCACGCGGTTGTCCCCGTCGTTCGGGACCTGGTCCTTGTTCTGGATCTCCATGCGGTCCCCGCCGCCCTGCTCGCGGTAGATCGCCTCGTTGAACAGGCCGACCCAGAGGGTCGCGGGGCCTGGCTTCGTGTCCGCGGCCACGGTGAAGCGCTGGACGTCGCGGATGACCTCGCCCTTCTTCCAGTTCGAGATCGGATACAGTTCCCCGACGGGGTGATGGTCCAGGATCATCCGCTTGCCCGCGGGCAGTTCGAGGTGGACGAAGACCTTCCACTCGCCCGGGGTCTCGCGCAGGCATTCCCAGTAGTACGTGGCGGTTATGGTGTCCCCCGGGCGCACCCGGTCCGTGGAGAGGTCCACCCCGATCAGCCGGATGTTGTCCCCGAAGTTGGCGTTGAGCGGGACCTTCGGGGTCGGGGCCTCGGACAGGATGTTCTCCTGGATGCGGGCGCGCTGGTCCTTGGTGAGCACGAGTTTCGCGGGCTTCCGGCACCCGCCGGACGCCACCGCGAAGGACAGCAGGGTCACGACGAACAGGGCTCGATGCATGGCCACCTCCCGGCAACCCACGAACGGGTGCAACGATATCGCAGGAACGTCCCGACTGCAAACGCGCCGATGACGCCCAAGTCGTCAGGTACCACGCGGCGTTTCGACCCGCTTCGTGGCCGTGGCCGTGGGCGTGGGCGAAATCGGTGCGTCGGGTCACCCACCGAGTGACGCG
>JBBIPO010000210.1:0-6035 GCA_037442805.1 Deltaproteobacteria bacterium
GGAACTGCATGAGAGCCGCTTGTATCTTGGCCCAATCAACATCGCGGATTGCTCTTCTTCAACGTTCGGTCATTCCCGTCGAAACAGCAGCAAGGTCAAGAAGTAATCGCTGGCCAAGATGAGGATGGACGACAGGACCACGGTCTGGGTCGTTGCCTGGCCGACACCTCGGGCCCCGCCGCTGGCGTTCAGGCCCTTGTGGCAGGCGACCAGCGACAGGATGAGCCCGAACGCGGCCGACTTGACGAGCCCGGAGATCAGGTCCCAGACCTTGGCGTACTGACCGATCTTGTCCATGAACATCCCGCCGTCCACGTCCAGGAGGTGAACGGCCACGTAGTACGCGCCCGCGATCCCCACGAGGTCGCACAGGGTGGTCAGGACCGGGAGCATGACCACAGCGGCCACGATGCGGGGCGTTACGAGGTACTGCACCGGGTTCACCGCCATGGTGTAAAGGGCGTCCACCTGCTCGGTCACGCGCATAGTCCCGAGTTCGGTGGCGATGGCGGACGCGACCCGGCCCGTGACCATCAGGGAGGTCAGGACCGGAGCCAGTTCCCGCATGAGGGCGAGCGCCACGGTCGAGCCGACGAGGGTCTCGGCGTTGAACAGGCGAAAGGTGTGGACGGTCTGCACCGAGAACACCATCCCCGTGAAGAGCCCGGTCAGCACGACGATGAATAGGGACCCGGCCCCGATGAACTCCATCTGCTGGAGGAACAGGGACACCCGAAACGGCGGGCGGAACAGCCAAAGGAACGCCTCGGCGAACAGGAGGAGCGCGGAACCGAATCCCTCGGTCACGCCGAGGATGGCGCGTCCGAGTGGTCCGAGCGACCCGCGCCCGGCACGCCCGCTCGTCCCCCCGCGAAGGAAGCGCGTTGCCATGAGGCAGATTGTAACGCCGGCCGCGGCGCTTGACGAGGACTGGCGCCTTCGGGTACCCTTCGGCCGGTCTTGAACGGGGGTTCTCCCATGGCCAGGTGCCTGTTGACCGGCAAGCGAGCGAGGAAGGCTCATCACATCTCGCACGCCCACAACAAGACGCGCAAGTGGCAGCGGCCCAACGTCCAGAGCAAGCGCATCTGGGTCGAGGAGTGGGGCCGCTTCGTTCGCCTCTCGCTTTCGACGCGCGCGATCCGTACAATCACCCGCGTGGGGATCCTGGAGTACGCCCGGAAGAAGGGAATTGACCTCTCGGCCCTCGCCGAGGGTTGACCTGCTGCTCTGGTCTTCCCCACCAACAGACGTTGACGAGGAGGTGACACAATGGACTCGGTGCGCTGGGCCGGGGAGTGGGCGAGCGGGCGGGCCATGAGGCGGCCCACGGGTGCCTGGGCCGCGACCTGGGTCGCGGTGGTTTGTCTGGCGGCCTCCTGCGGGCCGTCGAAGGGCAAGGGGAAGGTCGGGGCGTTCTGCGACAACGACTCCGACTGCGAGTCAGGGCTTTGCTTCGAGAACCAGTGCCTGGACCCCGACGGGGACGAGGACGGCGACGGCCTGAAGAACGGGATCGAGGCACACCAGACGGGAACCGACCCGCTGCGGGCGGACACGGATAACGACGGGCTCCCGGACGCGGAGGAGGTCGGGGATATCCAGTCGCCGACCGATACGGACGGGGACGGCCTGAGCGACGCGCTCGAATCGTCGTTGATGCTCGCGGACCCCGACCGGGACTGCCTACCCGATCAGTTCGACCCGCACAACGACGTGGCGGATGCCGGGATGGAGCGGCAGATCGCGGCGCTCTTCTGCCAGAAGGGGGGCGGGGTGTGTTCCGAGTTTCTGGACAAGGTGGTAGCCGCGTGCGTCGAGGGTGAGGTCCAGTGCGACTACTCGGCGATCACGGACTACGAGGAGACCGAGACCCGCTGCGACCAGAAGGACAACGATTGCGACGGCCAGGCGGACCTGGGCCTCACGTCCACCACGGAAGGGACGTGCGAGGTCGCCGGGGTGTGCGGGGTGCCCGGGGCGGCGGTGCCCAGGGATTGCGTGGGTGGCCAGTGGGTGTGCCGGTACTCGGCCCTGCCGGACTGGGAAGAGGTTGAGACCCGCTTCGATGGCCTCGACAACGACTGTGACGGCGAGACGGACGAGGGCCTGGCGGGACAACCCTGCGAGGTCAAGAATGAATTCGGGACCTGCCCCGGCCGGCGAGTTTTCCGGGAAGGCCAGGAGGTCTGCGACGGTCTCGAGCCCGCGGCCGAGACCTGCGACGACGTGGACAACGACTGCGATGGTCAGACGGACGAGGGCCTGACCTCGTCCACCGAGGGACAGTGCTTGACCCAGGGCGTTTGCGGCGCCGCGGGCACCCCGGTCGCGAGCGAGTGCCGGAAGGGCCAGTGGGTCTGCCTCTACGAGCAGGTTCCGGGATACGAGGCCGAGGAATCGCGGTGCGACGGCCAGGACAATGACTGCGACGGCGAGACCGACGAGGGGCTCGCTGGCGTGGCCTGCAACACCCAGAACGAGTTTGGAACCTGCGCGGGCGTCACGGTGTGCGACGGGCAGGGCGGGGTCGCGTGCGGGGCCCCGGTTCCCGCGCCGGAGGCGTGCGACGGGAAGGACAACGACTGCGACGGGCAGACCGACGACGGCCTGGACGGCCTGGCGTGCGACATCGAGAACGAGCATGGGACGTGCCAGGGGACGACCTCGTGCGCGGGCGGGCAACTGGCGTGCCTGGGACCGGCCCCGGCGCCGGAGGCGTGCGACGGGAAGGACAACGACTGCGACGGCGAGACCGACGAGGGGCTGGATGGGTTCCCGTGCGAGAACAAGAACGAGTACGGGACGTGTCCTGGACAGACGCTGTGCCTGGACGGTCAGGTCGTGTGCGACGGGCGCATCCCATCCAAGGACGTGTGCAACGGGGAAGACGACAACTGCGACGGTCAGACCGACGAGAACGACATCTGCCTGAAGACCTCGTCCGTGAAGGGGACCGTGAGGGACGGGACCACGTCCAAGCCCGTGGCGGGCGCCCGGGTGGACTTCTTCGCGGGCGGCGAACGCCAGGACCCCGTGGACACCCTCCTGACCGACGCGTCGGGTGGTTTCGAGGTCCCATTGATCCCGGGACCGTACTGGGTTGAGGTGGTGGCGGCCGGGTACAAGCCGGTGAGGACCTGGACGTTCGTGTTGAGGGACGAGGACACGATGCCGCTCGACATCGCCCTGACCCCGGAAGGAGGCACGGTCTGGTTCGTGTCCGTTTGCGGGCGGGTCTACGAGAGCGGGGGCACGAATTTCCCGGCCCCGGTCGAGGGCGCCTCGGTCACCCTCTTCGGCAATGCGTTCAACAACCCGCTGGCCTCGGCCACGTCGGGCCCGCAAGGCTTTTACTGCATCTCCGGGGTCTCCGGGCTCGACTCGGGCGGCTCGCCCTTCCAGCAGTTCGGCCTGAAGACCTCGAAGGCCGGGTATCTGCCCGGGATGGCCGAGTACGTTCCGAACGAACCGGACGCGGTGGTCATCCAGGACCTGTTCCTGTCGCCCTGGCCGCAGGAGGCCCAGACCCTGTTCCAGGAGGACTTCGAGAGCCCGAAGACCGGATGGACCATGGACGAGCCCGCGAACGGGGTCGGCTGGCAGTGGCTCGAAAATGGCGAGCATGTCAACCAGGCGGTGGGGGCCTGCGTGATGTCGCCGGCCCAGTTCGAGTTGTGCACCAAGGACCCGACCGACCCCCTCGACCGCTGCGCGATCTGCGAGGTCCCGGCGGACGCGGCCTGCATCCCGCGCCCTGGTGCCCTGCCGAATGCCTACGATGGGGTCGGGGCCTTCTGGTTCGGAAACCCGGCGACCGGCAACTTCCTGGCCGACGGCGGGACCTGCGACCCCCTCTCCGGCGGGACCGGCGGACCGGTCGGGGGGAGCCTCGTGTCCCCGTGGATCACGACGGCCTACGCCTATCCCCTGTATCTGTCGTTCTATAGCGCCTGGGAGATCGAGTCTGTGGACCCGCAGGGGCCGCCGGACGGGTACGACCAGATGCTGATCGAGGTCCAGGGCACGGAGATGGCGGACTGGACGCTCGTCGGGTACCTGAATCCGGACGTGGACGTGAACGGCGAAGCCTACCAGCCGTACACGTCCGGCGGGTTCGACCAGGCGCCCATCTGGGTCAACTACGTTTTCGACCTGACCCCCTTCTCGGACTATCCCGAGATCCGGATCCGGTTCCGCTTCAATTCGAAGGACGAGCAGTACAACGGGTTCCGGGGCTGGCTCGTGGACGAGGTCGAGGTCTTCGGGGTCCTCCTGGCCCGGTAGTCGGGAAGCGCGTTCGTGCGTATCGGCCGTCTCGTCGCGGGCAATCCCTTCGTCCTGGCCCCCATGGACGGGTACACGGACGCGGCCATGCGCCGGATGTGCCGGCGCGCGGGGGCCGGGCTGTGCTTCAGCGAGATGGTCCCCGCCCAGGCCCTGGTCCGTGGGGCGAGGGCCGCGACCCGTTGTCTGCGATTCCCCGAGGACGACCATCCGGTGGTGGTCCAGATCGTGGGGCAGGACCCCGACACGATGGCGGATGCCGCGCGCCTGGCCGAGGAAGCGGGCGCGGACGCGGTGGACGTCAACGCGGGCTGCCCGTCCCGGCGCGTCACCAACGGAGGTGCCGGCGCGGCCCTCCTGTCGGACCTCCCCCGGCTCGAGCGCATCCTGTGTGCGGTGCGGGCCGCGATCCGGGTGCCGTTGACGCTGAAAGTCCGCATCGGACCGACCCTGGATCGGATCGTCCTGCCCGACATCGCCCGCATGGCCGCGGACTGCGGGGTGGACGCGGTCACCTTGCACGCGCGCACGAGGGCCCAGCGGTTCTCGGGCCGGGCGGACTGGACGTGGATCGCGCGCTTGCGGGAGCGGGCGACCGTCCCGGTCATCGGGAACGGGGACGTCGCGAGCGCGGCGGACGCCTTGCGGATGATGCACGAGACCGGGTGCGACGGGGTCATGGTCGGTCGGGCCGCGGTCGGGAGTCCGTGGCTCTTCGCGCAGATGGCGGCGGCCTGGGAAGGGCGGCCGGTCCCGGAGGCCCCGCGCGGTCGCGATCGCATGGTGCTGATCGTCGAGCACTACGACGCCCTCGTCGCAACCTTGGGCGGGGAGGAGGGCAGGGCGGCCCGGGTGTTCCGCAAACACCTGGCGAGGTACGTGAGGGGCCTCCCGGGGGCACTGAGGGTGCGCCGGGGGCTGGCAGGGCTCGACGACCGGGCCGGTCTGATCGCGCTGCTTCACGAAGTGCTGCTCAGGTGACGGACGATATGGAACTCCTGAGCGGGCAACGGCGGTGGCTCGACCCCATCGGGGTCTATGCGATCCTCGATGCGGGCACCGCGGCGCCGGACTCCATCCCGGAACTGGCCGTCGGGATGGCGGAGGCCGGGGTCCAGGTCTTTCAGGTCCGAGCCAAGGGGTGGCCGAGCGGGGCGCTCGCGGACCTGTGCGCGAGGGTCCGGTGGGCACTGCCGCGCGCCTGCCGGGTCCTCGTCAACGACCGGGCGGACGTGGCCCTCGCCGTGGGGCTGGACGGGGTCCACGTCGGCGACGAGGACCTGCGCCCACGCGAGGCGCGCCAGGTGGTCGGGGTCGGGAGGGTGGTCGGGTTCTCGACCCACTCCGTGGGGGAAGTCCGCGAGGTGGACCCGTCCGTGTGCGACTACGTCGGGTTCGGACCGGTCTTTCCCTCGACCACGAAGACGACGGGCCGGCGTCCCCACGGGATCGAAGGCCTGGCTGCCGCGTGTCGCGTTGCCCGCGTCCCGGTGGTGGCCATCGGCGGCATCCGGGTGGAGGACCTCGCCGCGATCCGCGAGGCCGGCGCGTCCGGGGCGGCCATGATCGCGGCGTTGCTCGCGGCCGGGGACCCCCGCGAGGCCGCTCGCCGGGCGGTCGAGGCCTGGAAAGCCGGTTCGCCTAACGCCCCGGCCCGCGCCATGGCGATGGTCGACTTGCCGGCGCCGGTCGAGCCCTATGTCTTCCTTCGCGGCAATCCCAGCCGGCGTGGCGACGAGGTGCCGCGA
>JBBIPO010000211.1:0-6026 GCA_037442805.1 Deltaproteobacteria bacterium
GTGCAGACCATCTCGCCCACGCAGCGACCGGCGGCGTTCTCGACCGCGCAGGAAAACGTCTCGCCATAGATCGCCGCCACGCACGAACATGTTCCGAGACCCGGATCGCACCCCTCGGCCAGGACCAGGGGCCGTCCGGGTTGGCCGGATGGCGGAGGTCCCAGGGTCACGCACCGGTACCCGTCCGCGCAGGGTTCGCTCGGTCCGCACCCTCCGGAGGCCGGCGGGCAGGCGCAGGTCCCGACCTCGGGCACGCACTGGGCCGGGATCCCGACGGACACAAACGCGCAGGCGAACCCTACCGGGCACGCCCCCTCGGTGCACGGCACCGCGCAGTAATCCCCACCCACCATCGGGAGGCACTGGGCCCCCGGGGCCGGGCAGTCCGCCGGCACCCGACAGGGCGCGCACAGCCCGTCGGGGAAGGGGCGGCACTCGAACTCGAACGTCCCCAGGGCTGACTTCGCGGCCGGCACGCAGCGCATCCCCTCCGGGCAGCCTGGGGAGCAGGGGCCCGAGCAGACCTTGCGATCCCCGGCCCATTCCACGCAAGACCCACCCACGCAGTCCCCATCTTCCTGACAGACCATCCCCGTGGTCAGCGGGAGTTCCTGGCCCGTGTCGCGCGCGTCGGCGGGGAGGTCCAGCTCGCCGAGCCCTTCGTCCCCGGGCTCGCCAGGCGGGAGGTCCGCGAGGTCCTCCGCAACCCCGGGGTCGGGGTCCGCTGTGGCTTCGTCGCGACCCGAGTCCGCGAGGACCTCCACGGTATCGTCCGCAGTGTCGTACGTCACGTCCGCGGGCAGCACGCACCACCCGTTCACGCACAGACCGGACGCGCAGTCCTCGGGTCCGGAGCATGGCACATGGCGGTACTGCGAGCAGCCCGCCGCGACGGCGAGCCAAAAAAGAGGCCACCGCCAGGGTCCGCCCATCGCCGGGCTCCTCAACCGGGAAGACGCAGCAATCTTACCAAAGGCCTGGAGGGCTGCACGATGACAAGGGCGGGTTCGGAATCCCCCGAACGTGGAGGGCCGCATGGGGACGCAAGCGCTGCCGCGCAAGACCGTGTCCGGGTTTGTGTCCGGGTTCTTGTCCGCACGGGTTGTCGCGTGGTCGTGGTGTCCCCCAATCGTCCATCCCCGGGGCGCAAAACGACCCGGGAGGATGTCGGTGGCCCGTGCTATCCTTTGGACGTGCCCACGCCGTCCGACATCATCGCGGCCGTGGCGACCGCGCCCGGACCCGCGGCGATCGGGGTGGTGCGACTGTCCGGCCCCGGGGCGCATGCCCTGGCCTTGCGACTGTGTCGCGACCTGCCCGGTCCGCCCCTCGAGCGCCGACTGACCCTGACCTGGCTCGTCCACCCGGACACCGGCCGTCCGCTGGATCAGGCCCTCGCGGTCTTCTTCGCGCCCGGGGCCTCGTACACCGGCGAGGAGGCCGTCGAGTTCCACGTCCACGGCGGGCGTGTGACGCCGGAGCGGGTCTTTCGCGCCTGCCTCGACGCCGGGGCGCGCGCGGCCCGGCCCGGGGAGTTCACGCGGCGGGCCCTGGCCGCGGGCCGCCTCGACCTCCTCCAGGCCGAGGCCGTGGCCCTCCTGGCCGAGGCCCCGACCGAGGCCGCGGCCGATCTGGCGCTTGGGGCCCTGGCGGGCGAGCCCTCCCGCGCGGTGTCGTCCTTGCGGGAGACCCTGCTCGACGCCCTGGCGGATTGCGAAGCCGCACTCGACTTCGCGGACGAGGACGGGGTCGCGGTCTCGCTCGAGGGGGTCACGGCCGCGGTCCGGGAGGCCGCCGCGCGCATGGACGGCTGGCTCGAGGCCGCGCGGGCTGCGCGCCCCACGCTGGAGGGCGTGCGCGTCGTCCTCGTGGGCCCGCCGAACGCGGGGAAGTCGTCCCTGTTCAACGCGCTTCTCGGGCGAGAGCGCGCCATCGTCCACGAGGAACCGGGCACGACCCGGGACGTGATCGCCGAGCCGATTCCCCTCGGGGGCATCCCGTGTGTCCTCGTGGACACGGCCGGCTTGCGCGAGGCCAAGACGCCGGTCGAGGCCGAGGGCGTGCGGCGGGCCGTTCACGCCGCCCAGGACGCGGACCTCACGGTGCTCGTCCTCGATGGGAGCGTGCCCGACCTTCCCGCCGGCCTGCCGCTTCATGACCTGTGCGTCTTGTCGAAGTGGGATGCCTGGGGTGGGTCCGATCCGCCCTGGGTGCCCCCGTCGGGGGCCCCGTGGTGTCGGACCTCGGCTGTGACCGGCGCCGGCTTGCCCGAGATGCGCGACGTCCTGGCCACGCTCGCCCGCGAGCGCTACGAACGCGGTCGCGCCGCGCGGTGTTGCTTGGCGGGGGAACGCCAGATCGAGGCCGTCACCGCGGCGCGCGACGAGGCCCGGGCTGCGATCCAGGTCTTGGAACTGGGGGACCCCCTCGAGGTGGCGGCCGCGCACCTGCGCCAGGCCGTCGAGCACCTGGGAGACCTGACCGGCGCGCGCGTCACAGCGGAGGTCCTGGACCGGATTTTTCGGCGATTCTGTCTCGGAAAGTAGCCGTTACCGTCCGAACAGGTCTTCTTCGACAATCTGGGCGAGGTAGGCCTTGACCTTCTCGAGGTCCGCCGGGGCGACCTGCGCGAACCGCACCCCCATGCCGGGGGGCTCGCCATGTCCCGGCATCCGCCACCAGACTACCTCGCCCACGATGGACACCGGGGCCTCGTCGCCGGGCAGGTACACGCGCAAGGTGACGAGCGTCCCCGGCTGGGCCGGGGTCTCGGTCCGGATGAAGGCCCCGCCCTGGCTCATGTTCGTCATGAGCATCTCGGTCTCGTCCACGTCAATGTCGCGCCGGAAGACCCCGAAGATACGGGTCTGAAACCGCGGCGTGATGCGCAGGTCCTTGCCCCCGGTTCCCATGCGGTCACCTCCCGTCGTTTCCCGGGGCGGCCGTGTCCGCTGGCTCGCGCTCGATCCGGGTCACGAGCCACTCGACCCCGCGGGGACGCAGCGTCAGCCGCCACGCTCCGCCCGGAATCGGCGCATCATACACCGCCTCGGTTGCCCACACTCGCACCGGGCGCGGCCCCGAGGCGAGTACCGCGCGGACCTGCTCTCCGGTCAAGGTCCGGGTCCACCCGGTGAGGTCTTTCATGGCCTGCCGGATCGAGTCCTTGCGGGTGGCGGCCCGCGCCTCGCGCCACATCCGGGCCCACTGCGGGCCCAGGGCCTGGCCGTCCACGACGAGCATTGTGGTGTCCACGAACCGCTCGAGCCGCTCCAGGTCACCCGGGTCTGCCGTCGCTTGCAGGAATCCCGCCACCGCCATCGCGGGTTCCGAGCAATCCCCGCCGCACCCCCCGACGAGGATCGGGACCTTCTTCATCGGGCGGACCCGGGCGGGTTCGCCGGGGACGGCTGCGGAGGTCGTCGCACGCCGCGACGCCTCGTCCCCAGCCGCGGGAGGCGCCAGGGAGGCGGGCGGCATGGCGCGGTTCGCGGCCCGGCGATCGCACCCGCCGCACGCCAAGAGCATCGCCAGGGCCACGGCCCCCGTCGCCATCGTCTTACCGAGGCCCGCGTTCATCGCGCCACCACCAGCAGGCCGAGTCCCCACGGCAGGTTCCGCCATCGCAGGACGCGCCGCTCCATCATCATGACCCGCTCGAACACCGCGTTCAAGGGTCCGACCGGGCGCGAGGCATCGCTGCGCGCCTCCCCGAACGCCGTCCCGCGCGCCCGTCCGAGCCACCGGATCGCGGCCACGAGCGGCAGAAGCGTCGCATTGGTCCAGGTGACGCGCGTCGGGCGCAGATCGTGGGCGCGCAGAAGCGCCAGGAAACCGTCCCTCGTGTAGCGGCGGACGTGGTGGAGCGCCCGGTCGTGCTCCGAGAAGAGCGCCGGGTGGCACGGGACCGTGGCCACGAGCGCTCCGCCGGGCTTCAGGACCCGCCTCACCTCCGCAGCGGCCTTGTCGTCGTCCGGGATGTGCTCGAACACGTCGAGCGCGAGGACCGCGTCCACCGAGGCGTCCCGGACCGGCAAGTCGGTCGCTGCGCCGCACAGCACGGGCTCTCCGGTCCGCCGGGCCGCGAACCGGGCCGCCGTGGGGCTCATGTCCAGGCCCGCAAACCGTGCGAGGCCCGTCAGGGCCTTCATGGTGCCTCCGGTTCCGCACCCGAGGTCCAGGACGTTCGCGTCGTTCGGCAGGCCCAGGGCCATGAAGGCGTCCCGGACCGTGGCCCGCATGGCCACGAACCAGAAGTGGCGATCTTCCACGGCGGCCATGTTCTCGTATTCGCGTTCTTCCATGTCAGGCCGTGTCCCGTCGTGTGGCGACCAGCAGGGCGGCGAGTACCAGCACGACCCCCGCCAGTCGGTAGGTGACGAAGACCCAGTGCACGCCCGCGCCCTCGAACAGCGGGACCCACGCGCGCGCCTCGTCCGAGTGCAGGGGGAGGGCCTGGAGCCCGATCCCCGCGAGGCCGAGCCAGGCGGCTGGCCCCCCGGATGCCTTACGCGCAAGCCAGGCCGCGGGGATCACCAGCACCGCCCCGTAGTGCGAGTGCAGGACCGGACTCGCGAGCAGACCGGCCGGCACCGCGAGCGCCAGGGCCGCGTCCCCGTCGAGTCGGCGCCAGCGGACCCACACCCCGGCCCCGACCAGGACGACGACCCACAACCCCGGGGCCAGGTGCTCCGCGACGCCCGCCGGGGCCACGTTCTCGACCCACTCCGACACGTCGCGATCGGAGAAGCCGGTCTGAAGGCGCGCCACCTGGGCCGCGAGCGACTGCTGCTCCGGCCACAGGAACTGTTGCGTCGAGAGGTCGTCCATCATGTCCAGGTATGCGAAGGTCGCTTCGGGCCATGCGAGGTAGGCCGCCGCGTGCGCGACGGCCAGGGCCAGGATGGCGAGAACGCCCCGTCGCCGCCACTCCCCGCCGGCCGCAAGCCACGCCATCGGGACCGCCAGGGCGTAGGTCTTGAACAGGCACGCGACGCCGACCGCAACGCCGGCCAGCCACGTCCCGCGCGAGTGCAAGCCCGCCAGCAGGAGCGCCAAGACGAACAGGTTGGTCTGTCCGAGGTCGAGCGTCATCCGTACCGGGTCAAAGGCCAGCAGGAGCACGACTGCGAGCGCCGCGCCCGTCCTCCCGTCCCCGCCCGGAATCCGTCCCTCGGCCAGGCGCGCGAGCCCGAACGCGGCCGCGACGAGCGCCGCTAGCGACAGGGCCCGGAACACGGTCGCCGCCACCGGGAAGTCCACGACGGTCAACGGGACGCCCAGCGCGGCCAGGGCCGGGGGGTGCAGGTAGCGCAGGCAGTGGCGCAGGGGGTAGCGGCGCGCCCGCACCGCCTCGGTCAGCGCCAGCCCCGCCCGTTTCCCGACCACCGGGTCCACCGCGTACGCCTCGTCCAGGCGGCCTTCGCGGGCCAGCAGCGCGGCCCCGTATAGGGGGGCGAAGTCCAGGTGCACGCTCGGCGCGCGCGCCGCCTCGGCGGCGAGCAAGATCACCGCCACGCCGACCAGCCCCCATCGGTGCGCCCACGCCCAGTCTCGCGAGGCCCCGGCCATGGGGTGGAAGGATAGCACGGCGGTCGCCCACGACCCGCGGAAGCGTCCCCACGCGGATCATCAGGTCATGCTCCGCTTCGGGCAGTTGGAGAAGGGCCTCCTTGTCCAGCGCCGCCTGTGGCGGACCCGGGAGATGGCGGGGTGGAATGGGTGGGACCCCCTGCGTCAGACGGGGCTCGTGAGGAAGGTTGGTCGGAGAAAAGACAAGACCGAAAGAGTCATCGAGGACCGCTTTTTCGTCACCAATCTGCCGGTGAGCCGACTCAAGCCCTGCGAGATTCTTGAAGTCGCGCGTCGTCCCTCGCGGATCGAGAACGCCAAGCGTCGACGCAGTCAACGAGTGCTTCTGGACACTGGACACGCAGTGGAAGGAAGACTCGGGACTCTGACTCCGCAAAGGCAGAGCAATCCGCGATGTCGTTTGACGCAGCAGCCATGCGGGTCTCAGGGGGTCA
>JBBIPO010000212.1:0-5970 GCA_037442805.1 Deltaproteobacteria bacterium
CGGCCCGTCCGGCGCGAGGATTCATGGACACCATCGCGGTGTACGGCAAAGGCGGGATCGGCAAGTCCGTGATCGCGACCAACCTGAGTGTCCATTACGCCCAGGCGGGGCTGCGCGTCCTGCACGTGGGGTGCGACCCCAAGCACGACTCGGCCATCCGGCTGCTGGAATCCCCCACGAACATCCGGACCGTGCTCGAAGTCCTGTCGGACAACCCGGAGGAACCCCCGCCGCAGGACCTCCTGACGGAGGGCCGCTACGGAATCGCTTGCTGCGAGGCCGGAGGCCCCCTGCCAGGGGTGGGATGTGGGGGACGGGGCGTGGCCCGCGTGATCGAGACGCTCGACGAGATGCAGTTGCTTCAATCTGGACAGTTCGATGTCGCAATTTTCGACGTGCTGGGAGACGTGGTGTGCGGGGGATTCGCGGCCCCGCTGCGCGAGGGATTCGCGCGCAAGGTCGTGATCGTCGTGTCCGAGGAGCCCATGGCCTTGTTCGCCGCGAACAACATCGCGCGCGCTGTGCACATCTACCAGGAGAACGGCGTGCGCCTGGCCGGCCTCGTGGTCAACCTGCGGTCCAACCAGGCCCCGCGGGGTCCGCTCCACGCGTTCGCGGAGCGGCTGGGCACGGCGATCCTGGGCGTCATCGAGCGGGACCCGCGCATCATCGAGGGCGAAAAGGCCCAGCGCACCATCGTCGAGTACGCCCCCCACACCGAGGCGGCGCGGGTGGTGCGCGCGGTCGGGGATGCCCTGCGCACGCTGGACCCCGACTCCCTCCCCCTCCCAAGCCCGATGACGGACGACGAGTTCTTCGAGTTCCTGCGCCAGAACGGGGGATAGCGCGGATGGACGACGCGACGGACCAGGGGCCACGGACCGCATCCGGACCGCGCCTGCACGGGGGCGGGACCTCGGTCGAGCGTGTCGCCCGCCTCCTGGGCCTGGAGGATGCGCCCGACGAGTGGAGGATCCGGCTCGTCGCCTGGTACGACGACCACCTGCTGGTCCTGGTGGGGCCGAAGGCCGCGCCCGCGCTGGTCCTCATCGTTGCCGAGGCTGCCTTGGACTCCCCTGCCTGGGTACGGACCCAGCGGCTCGCGATCACCTACAAGGGGACCGGCGACGTCCCGCAGGCCCTCGACGCCCGGGTGCGCGAGCGCGCCCCGGACCGCCTGGGGTCCCTCGGCGCGGAGGACCTCCTGAGGCTCCTTCAGGACGACCCCGACACCCGACCCCTCCCCGAGATCCCGACCACCACGGGGCAGGAGGTGACGAACCTCCTGACCACGTGGGCCGGGCCGGACGCCTATGCCGAGTTCTTCGCGGTCGGGGAGGTCCAGCGAAGCCAGCTGGACAGCGTGGACCTGTCCGGGGCCTTCCGCTTCGTGCAACACTGCGAGACCGAGTGCCTGATGCAGGCCCCGCACGGGGTCGCGCCCCTCGTGTCCGCGGTCGAGTACCCGTGGGACAATCGCACGCGTGGGCTCGACCTGGCCACGGAGGCCCCCCGCATGGACCCGGCCGCGGACGGGATGATGACGACGGAACTGACGGAGAAGGACGTTATCTTCGGCAATCCGAAGCGCCTGCGCGAGGTTCTGGACCAAGTCGTCGCGGCGCCCAATCCGAACGACAAAATCATCTTTTTCAGTAATACATGTGTGCCAATAGTCATTGGTGAAGACGTCGAGAGCGTGGTCCGCCAGTACGCGCGCAAGTCCCGCGTTCCGCTCGTGTATCTGACCGTCACGCCGAAGAGCATGTACAACGTGTTCCGGGACCTTCTCTACGAGCGCCGCCGCCGCGCTGAGGCCGAGGCCGGCCCGCCCGACCCCGCCGCGGTCAACCTGATCGGCTTCCCGGACGGCCCGCTGACGCAAGGGCTGCGCGACCTGCTGGCCGGGGCCGGCCTCCGGGTCAACGCCCACCTGATCCCGGACTTTAGCGTGGCCCGCATCCTGGCGTTGCCACGGGCTGCGCTCCATGTCCTGTATCCGAACCGCGTCTGGGCGAACCACTACGCACACCTGACCGAGGACTCGCGCACGCCGGCCATCGCGCCCCCGGCACCGTACGGCTTTGAGGGGACGAGGCGCTGGCTCGTGGCCGTGGGTCGGGCCCTCGGGCGCGAGGCCGAGGCGGAGCGCGCCTTCGAGGCCGCCGCCTCCCGTCATCGCGAGGCGTGGGAGGCGGCCCGCGCCGAGGCCCGGGGACACGGGGTGGTCCTGGTCGTCCGTTCGCAGGAGACCGCCCACCTGACCGACCCCGCGACCACCTGGGGCGTCCCGTTGCTCGAGGTGCTCCAGGAGGCGGGGTTCTCGGTCGAGGTCCTGCTGAAGGTGTCGGACCGGCGCGAGGCCCGGGAGGCGGCCGAGGAGGTCCTGTCCGCGGCGCCAGACCCGCGCGCCCTCTCCATCCGGGCTTTCCACTCGTTCGAGACCCTGCGCCGGCGCCTGCGCGAATCGTCGGGGGACGCGGTCCTGTCGTATCACTACTTCGATTGGCGGGTGTCCGAGGCCGGCAAGAACCGCTTCTCGTTGCAGGTCTTCGAGATGGGGGTCGAGGGCGCGGTGCGGACCGTGGAGCGCCTCTGCGGGATCTGTCGCACCCCGTTCTACCGGCGATACCGCGACTACCTCCAGCGCCGGATGGACGGCGCGCTGCTGGCTCCGCGGGTGGGAGGGGCTGATGGAACCCTTTAGCCACGTTGTGTCGCTGCAAGGGGGGCCCGAGGACGCCCCGGACTTCACGCAGCGCATCACTTACACCTACCTGATCGGCGTCTATCTGGCCACGAACGCGATCCGGGACGCGTACACCCTCGTGGACGGGCCGGACTGTGTGCACATGAAGAGCCAGTTCATCCAGGGCAACCACGACTGGCTCTCGACCCTGGTGAGCGTGTCGGGGCACCACCGCGTCGCGAACACCGCCCTGCACCCGGTCCAGATGGCGAAGGGGCGCGAGGACGCCTTGCGTTCGACCCTGTTCCGCATGGCCTCGCACCCATACGCGGGCGGGGTGCTTGTCACCTCGATGCCCATGGCCGCGGTCACCGCGGTGGACTACGAGCGGCTGTGCCGCGAGGTCACGCGGGAGACGGGGCGGCCCGCGATCACGGTTCCCGGGCGTTCGCTGAACGGGGACTGGATGGACGGCTACGCGGAGGTCCTCGTGGCCCTGGCGCGGCGCCTCGACCTGTCCGGCGGGCGTCCCGACCCGCGCAAGGTCGCGGTGGTCGGCTACCTGATGGACCGCAACGAGGGCGACCACCGGGCGAACCTCCGCGAGATCCGGCGCCTCCTGGCGGCTTTGGACCTGGAGGTGGTGTCGGTCTGGCTGGAGGGTCAGGCCTTCGCGGACCTCGCGACGGTCCGGGACGCCTCGGTCATCCTCTCCCTGCCGTACGGGCGCAAGGCCGCGCAGTGGCTCGCGCGCCGCACCGGGGCGCGGGTCGTCGAGTGCGACTACCCCTTCGGCCTGACGGCCACGGAGCGCTTCGTGCGCGAGGTCGGGCGCCAGACGGGTCGCGCGGAGGCGGCGGAGGACCTGATCAATCGCGAGCTGCGTGACGTCGTCCCCGCCCTGGAATTCGTCATCCCCTACGTGTTCCAGAACCGGCTCGCGGGATACGTGGGCGACCCGGTGCTCGTCCTGGGGCTTGCCGAGACCCTGGACCTCCTGGGCGCGCGCCTGGACTTCGCGGTCCTCACGAACCTGGCGAGACACACGGGTGACGTCCAGGCCGCGCTGGGCGGGCGGACCGCCCTCCTGGTGTATCCCCGCCTGAGGGCGATGATGGCCTTCCTGCGCGAGCGGGCGGCGAGCCCCCGCCTGGTCCTGCTCGTCGCGAACAACGCCGGCGTCGGGATGATGCACCGTTCGGGCCTCGCCACGGTCGAATTCGGTTTCCCGTCGTTCTACACGCACTGCCTCGGCGACCGGTCGTTTCTGGGCTTCCGCGGTTTTCTGCCCTTCGTGGACACCCTCGCGAACGCGATCCGCGGGGCCGAGGTCTCGGCCTGGGCCGAGCGGCTGTGGGGGCGGTGACCACCGGCTGGACCAGGAGTCGTTCGAGCGCCTGCCGCCTTACGTCGTCGCACCACGGCCGATCCCGGTCGTGCATCCCGTTCCCCGGAACCGTAGAACCGCCGGACAGTGTCGGGCAAGGCCCGCGGCCGCGCCTCTCGGGAAACGTCCACGCCCCCGCGCCCCTGGCCTACCACGCACTGGACGGCCGGTGGATTGGCGCGACGCTTCATGTCGTGACGACGCCCCCGCTGCCTGCCGCGCAGAACCTCGAAGAGGCGAACGATGTCATGGCGAGGTTGCACGCGGGGGAACGTGGGGCTCGGTGCCGGAAAAGAGGAACGGCCGGAACCTGCCCCGAGGGTCGGCCGGTGAGCGGGGACCTCAGCTGTCATCCTGAAGAGGAGCGCGGCGCCCCACTCCCCCAGGGATCCTCGTCGGGCCTCGCGCGACCAGCCGGTGCAACCTGCGGCGATGAAACGCATTCGCCGATGCGCACTGCCTCCCGAGCGTGCGCGAAGGCGATCCCACGCAATCCCGCCGGTCCCAGGTCCCAACGGAATACCGGAACCAGTTCGCGAAGGACTCTGTTCCGGACGCCAGCCACCAGATCGAGGCCACCGTCCAGAGCGAGGAACACCATCGGCGGCGGCCCGGCGAAGACACGGTCCAGCACGGCCCCGATGTCAGACGTCCCCGAAGTGAACCGCTTGTCGTCCGTGTCCACCTCCATCGCCGCCACCGACAACCCCGTGCGCAGGGCCAGCAACGGTACGAGGCTGCTTGTCCCCCAGATCTCGCCGGATTCGGGTCGGCAGCGCCCGAGGCGGCCTACGAGCGCATCCACGGCCTGCGACTCGCGCGTCCGGACCTCTTTCAGACCCAGAGCCCCGGACACGTGTGGGAGATAGGTCACCGCCAGCACCACGACCAGCATGGCCCATCCCAGCCCGCGGATCGGAACGAGTCCATGCAGGTGTCTCAGGCCGAACGCCGACGCAATCGCGAGCAATGGGAACGCGACGATGAAGTAGTAGGTCATCAGACTCGAATACACAGCCACGACCGCCACGCAGGCGAGACCCCCAATGGCCGTCCACCGCGGGGTTCGGTTCCGGGGAAGAAGCCCGGCCAACGCGAAGGCGATCAGCCCCACGTCTCCGTAAAGGAAGGCAAGCAACCGCTCCATTGGCTGGGCGTAAGGGTCCGTGCCCAACTTCCGCAGGTGGTACAGGAACACCTGATCGACATACGCCCCCCCGAAGAACGCACAGGTCAGCCCATGCAGCACCGGCCCGAGTGCCAGGCCGCCCAGGAACGGCCCCAGGCCGCGTTCCCTCCAGGCCCAGATCGCCAGGACCGGAATCGGCGCGAGGGCGTGGAGACACTGCCAGGCGGCCACTGCGGACACCGCTCCGGCCATCGTGAATCGGCGTCGCGACAGGGCATGCACCGCCAGGGCCACCAGGAACATCCCTGTCTCAACGCCGGCCCAGGATCCCAGGGCCTGGAACGACTGCGAGGCGAACAGCAACAAGAAGGAGGCAAGCAAGGCCCAACCCGCCCGGCCTCGGGTACCCGCAAGGACCGTCAGGCCCGCCAACAGCGCCGCGCCGATCCCGGCCAGCGGGGCAAGCGACTTCACGACGACCATCGGAGCGCCGAGGGCCAGGATGGCGGCACCGATCAGGATGCGCAACGGGGGATGAGCCAGGAAGAAATCGAGATACGGCATGGCTCCCCCGCTCGCCAGCAGGCTGTCGTACACGTAAATCCCTTCGTCCCCTGGCTGCAGGACGAAGACCGACCTTTGAAGCCACAGCCAAGCCGAGGACAGGAGGACGAAGCCTGCAAGAAACACTGCGAGACCAGAGGTGGCCGGCCCAGGGCGACCATGTGCCAGAACAGGCCCATATCTCCATGAGTTTCCATCCAC
>JBBIPO010000213.1:0-5952 GCA_037442805.1 Deltaproteobacteria bacterium
GGAACTGCATGAGAGCGGCTTGTATCTTGGCCCAATCAACATCGCGGACTGCTCCGATGTCATTCAGCAAGGTGCTTCTGCTGGTGCTCGACAGCGTGGGGTGCGGGGAGACGCCGGACGCGGACCGGTACGGGGACCGGGGGGCGAACACGCTCGCGAACACCGCGAGGGCGGTCGGGGGCCTGCGCCTTCCGCACCTCGGACGACTGGGTCTGGGCCGGGTCACCGACATCCTGGGGGTCCCGCCCGAGCCCGCGCCGGACGGGCACGTCGGGCGCATGGCCGAGGCCTCACCCGGCAAGGACACGACCACGGGGCACTGGGAGATCGCGGGCATCGTCCTGGACCGTCCGTTCGCGCTGTTCCCGGACGGGTTCCCCGAAGAGGTTATCGCGGCGTTCCGGCGCGAGACCGGGCGCGACGTCCTCGGCAACGTGGCCGCGAGCGGCACGGAGATCATCGCCCGCCTCGGCGAGGAGCACCAGCGAACGGGGCGCTGGATCGTTTATACGTCCGCGGACTCGGTCTTCCAGGTCGCGGCGCACGAGGACACCGTCCCCCTCGACGAGTTGTACCGGGCCTGCGAGGTGGCGCGGCGCCTTCTGGACCCCCTGCGGGTGGCGCGGGTCATCGCGAGGCCGTTTGTCGGGACGCCTGGCCAGTACCGCCGCACCTACAACCGAAAAGACTTCTCGATGGCCCCGGACCGCGAGACGGTGCTGGACCGTCTGACCGCGGCGGGCGTGCCGGTGGTGGGGGTCGGAAAGATTCATGACATCTTCGCGGGACGCGGAGTGACCACGGCGATCCACACCGAGGGCAACGCGGACGGTCTGCGGCGCACCGAGGAGGCCCTGCGGGACCTGGACCACGGGCTCGTCTTCACGAACCTCGTGGACTTCGACATGCTGTACGGCCACCGCCGCGACCCGGTCGGGTACGCCCGCGCGCTCGAGGAGGTGGACGCCTTCCTGCCGCGGCTCCTGGACGCGGCGGGGCGCGACGCCCTGGTCGCGATCACGGCGGACCACGGGTGCGACCCCAC
Organism: Deltaproteobacteria bacterium; assembly: GCA_037442805.1. GTDB lineage: Bacteria > Myxococcota_A > UBA9042 > DTJE01 > DTJE01 > DYKK01. Next base: position 1,046 of record JBBIPO010000213.1, read on the forward strand.
GGCGGCGTGGTCCACGGACCACACCCGCGAATACGTGCCGCTCCTGGTCTGGCACGCGGGGATTCCCCCCGGAGGCGGACGCGACCTCGGCACGTGGCCGTCCTTCGCGCGCCTGGGTCAGGCCGTGTCGGCGGCCCTGGGCCTTCCCTCCACGCCCGGCGAGTCCGTTTCCAATCCCCCGGAACTCTGGTAACTTCGGCCCGCCATGGCGGGACGCCACGCCGGTAGGATCGCCTTCGCCAGGACCCGGGCCGGGGTCGTCGGAGGGGTCGTCCTGGACTGGGACGGCGCGCGGGGACACGTGCTGCTCCCGGACGGCAGGCGCGAGGTCTGGACCGAGGACCGCCTGGTCTGGGTCAGCGACGCCCGGGTACCCCAGCACTCGCCGGCCGCCGCGCGGGAGGCCCTGCTCGGTTTTTGCGAGCGCGTCCAGGAGGTCCCGGTGGACCTCGCGTCCCTGTGGGACCTGGTGGTCGCGGAGGGCGGGGAGTGGTCGGTCGGGGACCTCGCGGACCTCGCGTTTTCCGGGGCCGGATGCGAGCAACGGGCCGCGCTGGCATGCGCCCTGGCCGCGGACGAAATCTATTTCCGGCCCGGCACGGAGGCGCGGCGGGTCGCGCCGCGCTCGCGGGAGGCCGTGGAACAGGCCCGGATCCGGCGGCAGCGTGAGGCGCAGGAGGACGCGCTCGTGGCCCGCGCGACCGAGGCCGTGGAGGAGGCGCTCCAGCGCACGCGGGCGGCCGGAATCGGTCGGGCTCCGGACGAGGGCCGGGTGACGGGCGCGGAAGACGGTCGCGCCGTCGCCATGGGCATCGAGTGGCTCAAGGCCCTGGTCGTCGAGGGGGAGGGAGAGCGCGCCGGGGACCGTGGGGCCCGCGTGGTCCGCGCGATCGTCGGCGAGGACGTGCGAGACCCAGTTCCCCACGCCTTCCACATGCTCGTGACGCTCGGCGTCTTTCACGAGGACGAGGTCTTGGGTCTGCACCGACACCGGGTCGCCCTGGACTTCCCGCCGCAGGTCGAGGACGAGGCCGCGAGGATCGCCGCATCGTTTCCCGAGGCCTGCGGCGAGGACGACCGGCCGGTCCTCGTCCCGAACGGGGCGCCGGGGCCGCTGGCCGTGGACGACCCGTGGACCACCGACGTGGACGACGCCCTGTGGGTCGAGGAGGTCGAGGACGCGGAGGGAAGGGATTCCGGCGGCCGGACGCGGGTCCACGTGCTGATCGCGGACCCCTCGTGCGGCATTCCGCTCGCGTCCTGCGTGGCGGCCGAGGGGATGTCGCGGGCCGCCACCCTGTACCTCCCCGACCGCAAGATCCCGATGTTTCCGCGTGTCCTGTCCGAGGAAGCCTTCTCGCTGGTCCCGGGGGCGCGACGCCCGATGATGGACTTCCGCGGCGACTTCGACGACGACGGGAACCTGCTGGAGTTCCGGATCGTTCCGGTCTGGGCGGTCCTGGACCGTCGCCTGACCTACGACGAGGTGGATGCGCTGCTCGCGGACCCCGAGAGCGCCGACCCGGTGGCTCGTTCCTTGCGAACTCTGTCGCGCCTCTCGGCGGTACTGCGGCGCCGTCGCGAGGAGGCCGGGGCGGTGCTGGTGGACCGGGACGACGTCTCGGTGCGCGTCGTGGACGGAGAGGTCTGCGTGCGCCGCCTGCGCAGCGACTCCCTGGCGCGCAGGCTCGTGGCCGAGTTCATGGTCTTCGCGTGCACCCAGGCCGGCCGGTTCGCCCGCGAGCACGGCATTCCGGTCGTCTATCGGCGCCAGAGCCCGCCGGACACCCCCGTCTCGCCGGACCTCGCGCCGGGTTCCAGGGCCTGGGCCTATCGGATGGTCCGCTCGCTGAAGCGGGCCGAGTTGAGCGTGCACCCGGAGCCCCACTTTGGCCTCGGCGTCATCGGATACACGCAGGTCACGTCTCCCTTGCGACGCTTCCAGGACTTCGTCGTCCACGCGCAGTTGAAGGGGTTCTTGCGGGACGGGCGCGCCCCGCTGGACTCGGAGAGAATCCTGGCGATGTTCGGGGACCTGGAAGGTCGCGCGGACGCGAGGTTGCAGATCGAACGGGAGGCCCGCAGATATTATTTGTTGAAGTATATGAAGAAGTTCGAAGGCACGGACGTTTCGGGGGAGGTCGTCGCCATCCAGGGGAACCGGGCGGTCGTCGAGTTGCTGGACACTGGACTCGAAGTGTGGCTGAACGGCGCGGGGCACCTGCCGCTCGGGGGGGAGGTCCGGGTGCGGGTCCAGGAGGTCCATCCCCGCCGGGACCGGCTCGCGGTCCGACTGGCATGAGATCGCTCTCGGAACATCCCTACGCGCCCTTTCTCCATCGGGTCCGCTCGCCGTCGCGATACGTGGGGGGCGAGTTTGGCTCCCGGGCGAAGGACCCCTCGCGATGCGTCGCCTCGATGGTTCTGGTCTTTCCCGACGTCTATGAAGTCGGGATGTCCCACCTGGGCTCCCACCTCCTGAGCGAGGTCGTGGCCCGCGAGCCGGACCTGCGCCTGGAACGCTGCTTCGCCCCCTGGCCCGACCTCGAGGCCGAGTTGCGGGCGCGTGGCCTTCCGCTCGTCACCCTCGAGAGTTTCTCGCCGCTGAAATCTTTCGATGTCGTCGGTTTCTCACTGCAACACGAGTTATCATATACAAATGTATTGAACGTCCTCGACCTTTCCGGCATCCCGCTACGAACCGCGGACCGGACCAACTCCGACCCCGTGGTGCTGGGCGGGGGCCCGTGCGCCACGCGGCCCGCGCCGGTTGCGCCCTTCTTCGACGCCTTCTTCGTGGGGGAGGCCGAGGACGCCCTGCCCGACCTCTTGCGGACGGTCGGACGGCTGCGGCGTGCGGGCGAGCCCCGAGTTCGGGTCTGGCAGGCCCTTGCGGCCCGGCCGGGGGTCCTCGTCCCGACCATGAGGAAACTGCTGCAGGACCCACGCACGGGCTTCCTGGTCCCGGACCTGACGGGTGGGGTCGCGCCGGTGCGCCGACAGATCGTCGCGGACCTCGACCGCATTCCCGCGCCGGTGGGGTCCCCGTTGCCGTGGTCCCGCGCCGTGTTCGACCGTGCCTCGGTCGAGATCGCGCGCGGCTGCACCGAGGGATGCCGATTCTGCGAGGCCGGATACACCTACCGCCCGCTGCGGGAGCGGACGGTCGGAGCCCTCGTGCGCCAGGTCCTCGAGGGCGTGGAGGCGAGCGGTCTGGACGAGGTGTCGCTGTGCTCCCTGTCCCCGGCAGATTCGCCGGTCCTGGGACCGGTCGTGCGTCTGCTGGCGGGGGCCCTGACGCCCCGAGGCGTGACCCTGTCCGTGTCGTCGTTGCGGGCCTATGGGGTATCCGACGAGGTCCTGCGCGACCTGCGTCGGGTGCGGGCCGCGGGCCTGACGCTCGCGCCCGAGGCCGGGTCGGAGCGCCTGCGCGACGTGATCAACAAGAACGTGCGCGACGAGGACCTGCTCGCGGCCGCGCGACGCGTCTTCTCGGCCGGGTGGAACCGTCTGAAACTGTACTTCATGATCGGCCTGCCCACCGAGACGGACGACGATGTCCGGGCCATCGCGCGACTGGCCCGGGAGGTCCGGCGCATCGGGCGATCCCACGCCTCGCGCGCCCGGGTCACGGTGTCGGTTGGCATCTTCGTCCCGCGTCCCCACACCCCCTTCCAGTGGGAGGGCATGGCCGCCGACGAGGTCCTGGCCCGGCGGGAGGCCCTGCTGCGCGCCGACCTGCGCGGTAGCGGGGTGGAGCTGAAGGTCGCGGACCGCCGGCTCGCGCGGCTCGAGTGCGCGATGGCCCGGGGGGACACGAGCGTCGCGGACGTGATCGAGGGCGCCTTCCGGCGGGGCTGCCGCTTCGACAACTGGGACGACATGGTCCGCTTCGAGGCGTGGGTCGAGGCCTTCGAGGCGGCCGGCCTTGACCCGGAGGCGTACGCGCGGCCCATCCTCACGGAGGCGGGCCTCCCGTGGGACGACGTGGACGTGCTGGTTCGGCGTGAGTTCCTGCTGAGGGAGCGCGAGCGGGCGTACCGGGGCGTTCCGTTGCCGCCCTGCGAGAAGCCGGCGATTCGCAGGCGGCCCGACGCGGGAAAGGGTGAGGCTTCGTCCGGAGGCCCCCGCGCGGCCCCCAGGCGTCCCGCTCCAGAGGACTACGAGTCGGCGCGCACCGTGATCTGCTACCGGTGCGGCGCCCCGTGCGATGCGAAGACGGTGGCCGAGGAGCGGGCGCGGCTGGTGCGCGAGGCGAGGCGGCTGGTCGAGGGCGTGGAAACGGCCGGGAGGGAGGAGGCCGGGCGCGAGGAGCCCGCGGACTCGGTCACCTTCTGGCACCTGGTGTTCACCAAGGTCGGGCGCGCCGCATGGCTGTCCCAGAAGGACATGGTCGCGCACCTGCCCCGCATCCTGCGGCGCGCGGGATTGCGCCTGGACCTCTCGCGGGGGTTCCATCCCATGCCGCGCATCTCGTATCGGCCTCCCATGCCCGTCGGCTACCAGAGCGTGGGGGAGTGGCTCGTCGCCGCGGTGTTCCTGGAGGAGGGAGGGGCCCCCGACCTCGAGGCCCTGAATCGGGCGAGCGTCGAGGGAATCGAATTCTTGCGGGCCGTGCGGGTGCCGGCACGCCGCGTCAGACCCGGACCGACCCGCTACGTCTTTCGCTCGGGCCGATCCTCTGAAGACCTGGACCTGCCGCCGTGGCTCGGGCCCCGACAGGCCCGGGACGTGGACCCGAGGGTCGAGCGGTGCCTGGACCCCGCGCGGGGCGCGCACCTGGTGGAGGTAACCTGGCCCGAGTCCGGCCGGCCACCCGGACCCTTGCACGAGGTCGTGGAGCAGGCCGTCGGGGCCCCGTACACCCCTCACGACTTCGTGCGCCTGTACGATGGCGCGGTCCCGGA
>JBBIPO010000214.1:0-5790 GCA_037442805.1 Deltaproteobacteria bacterium
GGGGCCCCTGCTGCGGCCGGGTCGCAATCCGCGCTTACAGCGCGGATTGCTCCAGTAACGCTCCGCTTGTCGGGACGCGCACTTCGGTCTACCATCCCGCCCCGTGGATACGAGCGGACGAGCATTCCCACGGCTGGACGCCCTGGTCCTCTGTGGGCTGGCCATCCTGGTCGCGACGACCTGCCTGCGTTCTTACCAGCCATACACCTTCCTGTTCCGGGACGGCTCCTTCTACGCCCAGACCAACCGGTCCATCACCCGGGGCCTGACGCTCCGGCAGGAGGAGGTCCAGCCGCGTTCGTGGTACGACGGGAGCCTCCCCTGGTACCGCAACCTGGACGTGGCGTGGAGCAACGTCTCCGTCGGCTCCGGCGGCGAGTGGTATCCCAAGCACTCGGTCCTGATGCCCATCGTCTCGACCCCGTTCTTCATCGCCTTCGGCGTGGACGGACTCCTCGTCTTCAACGCGCTGGCCATGGTCCTGGCCCTGTTCCTCGGGTACCGTCTGGCGGCGCGGTTCTCGCCGCCCGAGGCCGCGACCATCGTCGTGTTCCTGGTCTCCGCGTGTCCGCTGGTGCCCTATCTGACCTACGCGTACAGCCACGACGTCTTCTACGCAGCGCTCGCGGCCGGCGGGTGCGAGGCGCTCGCCTCGCGCAGGCCCGGCCTGGCCGGATTCCTGCTGGGGCTCGCCGTCGTGGCCAAGGTCACGAACATCCTGGTCGCGGCCCCGGTCACCCTGGCGCTCGTGGGCCGAGACCGGCGCTCCCTGGGCAGGGCCATCGCGTTCGGAACCATTCCCTTGGCCGCATTCGCCGTCGCCAACTGGCTGATGTACGGCTCTCCCTTCGTGACCTCGTACCATCGTATCCTCACGGTGCGGGATGGAACGCCATCCGTGGAGACCTACGACGTGTTCGGGACCCCGCTCGACCAGGGGCTGCGCCGGTTCTTCACCCGGTCCGCGGAAGGGGAACTGGCCCAGATGGCGGCGCTCCCGTTCGCGGCGTACGTGGGGTTGCCGTTCCTGTTTCAGCGCGCGCGGGCCGTGGCCATCGCGCTGGCCGTCTCGCTCGCGGCGTTCCTGGTGGCCTTCGCGAAGTACCGGTACGGAGGGGCGCGCTTCTTCATGCCGTGGCTCGTCCTGTCCGTCGCGCCCGGGGCCGCCCTGCTCGCGGCCCTCGTCCGCGGAGGCGCACCGCTTCGGGACCTGCCGTCGCGGTGGTCGCGGCGCACTCGCCGGGCAGTCGCGTCGGCGGCGGGAACCGCGCTGCTGGTCTGGGTCGGCCTGGCCTGGTGGGCCAGCCGCGCAGGACCGACTCTGTCCGCGGCGGCCGACGTCGAGCGGCTCGACGTGCGCCTGGATTCCATTCCATGTGACTATTTCAACATGACTCATCAGAAGTGGGAATGCAGCCACCTGGACCCGGGCGGGAAGTACCTGGTGGGACTCGCCCTCGGGGACGAGTGCCCGGGGATGGGAGGTCCGGCTCTGGTCGTCCCGTCCCACCCCGGTGGGCGGGTGCGCACGGTCCGATGGACGCCCGAGGCCGCGGCCTCGGCCCTGGACGTGACCTGGATGTGGCGGGGCGAGACCGCGGGGCGTACCCCTCTCTGGACGCTTCGAATCGGCGACGGCGACGAGAAGCCGTTCACGGCAACCGGACACGCGGAACCAGCGGCGATCCGGGTCGCGGAGCCCGTGGGCCCGACGCGGGGCGTCGTCCTGACGGTCCCCGGGGGGGCAGCCCACGGGGTCCTGTGCGTGTCCCTGGAGGTCGTCCTGTGACGGACCCACGCCCATCCCGGTCGCGCCTCCCCGTGGACCTGTTCATTCCCTGCCTCGTGGACCAGTTTCTGCCGGAAGTCGGGGCCGCGACCGTGCAGTGCCTGCGCGCGACAGGGTGCGAGGTCCGCTACGACCCGGGACAGACCTGCTGCGGGCAGGTCTTCCAGAACTCCGGGCAGGGACGGGAGGCGCGCGCGATGGCGCGGGCCTTCGTCCGCCGTTTCGCGGACGCCGAGGTCGTGGTGGGTCCCTCCTGGTCCTGCGTGGAGATGGTCCGCGACGGCTACCGGGAGGTCCTCGACGACCCCGGGCTCGCCCGCGAGTGGGAGGCCCTGAGGCCGCGGGTGCACGAGGTCGTGGACTACCTGGCCCGCGAGCGCGGGCTGGGGGCGTGGCCGGGCCGGATGCGGGCGCGGGCGGTCCTGCACTGGTCGTGCCACATGCCCCGGAACGAGGCGGTGCGCCGGGCCGCGGAAGGGCTCCTCGCGAGCATCCTCGACCTCCTGCCGAGGCCTGTGGACGAGTGCTGCGGGTTCGGAGGGGTCTTCATGGCTCGCTGGCGGGAGGTGTCGGCCTCGATGGGGCGCCGGAGGCTCGCGACCCTCACGCGTGAGGCCCCGGACCTCGTGGTGGTCGGGGAACCCGGATGTCTGCTCCAGTTGCGCGGGGTCGCCCCCCAGGGCGTTCGTGTCCTCCACGTGACCGAGGTCCTGGCCGCGTCCCTCCGGGGGGAGTCATGACGCGCGACCCCCGCGACCTCCAGCGCAACGCCGCGACCGCGGCGCGCGACGAATTTCTGCAAGCCGCGGTGCGCAGGGCCTGCGACCATTCGCTTGCGGCCCGGGCCGCGGCCCTGGCCCGCCTGTCCGACCCCGAGGGCGCGCGCCGGGCCGCCACGGACGCCCGCGCCCGGAGCGCCGCCCGGATGGAGCACCTCGTCGCGGAACTGACCGCGCGCCTGCGGGCCCATGGGGTCACGGTCCATCGCGCCGCGACCGCCGACGAGGCCCGCCGGACGGTCATGGAACTCGTCCGATCCCGTGGAGCGCGACGGGTCGTCAAGGCCAAGACCATGACCGGGGAGGAGGCGGACCTGGCCGGCGCCCTCCAGTCGGCCGGATGCCGCGTCGTCGAGACGGACCTCGGGGAATTCATCGTGCAGTTGCGCGGGGAGCCGCCCTCCCACATCCTGGCGCCCGCCCTGCACCTCTCGCGGGCCGACATCGGACGGTTGTTCGCCGAGCGCCTCGGGATGCCGCCGTCCGACGACCCGGCCGCGATGGCCGCCTTCGCGCGCCGCTACCTGCGGGACGAGTTCCTGGCCGCGGACGTGGGGGTCATCGGCGTCAACCTCGCCATCGCGTCCACCGGGGACCTCGTCACGCTCAGCAACGAGGGCAACGCCCGCCTGTGCGCGACGCTCCCCCCGCTCCTGGTTGCCTTCACGGGGATCGAGAAGGTCGTGGCCACCCCCGAGGACGCGGCGGCGGTCCTGCGGGTCCTGCCCCGCAACGCCACCGGCCAGACCGCCACCACCTATGTCAGCGTTCTGCGGGGACCCGCGCGGCCGGACGACCCCTTCGGCCCCCGCGAGGTCCACCTGGTCCTGCTGGACAACGGGCGCTCGCGCCTCGCGGGGGACCCCGACCTGAAGGACATCCTGCGCTGCGTCCGGTGCGGGGCGTGCCTGAACGTCTGTCCGGTGTACCGGACCATCGGCGGCCACGCCTACGGGACCACGTACCCGGGACCCATGGGAATCCTGTGGACCGCGGGACTGGAGGGCGTCGAGCGCGCCGGGGATCTCGCCTACGCCTCGACCCTGTGCGGGGAGTGCACGCGCGCGTGCCCGGCGGGGATTGACCTCGCCGGGGCCATCCGGAGGCTGCGCGCCCGCGTCCCCAAGCCGTTCCGTTGGAGGCTGCTGTTCGCGGCGGCGCGCTTCTGGATGGCGGGGCCGAGGCGGTTCGCGGCGGCCGGGCGGGCGCTCGCGTGGGTTGCGCGGTGGTGGCCAGGGCTCTACCGGAGGGTCGCTCGGTGGTTCGGCTGGACCACGCAAGGGGACTGGCCCGTCCCGGCCCGGCGATCCTTTCGGCGGGAGTGGCCGCGGATCGCCGGGGACCACCCGGGGGCGCCGGCCTGGCCCGAGCCGCGCCCCGTGGCCCCGCCCCACGAGGAAGAGTCCACGTCGCCCCCGTCCAGACCGCCCCCCGACGACGCGATGGCGGCGTTCCTCGCCCGGTTCGCGGAGGCCTCGGGCGAGGTGGTGCGGGCGCGAGACGTGACGGAGGCCATGCGCGTGGTCGTGGCCCTGGTTCGCCCCGAGGCGGCCCTCGTCTCCCCGGACGCGGACGGCGCGGCCGAGGCCTTGCGGGCCCTCGGGGTCCGGGTCTGGCCCGAGTCCTCCCCCCGCGCCGAGGCCGCGCGCGCCGACCTCGGGGTGACCGGGTGCCTGGCCCTGGTCGCGGAGACCGGGTCGGTCCTCCTGGCGCACCCTGAGGGTCGGGCCGCCTCGCTGCTTCCGGACACGCACGTGGTGCTCGCGAGGTCCGACCAGGTCGTCGCGTCGCTCGAGGACGCCCTGGCCCACGCGCGCGACCACGACGGGCCGGCCTGCACGCTCGTCACCGGCCCGAGCCGCACCGCCGACATCGAGAAGACGCTGGTCATGGGCATGCATGGCCCCAGGCGCCTTATACTCGTCCTCCTGCGGGAGGACGGCCCGGACGGCCGCCTCGATCACGAACGGGGGTGATTTCCGATGCTAGTCAAGGACCTCGTGAACGATTCGACCGGCAAGATCGTGCTGTTCGTCTTCGATGGCCTGGGCGGCGTGCCGTTTCCGGGCCGCGGGATGACGGAACTCGAGGCCGCGCGCATCCCGAACCTGGACGACCTGGCGCGGCGGTCCGCGTGCGGCCTGATGGTCATGGTGGACCACGGGATCGCGCCCGGTTCCGGCCCCGGGCACATGGCCCTGTTCGGCTACGACCCCGTGGCGACCGAGGTCGGACGGGGGGTGCTCGAGGCCCTGGGCGTCGGGCACCGCCAGGCCCCCGACGAGCTGTCGGCCCGGGGCAACTTCGCGACCCTGGACCCGGTCACGGGGGCGATCACGGACCGCCGGGGGGGCCTGCCGACCCAGGAGCGCAACCGGGAACTCGTCGCCCTCCTGAACGAACGGGTGCGCGTCCCCGGGTACGACGTGACGTTCCTGTCCGGCAAGGAACACCGCTTCGTCTTCATCCTGAAGGGTCCGGGGCTGGCCGACCGCCTGACCGAGACGGACCCGCAGGTGACCGGGGTCCCGGCCCCGCCCGTCCGCGCCCTGGACCCCGGGTCCGAAATTGCGGCCCGCGCCGTGAACCAGGCCGTGGACGCGATCCGCGAGGCCCTGCGCGATTCGGCCCCGCAGAACTTCGTCCTGCTGCGCGGGTTCGCGACCGTCCCGCACCTCGAGCCCTTCCGCGATCGCTACGGCCTGCGCGCCGCGGCCATCGCGACCTACCCGATGTATCGCGGGATCGCGGCCCTGGTGGGCATGGACGTCCTGGACACCGGACCGACGCCGGCGGACCAGGTCGAGGTCCTGCGGAAACACTTCGATGAATATGATTTTTTCTTCGTTCACATCAAGGCGACGGATTCCGCGGGGCACAAGGGCGACTTCGACGCCAAGGTCCGGGTGCTCGAGGAATGCGACCGCCTGTTCCCGGACATCGAGGCCCTGGACCCCGCGGTCCTGATCGTCACGGGGGACCACTCGACGCCCGCGGCCCTGAAGGACCACTCCTTCCACCCGGTCCCGGTCCTGATCCGGGCCTCGACCGCGATCCCGACCGGCGCGGGCCGGTTCACGGAGGCCGCCTGCGCGCGCGGGGTCCTCGGGGTCTTCCCCGGGGTCAAGTTGATGCAACTCGCCCTCGGCTACGCCGGCCGCCTGAAGAAGTTCGGGGCCTAGCCCCGCGGGGTCACGACCCGGTCCCGCGGGTCTTCTGGAT
>JBBIPO010000215.1:0-4347 GCA_037442805.1 Deltaproteobacteria bacterium
TCTCGACGCAGAAGCCCGAGGGGCAGTCCTCGCCGCTCCCGCACGGCCCGGGGCCAATCGGGACATCGGCCCCGTCCGGCACGTCCGGGACATCCGGTCCGGGTCCGGCGTCCGCCGGGCCCTCCCTTCCAGGGTCCGGAAACACGACATCCAACCCCGGGACGTCCGGATGCTGGGAATCGGACCGCCCCAGGTCCGACCCGGAGATGTCCGGCAGGCCCCCCGGCGTGGCAGATCCTCCGCACCCGACCCACGTGGTCGCCCCCAGCACGATCATCCCGACCCACGTGACCTTCCGTTGTTTCCAACACATGGGCTGTCCTTTCAAGGAGACGCGACCTCGGCGAAGCCCCCGCGGGTTGGCGAACCCCCCAGATCCCCGACCGCGGATGCCCGTGACCGTCTTGCGTGACCGTGTCCGTTTCCGCCACGAAGCCCCTGCCCGACCCCGGATCCCGGACCCCCGACCCTACTTCCTCCCGAACGGAATGGTCAGGCGCAGGGTCCAGGCCTTCGAGTTCGTATCGTAGCCAACCAGGACCGGGATGTCCTTGATCTGCAAGCCCACTTGCGGCATGGTCCCGACCGTCCGATCCGGGCCGTATCCGTACGTGACGCCGCCGATCAACGCCAGGTCCTTGCGAAGTGGGTACGCGGCGTGCGCGCTCGCGGTTCCCGACGACAGCCTCCCGCCCTTGAGCACCGTCTCGTCCTGCACCCGGAACATCATCTGCTGGATCGTGAACTCCACCGTGGCCCGGAACCGGTCCTCCGGGACCTGGGGGGCGTTGTTGCGACGGTATTCCAAAAGGAACCCCTCGAACTTCTTCGGGTCCTGGAAGCCGAACGAGGCGCCATAGTTCAGGAAACGCGAATCGCTCAGGCTGTAGGTCGCGTCGGCCTTGTAAATCATCCCTTCCTTGGGATGACCCTCGACCGACGCCGACACGGTGTTTCCAGCCGACCCGAACGCCGCATCCAGCGCCACGGTCAGGTCGCGGGCCGAATACCGGGTGGCGAGGGACGTGTTCGTCTCGCCGGCGGCCCCTGTCGTGTGCTTCACTTCCAGGGACCGGCCGTCCTTGGCGTAGCGCAGCGTGTGCTCGGAAGACGCCTTGCCGCCCTCCAGGACGAGCGAGTTGCTGCGCGTGAAGAAGCCCTCGGTCACCTCGCGCGACAGGCGCACGTTCAGAAGCCCCTTGTCGAACTCGTACTTCGCGGCCGCGGATAGGTGGTCCTTCTTGTCACCGACCTCGATGGTGGCGTCCGCGGAGGTCCCCGCGTCCCGCTTCCACGCGACGCCCGCCGACCCCGAGACGTTGTTCTTCTGCCCGCGGACCCCGACCTGCGCGCTCAACAGCCCATCCTTGTCCAGCGTGGCGCGCGTCGAGACCTGGCCCGTCTCGTCCCCGTAGGACGCCCCGACCGTGCCCGTCGTCTCCCCGTCCTCGTGAGCGACGCCGGCCTCGGCCTTGAACCGCCCGGAGGTGAATTGCACGCGCACGGAAATGCTCTCGAGCGCGATGTCGCGGATCCGGCCCAGTTTCGCCTGGACCTCCGCGTCCACGCCCCGGGCCAGCGACGTCTTCGCTGCGATCTCGGGCAAGGACACATTCGCCGCCACCGCCGCGGCCGCGGCCAACAGGATCGCGGCGATCACCTGTCCCGGGTGCCCGGCCACGTAGTTCGAAACCTTCTTCGCGAGTTCCTGGCCTTCCTCCGAGGCCAGGTACGCCTCGGCCTGCTCGTCGAGGATCTGGCCGAGGACCTCCACCAGGGCCCCCGCGGCCTGCCGGCTTTCGTCGTCCAGGCCCTGGATCTTCCCGACCTGGTCCCCCGCGGCCTTGATCAGGGCGTCCACGGCCTTGGAGGCATACTTCATGATCCGGTCGGGCGTGGTGTGTTTCGTAACCAGTTCGAACAGTTTTCCTCCCAGGAACTGGCCCAGGAGGGCCTCGTACGACTGGCGCTGGGTCTCCGTGCGCTCCTCCTCGGTCGCTGCGGCGGGCTTCGGCGCCTCCGGCGGGTCCCCGTCGCCCCTGGGCGACAGGGCACGGCTCCCCTCCTCGTATCCGACCCCGCGCAGCGACTCGCGCATCCGGCCGCGCGACGACGCAACCGCCTGCCCTGACCTGCGTTCGATGCCGGACGGGCTCACGGTGTCGGTCGTCTTGTCCGCAACAGTCGGCATGACGTTCCTCCGTGTCAGTCGTAACCATTCTCTGGTTTTTCCAGGCCTTGTGTCAAGCCCCTGGCCAGTCCTATCCGCTCGGCTTCGGCCCCCGTGCTACCATCGGGCAGGCGAGCGTGGTCCGCGAGGATGGCGCGTCACATCGCGATCCTGTGCGATTCGTACCCACCCGACGCCCGCTCCGCGGCGACCTTGATGCGGGAGGTGGCCCGCGGGATGCGGGACCGCGGATGGGAGGTCACGGTCCTGACGGTCCGCGCGGGGGACGACCTAGCACCGGAACCCGCGATCCGCGCGATCCGGGTCCCATCCTTGCCGTTGCACGACGTCCCGGCCTGGAGGAAGGGCCTCGCGTGGCTCGCCCTGCCCACGATGGTGGTCGGGGCGGGGTCGCTTCTCGTGCGCCGCCCGGACGTCTTGTGGGTCTATTCCCCGCCCCTGACCCTCGGGCTCGCGGGCGCCGCGCTCAAGCGACGTTTCCGCTGCCACCTCGTCCTCCACGTCCAGGACCTCTTTCCGGACAACGCGGTGGACCTCGGCCTCCTGCGGAACCCGGCCCTGGCCTGGTCGTGGCGTCTCGTCGAGGACCGGTGCTATCGGGCCGCGGACCGCGTCGTGGTCCACTCGGACGGGCACGTGCCGTGGCTGCGTCGCCATCCGGCGTTCGAGCGCCGGCCCAAGGCCATCGAGGTCGTTCCCAACTTCGTGGACGTCGAGGCCATCCAGGCTGCCCCCCCGGACCCGGACCTCAAGGCCCGCCTCGGCCTCCGGGACCGGTTCGTGTTCGTGTTCGGCGGGGTGATGGGGTTCGCCCAGGACCTGACCACCGTCGTGGAGGCGGCCCGCCTCCTGGACGACCGACCCGACATCGGATTCCTGCTGGTCGGGGGAGGGGTCGCGAGGGCCGCGGCGGAGCGCCAGGCCCGAGGGCTTCGCTCCGTGGTGTTTCAGGATTGGGTCGCGCCCCCGCGATTCGCGCGGTGGGTCAAGGCGTGCGACGCGGGCCTCGTCACGCTGCGGCCCGAGATGAGGACCCCCGTCGTCCCCTCCAAGGTCTTGACCTTCATGGCCGCGGGGTTGCCGGTCGTGGCCGCAGTCCCGCGGACGAGCGACGCGCGGGACCTCGTGTTGCGGGCGCGGTGCGGGTCGTGGGTGCCCGCCGGCGACGCGAAGGCCTTGGCCGCCGCCTGCACCGCCCTCGCCTCGGACCCGGCTTCGGCGCGGGTGCTGGGAGAGCGGGGACTCGCGGCCTGTCGCGCCTCCTTCTCGCGCGAGGCGGGCCTGGAACGGGTCGGCCGGGTCCTGGACGCCCTCGTTCCCCCTCGGGAGGACAACGTACAATGAACCCCGTCGCCTCTTTCTATCGCGACCGGACGATCCTGGTGACCGGGGGCGCGGGCGCGATCGGGTCGAACCTGGTTCGGGTGTTGCTGGATCTGCACCCACGCGCCGTGGTGATCCTGGACGACCTGTCGAGCGGACGCCGGTGGAACGTCCCGGACGGCGTGCGCCTGGTAGAAGGTTCGGTGACCGACCCCACGGCCCTCGAACAGGCTTTCCGAGTCGCCCCGGACGTGGTGTTTCACCTCGCGGCCCTCTTCGCCAACCAGAACTCGGTGGACCATCCGGAGCGCGACCTCGAGGTCAACGGGATGGGGACCCTGCGCGTGCTGCAAGCGTCCTTGGTGGCGGGGGTCGGCCGTTTCGTGTACGCCTCGTCCGGGTGCTCGTATTACCAAGACGGCCTGCCCCTACCGGTCCGGGAAGAGGACGCCGCGATCCATCCCGCAACACCCTATCAGATCACCAAGGGGCTTGGTGAACTTTATTGCGAATATTTTCACAGGAGACATCATCTGCCAGTCGTTCGCACGCGCCTGTTCAACTCGTTCGGCCCGGGGGAGGTCCCGGGACCCTACCGCAACGTCATCCCCAACTTCCTGTACTTCGCCCTGCTTGGCCGGCCCCTCGTCATCACCGGCACCGGACGCGAGACCCGCGACTTCACGTGGGTCGGGGACATCGTGGACGGGCTCCTGCGCGCGGGGGCCGTGGCCGAGGCCGCCGGAGAGGCCGTGAATCTCGGTTCAGGTCGAGAGGTCGAGATCGCGCACGTCGCCGAGGTCGTGTTGCGGCTCACGGGGTCCACCGCGGGC
>JBBIPO010000215.1:4447-5729 GCA_037442805.1 Deltaproteobacteria bacterium
CAAGACGCCCGGATTCGGGGCGGTCCGGGTCTGCGTGACCGCCCAGCACCGGCAGATCTTGGACCCGTTCCTCGACGAGTTCGGCATCGTCCCGCACGTAGACCTCGACGTGATGCGCGAGGACCAGACTCCGACCGAGGTCGCGGCCCGCGTCTTGCGGGATCTGGACCCGGTCCTGGACCGGGAACGCCCGGACATCGTGGTCGTGCAAGGGGACACGACGTCGGCCATGGCCGCGGCCCTTGCGACCTTCCACCGTCGCATCCCGGTGGCCCACATCGAAGCAGGCCTGCGGACCTGGGACCCGTCCTCCCCCTGGCCCGAGGAGATGAACCGCCAGGTCATCGGCCGCCTCGCCTCCCTCCATTTCGCCCCCACGGAAGGGGCCCGCCGGAACCTGCTGCGCGAGGGCGTGCCCCCGGACCGCGTCGTCGTGACGGGCAACCCCGGCGTGGACGCGCTGCGCCACGTCCTGCGCCGTCTCGACCACAAGAGGAGGACCTCTTCGCTGGCGGGGGGGCGGTCCCTGCCCGAGCGGTTCCTGCTGGTCACCCTCCACCGGCGCGAGAATCTCGGCCCGGGCATCGAGGCGGTGTGCCTGGCCCTTCTCGACCTTCTCGGGAGGGTCCCGGACCTCGCCATCGTGTGGCCCGTCCACCCCAACCCCTCGGTCCGCGAGACCGTGACCCGCACGCTCTCCTCGGCCCTCCGCGACGAGCGCCTGCGCCTGCTGCCCCCCCTTCCCTATTCCGACTTCGTCGCCCTCCTGGCACGGTGTCATCTGGTTCTTTCCGACTCCGGCGGGGTCCAGGAGGAGGCCCCGGCCCTGGGCAGGCCAGTCCTGTGCGCGCGCGACCAGACCGAGCGACCCGAGGGGGTCCGCGCCGGGGCGGTCCGCCTCGTGGGGACCCACCGCGCCCGCATCGTCGAGGCCGCGATGGAGATCCTGTCCGACCCCCGTCTCTATCGCCGGATCGCCAGACCCCGGTGGCTGTATGGGGACGGCCGCGCGGGCCGCCGGATCGCATCGGCCCTGCGCGAGTGCGACCTCGGCGCCTGACCTCTGTCCAGGTCTCGACCATCCTGTCGTCGGGACGATCCGGGATCCGGCGTCTGGGGTCCGGGGTCCGGGGTCCGGGGTCCGGCAATGACTCCGTGGCGGTCACGGACTCCGTCACGGACACGGCCACGGACTCTGACACGGCCACGGTCCACGGTTACGGTCCAGCGCGGGCAGCGCCCGCGCACCCACGCGCGAGCGGGCGCTCGCGCGGCCGTACGC
>JBBIPO010000216.1:0-5679 GCA_037442805.1 Deltaproteobacteria bacterium
GGTGCCTCGGGCTGGAGCGGGGTGCCGGCGCCGCGAGCCGGGGCGGGGGGGCGGTGGTGGGGGGGGGGGGGGGGGGGGGGGGCGGCGCCCCCCCCCCCAAACCGATCGTATCGGATTCGCAGCATCTCGTCGCGGCTCGGCAGTTTTTCGGCCATCTCACTCCCTCTCCAGCGGGTAGCCGGCGTTCTTCATCAGGTCGTGGAACTCCTCCTCGTACTCCTGGTACGAGTGCGTCTTGACCTCGGGGTTCCAGGGGTTGACGTGGCGCTCGGCGCGGTTGTTGTTCGCGAGGTTGCGAGTGGGGCTCAGGAACACCCCCGCCATGTGGACCAGTTTGCTGAAGGGGAAGGTCGCGAGCAGCACGCTGACCAGGAACAGGTGCGCGTAGAAGAGGGGACTGGCGGCCTCCGGCGCCACCGGGCGGAAGGTGACAAGCCCGAGGGCCACGTCCTTGACCGCCGCCAGGTCGGTCTTGAAAAAGTAGCGCATCAGGATGCCGGTCACCGCGATTCCGAGCAACAGAAACAGCGGGAAATAGTCGTTCGCGAGCGACACGTACCTCACCTGCGGCAGCAGGACGCGACGCAGGAACAGGAACGTCAGGGCCGCGACGATCACGAGGTCGGTCAGATACAGGACGGGTACCCAGACCTGGAAGAACCCGTCCACGTCCGCGAGGGCCTCGACCAGCCAGGGGACCGGCTCCAGGAAGAAGCGCAGGTGGCGCAGCACGATGACGAGGAACGACCAGTGGAACGCGAGGCCCGCGGCCCACAGCCACTTCTCGGACCCGTACACCAGGCGGCCGTCGCGGGTCAGGGTCGCGCTCGTGTTGCGGAACAGCGACCGGAAGAACAGGACTTCGAGCGCCATGCGCCCGAATGCCTGCCACCCGGTGAACGGATTGTCCAGGCGACTGTGGGGGAGGAAGGCCAGCGACTTCTGCTGCCCGCAGGTGGTCGGGATGCGGAAGGGCACCGGGGACCGCGCCCACCGGATCACCCTCCACGCGAGTCCGACCACGAACGTCGCGAACGCGAGGTACGGAAAGACCACCCCGAACAGCGGCCGCAACCCGGTCCCGGCCAGGAGCCAGGCCGCCAGAGTCGCTGCGATGACCACGGCCAGAGACAGCCAGATCTTCATGGACTCGCCTCCGTGTGTGCATCCGGGTCCGCGATGGAAAGGCCGGCGCGTTCGAGCAGCCTCCCCACGGCGCGACGGGACTCGTTCACCCGGATCTGGGCGATGCGTTCCCGGTCGGCCGTGTAGAGGTCGAACGCCACCAAGGCCAGGTCATCCACGCGCCGGTCCAGTTCGGCCAGATCCGAGGGTGACAGCGGGACGACCCCGTCCTCGGTCTGGCGCGCCGCCTGCTTCAGCAAGAAGACGAAACCGACCGCCTGCGAGGGCGTGAAGTCCTGCACCGCCCGGATGCGGACGATGTCGTGCAGGGCCTCGACCATGCCGGCATCGTCGGGTTGGCGGGCGACAAGGGCCTCGACCACAATCCGGGTCGCGCGCCGGACCGTGCTGCCGACCGGGTTCGCGAAGGGGTCGCTCCGGCCGGCCATCAGGCGGGCCGCGTCCGGCGGATAGGTCCCGAGGATGAGGGCACACCACCGGTCCGCGAGCAGGGTGACGTGGCTCTGGAGCGCGTCGGGCCAGGCCATCTCGAACCCCTCTGTCCCTGCCCGCTGCCTCCGCGGGCGAGGAGCCAGCTTGTTCATCGGGTAGCACGCATCGCGTCGTCCGGTAATGGAAAACGTCAACAAGTTGACAGGAAGTTGACAAGCCGGGCCACCTGCGCGTGTGCCTTCCGTTTCCGCGAACGTGGTATCGTCCCTTACGGCAGACGTGCGAGGTGGGCGGACGATGAACGGCATCGAGGACCTGCTCGGCCCCGGCTGGCAGCGCGTTGTGGCGTCGCTGGCGAGGGCCGTCGCGATCCTGGGGGTGGCCTGGCTGGCCGCGCGGCTGGTCCGGGGATGGCTGCGGCGAACCGAGGCCCGGCTCGTGGCCGAGAAGACGCGGGACGCGCCCGCGCCCGGCGACGACGTCCGTCGGGCGCAGACCCTCATCAAACTGGCGCGGCAGGTGCTCGTAGTGGTCGTGTGGGTCGTGGCGGGTCTGATGGCCCTCGCGGAGGTCGGCGTCAATATCGCCCCGATCCTCGCTGGGGCCGGCGTCATGGGACTCGCGGTGGGATTCGGGGCCCAGAACCTAGTCCGCGACGTGATCAGCGGCTTCTTCGTAATCCTGGAGGACCAGGTCCGCGTAGGGGACATCGTGACCATCAACGGTACGAGCGGGCAGGTCGAGAAGATCACGTTGCGCACCATCGTGCTGCGGGACGTGCAGGGTGTCGTGCATGTGTTTCCCCACGGGACCATCACGACGCTCGCGAACGGGTCTTCGGGGTGGTCGGGCTACGTGGTGGACGTGGGGGTCGCCTACAAGGAGGACACGGACCGGGTCTCGGAGGTGATCCGGGCCGTGGCCGCCGAGATGCGCGCAGACGAGGTCTTTGGTCCGCTGATGCTGGAGGACGCGGAGGTCCTGGGGGTGGATCGCTTCGCGGATTCCGCGGTCGTGATCCGGGTCCGGCTGAAGACGCTCCCGCTGAAGCAGTGGGTCGTGGGGCGGGAGTTCAACCGCCGCCTGAAGAAGGCCTTCGACCGCGAGGGGATCGAGATCCCCTTCCCGCACGTGTCGCTATACGCGGGAGAGGCGACGAGGCCGATCCCCGTGCGGGTGGTCGGGATGGAGGAGCCCGCGAGGGTGACGCCATCGGAGAAAGAGGACGGGGGTCGGGGGTCCGGGGTCGGGGGTCCGGGATCCGGGGTCCAGCAGTGACTCCGCGGAGCCGCGAACGCGAAGCGTCGGCGAAGCCAAGTCCGCTTCGCGGCGGATGCGCGGCCTCCAGGCCGCGCCACCCGGGGTCGGGGGTCCGGGACCCGGGGTCCGGCAGGGACTCCGGGGCGGACACGGACACAGTCACGGTCACGGACTCCGACACGGACACGGTCACCGTCACGGTCACGGAGTCCGGAGTCCGGGGTCCGGCAGTGACTCGGTGGCGGTCACGGCCACGGTCACGGTCACGGCCACGGTCACGGCCACGGATGCGGTCACCTCAAGGGATGACGAGGGTGGGCTCGCGATGGACCCCGGTGGCGCAGTCGGGTAGAATCCGCTCAGCTTCGAGGCGAAGGATTCGCCCATGGAGATGGACAGAAGGACCTTCCTGAAGGCCGTGGGGTGGGGGGGGGTCGCGATGGGGTGGCCGTCGTGGTTCGGGGGGTGCGCGCACGCGCCGGTGAGGCCCGACGGCGCGCCAGAGCCCCGGCCGGTGGAGGCGCTGCTGAAGGACGGGGCGCGAACCATGTGGTGCGCCCCGCACCCCGACGACGAGTGCTTTTCCGGGACTCTGCTCGCCAGGTCGTCCGTCTATTATCGCAACCCAACATTTTTTCTGATCCTGACCCACGGCGATGGGGGGCAGTGCTGCCTCCCCGAAGGGTGCGAACCCGACCTCGCGACGATCCGCGGGCGCGAGATGGTCGCGGTGGCCGAGCGCTACGGCGCGGAACTCCGGCACGAACGGTACTTCAACGCCCCGCTCCCGGTGGAATCCTTCCCGTTGCGCCACGAGATCTACGCGAAGTGGCGCGCCCAGGGTGACCCCCAGGGACTCGTGGTGACCGAGATCCGGCGCTTCAAGCCGGACCTGATCGTGACCTTCCACCCCGACTTCGGGGCGACGGGACACCCCGAGCATCAACTGGCCGCGCGCCTCGTCACGACGGGCGCCCGGCTGGCCGCGGACCCGGCGGTCCAGGCGGGAGGCCTTCCTCCGCACCGCGTCGAGCGCCTGTACTGGATCCTGAACCGGTTCTGGCTGCTGCGGTGGTTCGGGCGATGCGACCCCGGCCCCATCACCGAGGTCTGGGACGCCCATGCCCCCTGTACCGCGGACATGAACTGCCGCGACTTCATGGTCGAGGCCACGCGTCTGCACCGCTCCCAGGCCGCGGACATGGGCATGGTCCGGCGCCTCCAGGCAGCCTTCGGGACCATGTATCTTTGTCAAGTAGATTATCTGACGGCGAACAAACCCCCGGACGAACCCGCCCTGGAGCGCACCATCTGAAAGAAGACGTGGACACCGAGGGACCGACCTGGGAGGAACTGGGGTACGACCCGCGCGTGGTCGCGGCCCTGCGGGAGGCCGGCTACGAGCGACCACTTCCGGTGCAGGCGGCCTGCGCGCGGCCCGTCCTGGACGGACAGCACCTCGTCGTGCGCTCCCGCACGGGAAGCGGCAAGACGCTCGCGTACGTCGCCCCGGTCGTCAGCCGCCTGGACCCGGCGACGCCGGGTCCCTGGGCCCTGGTCCTGGCCCCGACGCGCGAACTCGCCCTCCAGGTCCACGGAGAGTTCGAGAAGACGTGCCCGGCGGTCGGTTCGAGGGCCGCGGCCATCTATGGCGGTACCGGCTATGGGGAGCAGTTGCGCCGCCTCGCCGGCGGGGTCCACGTGGTCACGGGGACGCCAGGACGCGTCCTGGACCACTTCCGGCGCAGGACCCTCGACCTGTCGCGGGTGCGAGTCCTGGTCCTGGACGAGGCGGACGAGATGCTGTCCGCAGGGTTCTGGGACGAGGTTCAGAAGGTCCTTTCCGGGCTGAAGAACCTGAGGCAGATCCTGCTGTTTTCAGCGACACTCCCCCCGCACATTGAGCGCCTGATCGCCCGCCACATGCGGGACCCCGCGCGGGTGGACCTGTCCGAGGACCGGGTGGACGTGGATCGGATCCAGAACGTGGCGTACACGCTGCATCCGGAAGAAACGAGGGTGCGATCCTTGATGGCGGTCCTCGAGGCCGAGGACCCGACCTGCGCGATCATCTTCTGCAACACCCGGTCGGACACCGAGATGGTGGCCGCCTACCTGCGCCGCCGGGGATACAACGCGGCCCTGCTCAACAGCGACCTGCCGCAGTCGCGGCGCGAGGAGGTCATGGGCCGGATGAAGGCCGGGACGCTGCGCTACCTGGTCGCGACGGACCTCGCGGCGCGGGGGATTGACATCTCGTTCCTGCCGTGCGTCATCCACTACGAGCCCCCGCCCGACCTCGAACGATACATCCACCGGACCGGCCGCACGGGCCGCGTGGACCGGACGGGGAGGGCGGTGACGCTCCTTGCGCCGACGGACCACCTGTTCGAACAGCGCCTGGCCTGGCGCTACGGGATCCGACTGTCGAGGCACGTCCCCCCCACCCGAGAGGAGGCCCTGACGATGATGGCGGACCGCCGCATCCGCGAGATCAAGGAGCGCCTGGAGGCCGGGGCCGTGGTCCCCGAGGAGTTCCGGGCCATCGCGCGGGAGGTCCTGTCCGACCCGGAAGCGGAATCGGTCGTGGCCTTTCTGGTGGACGAGTACCTGAGCCGGCCGAGGGAGGGGGAACAACCCGTCCAGGAATCCCCTGGGACCGGGGTTCCGGGGTCGGGAAGGTCGGGGGGCAACGGACGCAGGCGCCGCCGCGGGCGCCGGCGTCGTGGCCCGGAGCCCTCCGCAGGGTGACCCGGTCGGCTGCCCACGGAAGTCCGGGTTTCCCATGGAGCAATCCGCGATGTTGATTCGGCCAAGATCCATGCGGGTCTCATCGGTGCC
>JBBIPO010000217.1:0-5640 GCA_037442805.1 Deltaproteobacteria bacterium
GAGGCACCGATGAGACCCGCATGGATCTTGGCCGAGCCAACATCGCGGATTGCTCCACGCAAATGGATCTTGACAAACAGACAAATGTCTGTTTTCATGGAGGCATGAGGCGTGGCGGACAGGGCGAGACCCGCGAGCGCGTGTACCGGTTCGTGCGCGAGGCGGTGCTGCGCGGTGCGCCGCCCACGACCCGCGAGGTGCAGCGGGCATGCGGGTTCCGGGCGGTCCAGTCGGCGCGACAGCACCTGGAGGCCCTCGTGGCGGAGGGCCGGCTGGTCAAGGAGCGGGGCCAGGCGCGGGGCTATCGGCTTCCGGATCGCGGGGTGGCGGTGGTGCCGCTCTTGGGGCGCGTACCGGCCGGGCCGCTGGAGACCGCGATCGAGGACCTGGAGGGCTGGCTGCCTGTGTCCGCGCGGGCAGTGGGAACGGAGGCGTTCGCCCTGCGCGTGCGGGGCGACAGCATGGTCGGGGCGGGGATCCTGCCGGGGGATGTGGTGATCGTGCGACGACAGGCGATGGCCGACCCCGGAGACATCGTCGTGGCCCTGGTGGGTGACGAGGCGACGGTCAAGCGGCTGCGCGTCGGGAAGGACGGGATAGAGCTGGTGCCCGAGAACCCGGCCTACGCGCCGATCCGGCCGGACCCGGACGATTTGCGCATCCTGGGGCGCGTGATCGAGGTCCGGCGCTTCCTCGCGGGCGAGTGGCTGGACCCTGTGGAGACGCGGACGGGAGGTGGCAGTGCGCCTTGAAGTCCCACTTGGAAGGGCGCGGCCAACTGGCACCTGCGGTTCCCGTGGGGATGCGAGTGCCTGCTCGCGTACGGCCACGCGAGCGCCCGCTCGCGCGAAGAGCGGGTGTCCCGGATCCGGCATCTGGAGTCCGGGATCCGGAGTCCGGCAAGGGCCTGCGTGGCGAACACGGTCACCAGGGGGGTTCTTGAAAGGGGGTCTCCGATGAGTCGCGTGCTGCCAATGTCGCTGCGGTCGTTCCCCCGGGTGCGTCCCTCGGACCTCGACCGGCCCGAGGCGTCGTGGGCCCTGTCCGAAGTGGCCGGTCGCGTGGTGGAGGTGTCCGGGCGCGAGGCCCCGGCCTGCCTGACCGTGGCCTTCGGTCTGGTCGTGGACGCCCAGCGGCGCGGCGAGGCCGTGGCCTGGGTCACGCTCCCTGGCGGCACCTTCTACCCTCCGGACGCGGCCTCCGGGGGCGTGGACCTGCGGGCCGTGGCCGTGGTCCGGGCGCCGGACCCGGTCGGGGCCGCGATCGCGGCGGACGAGTTACTGCGAGTGGGGGCCTTCGGCCTCGTGGTGGTGGACCTGGTGGGCGTGCCGCCCGACGTCCCGCCCGCGGCCCTGGCCCGGCTGTCTGGCCTGGCGCGGAAACACGACTCGGCCGTGGTTTTCTTGACCCGGAAGGGCGCGGAGGACCCGTCGCTCGGGTCGCTCGTGTCCTTGCGGGTCGAGGCCCGTCGCCCGGGCCCCGCGGGCGTGGAGGTGAGGGTCCTGAAGGACAAGCGGCGCGGCCCGGGCCGGACGCACCGGGAGGTCTGTCATGGACCGCCTGGCCTGCGTTGACGTCCCCGCGCTGCCGCTCCAGGTCCTGCTGCGGGAGCATCCGGAGTGGCGGGGCCTGCCGGTGGCGGTGGTGACCGAGGACCGTCCCCAGGCCACCGTCCTGTGGGCCAATGACGAGGCGCGCGCGAGCGGGGTGCGCGCGGGGCAACGGTACGCGGCGGCCCTGTCGCTGGCACGGGGCCTGCGTGCGGGCACGGTGTCCCAGGCGGCGATCCGGCGCGCGGTAGACCTGCTGGTCGCGCGGCTATCCCGCTTCTCGCCGGGCGTGGAACCCTCGATGGACGAGCCGGGGCTCTTCTGGCTGGATGTCCGGGGATTCGCGCGCCTGTACCGGACGACCGGCGCGTGGGCGCAGGCCCTGCGCGACGACCTGGTCGGGGTGGGCTTCGAGGCCCGGATAGCCGTGGGGTTCACGCGCTTCGGGACGTACGCGGCGGCGCGGGCAGGCCTGGACTTCCGATCGTTTCGGACCGCGGCAGAGGAGGTGGCGGCCGCTCGCGGCGTGGCCCTGGCGTGCCTGGACCTGCCCTTCGAGGCGTGGGACGGACTCGACCGACTCGGCGTGCGGACCGTGGGGGACCTCCTGCGCCTGCCGGCCCGGGCCGTGCTCGGGCGCTTCGGCCAGGAGGTGTACCGTCTGCACCGACGCGCCTCGGGGGAGGAGCGCGAGCCGTTGCGGCCTCGTCCCGTCGAGGAACCGCTGTGCCACGAAGAGGAACTGGACACCCCGGACGACGACCTGGACCGGTTGGCGTTCCGGATCAAGCGGCTCCTGGACCCGCTGCTGGCCGCGCTCGCGGCGCGGCGCCTGGCGCTCGCCTCGGTCGAGGTGCGGCTGACGCTCGATGACCTGACTTGCCCAGAACGACCGGTCGTGACCTGGACCTTGCGACCGGCCGAGCCCACCCTGGACGCCGGCCTGGTCCTGTCCCTCGTGTGGCTGCGGCTGGAGGCCGCGGACCTGCCGGCAGGGGTGACGGCGCTCGCGGTCCGGGTGGAGGGCGCGGCGGCCACAGTCGAGCAGCTCCGGCTCTTCCAGCAGACGCGGCGGGACCTGGCCGCGGCGGGTCGGGCTTTCGCCAGGCTGCGGGCGCGCTTCGGCGACGGCGCGGTGGTACGGGCCACCTTGCGGGACGCGCACCTGCCGGAGGCGGGGTTCGCGTGGGAGCCGCTTCAGGCCCTGGCCCCGCCCGCGCCTCGGGACGTGGGGGAACGCACGATGGTGCGTCGCATCGTGGACCGGCCGCGGGAGATCCCCGTGCGGACGCGGCCCTCCCGGTCCCCGCTGCCGGGGAGGTTGCGCGGCGTGGGCCGCGTGACACGGTGGACCGGGCCGTTCGAGGTGTCGGGCGGGTGGTGGCGCCGGGAGGTGCGCCGCGAGTACTGGTTCGCCGAGACGGACGCCGGCGAGGTGCTGTGGGTCTTCCGGGACGGCGCGCGGGACCGCTGGTTCCTCCAGGGATGGGTCGAGTGATGTCCTACGTCCCTCTCTGGTGCAAGAGCAACGGCTCGTTCCTGGAGGGGGCGAGCCGGCCCGAGGAACTGGTCGAGGAGGCCCACCGGCTCGGTCTGCCCGCGCTGGCCCTGACCGACCGGGACGGGGTGTACGGCGTGGTGCGGGCCCACGTCCGGGCGCGCGAGGTGGGCCTGCCCCTCCTGCTCGGAAGCCAGGTCACCGTGGACGACGGGTCGTCCATCGTGCTCCTGGTTCGCGACCGCCGCGGGTGGGCGAACCTGTGTCGCCTGATCACCGCGGGTCGCCGGCGCTCGCCCAAGGGGACATGCCGGGTGTCGTGGGACGAGGTCTGCGCCGCGTCCGAGGGTCTGATCGCTCTGTGGGGCGGCCGGGAAAGCCTGCTGGCCGGCGGTCCCGACCCGGACGCGGTCGCCGCTCGCCTGAAGGACGCCTACGGGGACGCCCTGTACGCGATGGTCGCGCGCCACCGCCAGGCCGAGGAGGTCGAGGCGGAACGCCGCCTGCGCCGGCGCGCCGCCCGCCTGGGGATCCCCGTCGTGGCCGCCATCGAGGTCCTGTACCACGCGCCCGCGCGCCGCACCCTCCAGGACGTGCTGACCTGCATCCGCCACCACGTGAGCATCCACGAGGCCGGTCGCCTGACCCGGCCCAACGACGGCCACGCCCTGGTCCCGCCCGAGCGCTTCGCGGCCCTGTTCGCCGACGACCCCGAGGCGGTGGCTCGCACCCGCGACATCGCACAGCGATGCACCTTCTCGCTGGCCGACCTGCGCTACCGCTACCCGCTCGAACGCCTGCCCGACGACGTGGACTCGCCGGGCGAGTGGCTGCGCCGCCTGACCTGGGAGGGCGCGCGCGAGCGCTACGGCGATGCCATCCCGGACGCGGTGCGCGCGCAGGTCGTCAAGGAACTGGCCCTGATCGAGGAACTGGACTACGGGGGCTACTTCCTGACCATGCACGAGATCGTCCGCTTCTGCCGCGCGAACGGGATCCTGTGCCAGGGCCGCGGGTCCGCCGCGAACTCGGCCGTCTGCTTCTGCCTGGGCATCACCGCCGTGGACCCCACCCGCGTGGACCTTCTCTTCGAGCGTTTCATCAGCCGCGAGCGCGCGGAGCCGCCCGATATAGACCTTGACATCGCGCATGCCCGTCGCGAGGAGGTCATCCGCCACGTGTACGAGGCGTACGGCCGCGACCGCGCCGCCATGGTCGCGAACGTGATCCGCTACCGCCCGCGCTCGGCCGTGCGGGACGTGGGCCAGGCCCTGGGCCTGCCCGCGACCGCCCTGGACCGCCTGGCGAGGCTCCTGTCCCACCGGGACCCGCCCACCCCCGACGACCTGCGCGCCGCAGGGCTCGACCCCGACGCGCTCGCCTCGCGCCACCTCCTGCGCCTCGCCACCGAGGTCCTGGACTTCCCGCGCCACCTGTCCATCCACCCGGGCGGCTTCCTGTTGGGCCACGAGCCAGTGCACGACCTGGTCCCCATCGAGAACGCCACGATGGAGGGCCGCACGGTGATCCAGTGGGACAAGGACGACGTCGAGGCCCTGGGCCTGTTCAAGGTGGACCTGTTGGGTCTCGGGGCCCTGACGCACCTGGACCTGTGCTTTCGTCTCCTCAAGCAGCACCGGGGCGTAGACCTCGCCATGCACTCGATCCCCCCCGAGGACCCCGAGACCTTCGACATGCTGTGCTGGGGGGATTCGGTGGGCGTCTTCCAGATCGAGAGCCGCGCGCAGATGGCCATGCTCCCTCGCCTGCGGCCCCGGACCTGGTACGACCTGGTCATCGAGATCGCCCTCGTCCGCCCCGGACCGATCACCGGCGGCATGGTCCACCCGTACCTACGCCGCCGCCAGGGGCTCGAGCCCATCGAGTTCCCGCACCCGTGCCTGGAACCCGTCCTGCGCAAAACGCTCGGGGTGCCGCTGTTCCAGGAGCAGGTGATGCGTCTGGCGGTCGTGGCCGCGGACTACACCCCGGGCGAGGCGGACCAGTTGCGGCGGGACATGGCCGCGTGGCGGCGCTCCGGCCGCATCGAACAGCACCACGAGCGGCTGGTCTCCCGGATGAAGGCCAAGGGCATCCCCGAGGAGTTCGCGGAACGGGTGTTCGCGCAGATTCGCGGCTTCGGCGAGTACGGCTTCCCCGAATCGCACGCCGCCTCCTTTGCCCTGATTTGCTACGCGACCGCCTGGTTGCGGCGGCACTGGCCGGCCGAATTCACGTGCGCCCTGCTCAACGCCCAGCCGATGGGATTTTACTCGGTAGCGACAATCGTGGAGGACGCGCGACGCCATGGCCTGGAGGTCCGCCCGGTGGACGTGCGGCACAGCGCGTGGGACTGCACGCTCGAGCCCCGCGAGCCCGGGGCCGGGGGCGCGTCGGACCTCGCGATCCGCATGGGGCTTCGGTGGGTCCAGGGCCTGGGGCCGGCCCACCGCGCCCGCATCGAGCGGGCCGCCGAGGCCGGGCCGTGGTCGTCGCTTCAGGACTTCGTGAGGCGCACGGGCCTGGACGTGGGGGCGCTGTCGTCGCTCGCCGAGGCCGGGGCCTTCGAGGGCTTCGGCCTGTCGCGGCGGG
>JBBIPO010000218.1:0-5521 GCA_037442805.1 Deltaproteobacteria bacterium
GTTTCTGTCTCCCGTGACTCCGTACGCTTCCCCGTCGGCGTTCTTGATGAATGTCTTGCACCCCTGGGCGTTCTCCTCGTCCGTCTCCCCGTCGCAGTCGTTGTCCTTGCCGTCGCATTCCTCGGCCTGCCCGGTCGAGACCTCGGGGTCCTGGTCGTCGCAGTCCCCCGGCAGGGTCGAGGTATAGGCCCCGGCCGGGGCACACAGGCACTTCGAGTCCGTGGCGACCCCGTAGAGGTCCCCGTCCTGGTCCATGTCGTACACGACGCACCCGTTCGCGCACTCCTCGTCGGTCTGCCCGTCGCAGTCGTCATCCTTCAGATTCGCGCACGCCTCGTCCGCGCCCGGGTGGACCGCCGCGTCCCCGTCCGCGCAGTCCCCGCCCTCCGCCGCCGTGTAGGGCCCCTCGGGTCCGCACAGACACCGGAAGTCCTCCGTCACGCCGTACCCGTCGGCGTCCCCGTCGCGGAAAAAGACAATGCACCCGTCGGCCCCTTCTTCGTCGGTCTGCCCGTCGCAGTCGTCGTCCACCCCGTTCCCGCACGACTCCGCGACCTCCGGGCTGACGGCCGGGTCCCCGTCGTTGCAATCCCCGAGCGCGGTCCCCTGGATCGGAGGGTCGGGCGCGCACAGGCAGAACCCCTCAGCCCCCGCGACCCCATATCCGTCCCCATCGAGGTCCTCGTAGTACACGACGCAACCGGAGGCGTTCTCCTCGTCCGTGTCGCCGTCGCAGTCGTCGTCGGCCTCGTTGCAGGTCTCGGTGACGCCGGGATGAATCTCGGAGAGCGAGTCGTCGCAATCCCCTCCCCGTTGCGCGGTGTAGGCGCCGGCGGGGCCGCACAGACATCTCGAGTCCGCGTCCAGACCGAACCCGTCGCCGTCCGCGTCCTTGAAATAGACCACGCAGCCTTCCGCCCCCTCGTCGTCCGTGACCCCGTTGCAGTCATCGTCCAGCGCGTTGCAGGCCTCGGGTGCGCCCGGAAAGACCAGGAGGTTCGAGTCGTTGCAATCCCCACCCACCGTGACCACGTACTCGCCCTCCGGCCCGCACAGGCACTTCGCATCAAACATCCCGCCGTACCCGTCGGCATCCAGGTCCTTGTAATAGGTGGCGCACCCGACCGCCCCCTCCTCGTCGGTCGCCCCGTCGCAGTCGTCGTCCCTCCCGTTGCATGCCTCCGCGGCCCCTGGATGGACCGAGGGATCCGCGTCGTCGCAATCGCCCTTCGACGTCGCCCGGTACGAACCCGATGGCCCACACAGGCACCGGAAGTCCCCCTCCACCCCGAATGAGTCCTCGTCCTCGTCGAGGTAGTACTTGACGCACCCCTCCGCGCCCTCCTCGTCCGTCTCGCCGTCGCAGTCGTTGTCCATCAGGTCGCACTTCTCCAGGGTCGGAGCCGGGGCCTTGCACACCCATTGCCCGCCCTCGCAGACCTCGGGACCCTTGCACACGAAATCGCCGAACGTCTTCTCGCACTCGCGGGCCTCGAGTCCGTCGTCGGTCTGCCCATCGCAGTCGTCGTCCTGGCCGTTGCATTCCTCGGCGCTCGGTGTCCTTGCGGTGCACGGGGCCATGCCCTCGTTTGTGCACCGGGTCTTCCCCTCGCACCGCCCAAACCCGTTCTCGACGAAGCAGAGCGTCTCGTATCCGCCGGCGATGAACGCCTCGGTGCATTCGCATTTCCCCGTCACGGGCACGCACTGCCGGTACGTTCCGCCCCCACGGACCTGCACGTCCGAGCACTCGTATCCCTCGGGACAATCGGACTCGGTGCAATCCTTCCCGCAGAACCGCCCCATCGGGCCGAACTCGATGCAGAGGTCCTGCGTCTGGACGCCCGCCGGCCGGCAATCGTCCGCATCCAGGCACGGGCGGCACAGATACTCCTGCTCCGGCAGGCACAGGAACGTCGTGTCTCCCCCTGTGCCCGTGATGGCCGTGCACTTCCAGCCAGGTGGGCATGGCTCGTCCAGGCAGAAGGCCGCGCAGTACTTCTTCCCGTCACCGGCCTCCACGCAGAGGCCGCTCGCGCAGTCCTCGTTCTTTTCACACTCCTGTGGCCCGACGGGGCCCGCGTCCTCGGCTTCGCCCCCATCCAGGTCGGGCCAGGTCTCCGTGACCGTCTCGGCCTCCGGAAAGACGACGGGGAGGTCCCGCAGGTCGGTCGAATCGCCACCGACCTCCACCGGGACGATGTCCAGGCGCTGCCGGTCGGCGGCGCCCGGGTCCCTTGGCTCGGTCCCGGCCTCGCCGCCGCCACCGCACGACCCCGACACCAGCGCCACGATCACGCAGAATGGTTTCGAACGGTTCCACACGGGGACCTCCTCACACGACGCCAACCACGCAGACCAAGGACAATCGCCACCATCCCCCCCAGGAGCGCCAAGACCAGCCGCGACCTGGCCCCGGGAAGACCCGCCTGGCACCCCCCGCCAACGCCGCCTCCCCCCGCCGAGGTCCGGTCTTCGGTCCCGTGCGTCTTCGGGCCCTCGGAGTCCCGGACGCCCGGTTCTCGCCCGGTATCCACAGGGGGAGAATCGGGGGAAGAATCCGCGACGATGGCCGGCGGTTCCCCGTCGTCACCGCGCCCCTCATCGGACTTGCCCGGATCCTCGGCTTCGGTGGGAATCGCCAGATCCAGGGTTGGCCAGACGTCCTCCAGGGTCTCCGGCTGTGCCTCCGGTCCTCCCTCGTCGGGGAGGTCCCCGTCCGCCCCGTCCGGACCTTCGGGTTCCGGCGCGGCATCCTCCGGCCAGGGGACACAGGTCGAGGTCCCCGTCCTCGCGTCTTCCAGGCAGACCCAACCGGGCTCGCACTCGCCGCAACTCCCCCCGCACCCGTCATCGCCGCACGACCGGCCTACGCAATCCGGGGAAAGGCACCTTCCGTCCTCGCACCCACAAGGACCGCAGGACTTGGCCCGCTCGGAAATCTCCCCGCAACTGTCGGTCCAGTAGGAGTCGCCATCCACGCACACCGTGCCCGCGAACGGGTCGGCGGGGACGTTCACGCATTGCCTCTCGACGCACAGGTCCACGG
The DNA here is from genome assembly GCA_037442805.1 of Deltaproteobacteria bacterium. Taxonomy (GTDB): domain Bacteria; phylum Myxococcota_A; class UBA9042; order DTJE01; family DTJE01; genus DYKK01. Next base: position 3,050 of record JBBIPO010000218.1, read on the forward strand.
TGCACGCTTCGCCATCGTCGCAGGCGGCATCCTCGACGCAGCAACCCGAGATCCCCTGGTGCCAGCACCCCACCGCAGGGTCACATCCGTCGTCTGTACAAGGATTCGAGTCATCGCACGGGTCTGGAATACCAAGACAGACCCCATCCGCGCACGCATCCCCCACGGTGCAGGGATTCCCGTCGTCGCACGGCGCCGCGTTGGGAAGGTACTGACACTGGCCCGACTGGCAGACATCGTCCGTGCAGGGGTTCCCGTCCACGCACGCCCCGCAGGTCCCTCCGCACCCGTCGGGGCCGCACTCCTTCCCGGCGCAGGCCGGCTGACACACGCACTGGCCTCCCACGCACGCGTCCTGCGCCCCGGGACACGTCCCGCAACTTCCCCCGCACCCGTCGGGGCCGCACTGCTTTCCCGAGCAGTTCGGGGTGCACGAGGGCCGGAAGACCAGTTTCACCGCGTCGAATCCGACCTTCCGCTTGTAGGTGGCGTAGTCCTCGCCCGTGCTGTCGTCCAGGCGGACCCACTGGTCGCCCCCGGCCGAAAAGTCATGCGTCCCGAGGCTCGTGAACTGGGCCGAGATCGCCTCCTGGTTCACGGTGACGGCCGTTTCCTTGCCGTTGTGTCGAATTCTGTACTTGGCCTGATGTGTTGTCGCATGATTTTCTGGGATGTAAGCATACACCTCGTAGTTTCCGGCATTCGCCACGTTCAGGGTCCAGACACCGTAGTTGTCGGTCGGGTCGTCCGTCGCGTACGTGTACCACATGTGCCCCGCGTACCCGATGGCGGCCTCCCACCAATAGGAGGGCGTCCCGTATCGCTGGAAGCAGCCGTTCTGGTCGTCAATGACCGTTTCGCCCCCGGACGTGACCTTGGTCGTGCACGGGCTCGTGTCCTCGCACGCGGTCCCCTTCTTGCAGATGAACCCGCCGTCCGCGTACCCCGCCGAATGGCACTTCGTCTGGACCCCGTACCATCCCCAGCAGGCCATCTCGGTGGCGCAGAACCCCCCGTTGCCGTCCACCGAGACCACCCACCCGACATGCCCGCAGTCGTGTCCATCGCAGTCCCCGCCCCCGACCGTGCGCACGAACACGGTCCCGACCTTGGGCGTGGAGCGCATCGGCCACCCCGCGGCCAGGGCCTCGGTCTTCCAGTGCCAGGCGTCGCCGTAGGTCGGGAGGGCCGGCGCACCCCAGTTGCAGCACGCGGCCTCCCAGGCCCACCACGTGCAGTTGCCCCCGTTCGAACAACAGGGGAACGGATTGTCCTTGCCGCACAGGCAGTCGTCCTTCTCGCCATCGCACTGATAGACGGCCCACCCGTCGCCCGGCGTCAGGACGACGGCCACCCCGAGGCCCAGGACAAACCAAAGACAGGCCCGCGACGAATCCAGGCGGTTCATGGCGTGCCCTCCCGGGCTCGCAGAGTATCGAGAATCCGTTCGAAGGCGGCCCGCGAGGCGCCCCGGTCACCGCCCACGAGCATGATCCGCACCACCGCGTCTCCGGTCCACACGATGGCGTAGTCCTTCGGCGGGGACATCCGGCTCGACACCTGTTCCCGGACCCCTAGGTATCCCCCGGCCCCCCATCTCCGCAGGTGGCCGACAGGACCGGACCGATATCTTGCGACAAAACCATATCTCTGCAACCAGTCATCGAACGAAAGTCTCTGCACGTTCTCCCAGATGTCCACGACGACGTGGCCAGGTCCCGACCCCTCGACCAGGAGCCGTCGCCGGATGACCCCCGCCGCCGCCCCCGGGTTCTCAAAGGCGACCCGCACGTCGAATCCTGGGACCGTCTCGAACGCGATCCCGTACACCGGGTCCACGAATGGCCCACCGGTCGAATGACCCGGGGACCCGATGGCGGACGGCTCGAGCGCGGAGCTTGCCGCACGCTCCCTCTCCGGACCCCCTGCCTCGCAGGCCCACACCGTCGCGAACGCCACGGTGACGACCATCCCCGTGCGTCCCCGCACCGCGCCACCCCCGCGACTGGCCCAAGAAAGGACCATGCTTACTACCCCCGACTGGGACAGGACTAGCCTAGCGAATCATCGGCCGGGCGTCAACGGACCACGACGGTCCCAGATGGGGTCTGGAGCCATCCGCGGCGTCATCCGAAGCGACAGCCATGCGCGTCCACGGGGTCGGGAAAATCGCTCCACCCCAGGAATTTCGCCTGTTCGGCGGGCTTTCGAAGAACCCGGACGCCGTGAAAGGGGGGCGTCGCGCGCCCCCTGTCCATCGGACGGTCCACTGGACCGTCCTCTCACGCTCGCTTCCTTCGCTGCGCACGAAGAAGGGCCCCTGCTTCCGAGGGGTTGCACTCCGCGCCCACAGCGCGGATTGGAGGACATTCCCCATTCGAAGGGGGAGAATTCTGGAGATGCGATATGGAATACAACAGGTTGGAATGCAGGTGCCCATGACCGAACGCGTGCCCGCCCTCCGATCACGTA
>JBBIPO010000219.1:0-3952 GCA_037442805.1 Deltaproteobacteria bacterium
GCACGACTGGGATGGGGACGGCCTCTGGAACGAGGACGACAACTGCCCGTGGGTGTCGAATCCCTGGCAGGAAGACCTGGATGGCGATGGCGAGGGGGACGCCTGCGATTGCGACCAGGACGGCGATGGGTTCGGCAACGCGAACCCGGGCTGCCCGCCGCCCGACCCGGCGGACAACTGCCCGGAGGTGGCGAACCCGGGCCAGGAGGACTTGGATGGGGATGACGTGGGCGACGCCTGCGACCCGGACCGCGACGGCGACGGCGACCCGAACGACACGGACTGCGCGCCGGATGACGCGGCCATCTCGCACAACGCGGCCGAGGGGTGCAACGGGGTGGATGACGACTGCGACGGGGAGACGGACGAGCGGGACGCCCTCGGGTGCGCGGTCTATTACCGAGATGAGGATGGCGACGACTTCGGAACGGCCCAGAGTCAATGCCTGTGCGTTGCGGTGGAGCCATACACGGCCGTTGTGTCCGGGGACTGCGATGACGGGAACGACGCGGTGAACCCAGCAGCCATCGAGACGTGCAACGGGAAGGACGACGATTGCGACGGCCAGACCGACGAGGAGGGGGCCGCGGACTGCACGACGTATTACAAGGACCTGGACCGGGACGGCTACGGCGTTGACACGGATTTCCACTGCCTGTGCGCCGCGATTCCGAACTCCTACGACGCGACGCTGGCCGGGGACTGCGTGGACACCGACAAGAACATCCACCCAGGGGCCACGGAACTCTGCAACAACAAGGACGACGACTGCGAGGGTGGCACGGACGAAGAGTTTCCCCTGAAGGGCCAAGCGTGCGACGGCCCGGACGGGGACCAGTGCAAGGAGGGGGTGTGGACGTGCGACCTCCTCCAGACCGGGGTCGTATGCACAGACAATACGGACACGAACATCGAGACGTGCAACGGGGCCGATGACGACTGCGACGGCCTCACGGACGAGAAGGACGCGAACGGGTGCACGGACTTCTACTACGACTGGGACCGGGACGGCTGGGGGGCGAACCTGTCCCAGTGCCTGTGCGCGGCCACGGGCAACTACACCGCGACACAGCCGGGCGACTGCAACGACACGAACGGGACCGTGTTCCCCGGGGCGACCGAGACGTGCAACGGGAAGGACGACGATTGCGACGGCCAGACCGACGAGGACTTCCCGCTAAAGGGCCAGGCGTGCGATGGTCCGGACGGGGACCTCTGCATGGAGGGGTTCTACGTCTGCAACGCCTTGGGGGCCGGCCTCGACTGCACGGACACGACGGGGACAACGCTGGACCTGTGCAACGACCTGGATGACGACTGCGATGGCCAGACGGACCAGGACTACCCCCTGAAGGGTCAGGCCTGCGACGGGCCCGACGGCGACGATTGCAAGGAAGGAGTGTGGAAGTGCAGCGGGGGCGACTTGGTGTGTTACGACCTCACGGGGACGAACCAGGACGTCTGCAACAACCAGGACGACAACTGCGACGGACAGACCGACGAGGACTTCCCCACGAAGGGCCAGGCCTGCGACGGGTCGGACGGGGATTACTGCAAGGAGGGGACCTGGGTCTGCAAGGCAGACGGCAGCGGCCTGGATTGCGACGACAACAGCGGGACCAACCAGGAGTTGTGCAACCACGTGGACGACGACTGCGACGCGGTCACCGATGAGGCAGGCGCCGAGGGCTGCACGACCTACTTTCGGGATGCGGACAATGATGGTTACGGGGTTGTCTCGGACGCCATGTGTCTGTGTTCGCCAACCAACCCTTACCGGGCAACGCAAGGCGAGGATTGCAACGACACGGATCCGGCGATTCACCCCGGCCTTCAGGAGGTTTGCGGCAACTCGAAAGACGAGGATTGCGATGGTATAACCGATGGAAGCCCTTGCAGTCTTCTCGAGACATTCGATTCACCGGAATCTCTGAACAACTTCACGTTCGTAAAGACTTCTCAGCAATGCACCTACGGGTGGGACAACGTCCAAGAGGCGCTCGTCATGTCATGCCCGGACAATGCTGATATCTTTGCAATCTGGACTCCATCCGGGACCCAGGTCGGTTCCGCTGTCCATGCGAGAGCCGAGGTCTACACCTCGGCATGGCAGGACTCAGGTCCGCGAGATGGCATCTCCTTTGTCGCCGATGGGAATTCGTCATTTGGCGCGTGGGGTCCGGCGAGCGGATACGACTTTCTACTGTCCGACCCCCCGGACCCATTTGACCCCGTATGTTGCCCATCCCCTGACAAGTGCCCTTCTCTTTCGAAATCAGCAGGGGCTACGCTGCTTGACTGCATGAATGTGGACATGTCGGCAGGGAAGACCTACCTGTTGGATGTGGGTTTAACCCCAGGCGCCCTTTCTTTCTATGTGATGGAAGGGGGCTCGCCGAAAGCAGCCCTCGTTTCTGCTGATACGTCCTTCAGAAAAGGGAAGTTCGCGCTCCACTCCTCTGAGGGCAGTTGCAGGTTCGATAATCTGCGTTTGCAAATCTTGCCAATGCCTAGCCAGCCGTTCGAAAGTTGTGCCGCCCTGAGGGACTCCAACTCGGACCTACCCAGCGGGGCGTACCAGATCGATCCGGACGGCGTCGGTTCGATCCCTCCATTCGACGCCTTTTGCGACCTCGTCAGGGACGGGGGAGGGTGGACACTGTTCGCATGGTATACAAGTCATCTCGAACTCGGCAACTACGACCCGCGTGTTTCACAAGTCCAGACCTCGAGCGGCGGAGGCCAGACGGTGGCAAGCCCCCCTTCCATCTGGGACAACGTGACGTTTGGCCATGTCCCCTACAACGTCTTCGACCCTGCGGGCAAGTCGGTGAAACTGGAGTGTCGTGGCTCCAAGTATGCAGGATGGTTCGCAGAGACCCGAAATGACCTGGTGACCAACTGGTCAGACGGCGACAAGGGGACCTACGGCGCTGCGTCCGGGTGGGCGGTGCTCCGCTATGTCACCGGCAGACACAACCATTGGGTCTGTGGGGCTGTTGCCGAGACCTCCCGCCTTTACCCTGGATTCGCATACTGTGTCGGACCAGGTGCAGGGGGAAGTTGGGCAAACCATCGTGTCTCGATATCCTTCGACGCACCGAGATACTACGACGGTGGATCGGCGATTGGCTGCAACGGGAGCGGGACAAACTATGGTAAGTCAGGCACATGGCAGTTCCGGGCCTGGATTCGGTAGGGCGTGGGGCCGGAACCCACGCGTCTGACACTCCCGATGGCCGCGCCCGCGAGCGCCTGCCAACCGGACTCCGGCACGCGACCAGGCCTGTTGCTCGGGCGCACGTTCCGGAGAGGGCTAGAAGGTCCGCGACCAGACCGCAGCCGACCTGTCGGTCCCACACCGAAGACCGTCATGCCCAGGTGCCCCTGGATGAATCCGCCGACACGTGCGAAGGTTTGATGGCTTGTGATACTGGATTGTGGGAGCCAGCGTGCACCACCTCCCCCTCCTCCGAGACCTCGTCGCCATGGCCGTGGTCGCCGTGCTCCTGGTCGGCATCCTGGTTCGGCTGCGCCTTCCCACGATCGCGGGCCTGATCCTGGCCGGCGCGATCGCGGGTCCCTCGGGCCTGGGTGTCGTCCGGGACCGCCACTCTCTCGACACCCTGGCCGGGGTGGGCGTGGCGCTGTTGCTGTTCACAGTGGGGGTCGAGTTCTCCCTTCGCAGGCTCACGCGGATCGCGCGCGTCGTCATCCTCGGTGGCTCGCTCCAGGTCGCGGCCACGACGCTTGCCATCGCCGCCGTGGCCTGGGCGTTCGGCGAGCCCCCGTTTCGCGCCGTCTTCTTCGGGTTCACCCTCGCCCTGTCCTCGACGGCCATTGTCCTAAAGGCCTTGACCGACCGGGGCGAGGCGGACTCCCCCCACGGCCGCTTCATCGTCGGGGTCCTCATCTTTCAGGACCTGGCCGCCGTCTTCATGATGATGGTGAT
>JBBIPO010000219.1:4052-5516 GCA_037442805.1 Deltaproteobacteria bacterium
CGATTCGTGGCCGCCGGCCGCTCCCGTGAACTGTTTCTCCTGACCGTCGCCGCGGTCCTGGCCGCGACGGCCTGGGTCTCGTCCCTCGCCGGCCTCTCGATGGCCCTCGGGGCCTTCCTGGCCGGGCTCATGCTCGCGGACACCGAGTTTCGGCACCGGGCCCTGGGCGACATCATCCCGTTCCGGGACCTCCTGACGAGCCTGTTCTTCCTGTCCCTGGGGATGATGGCGGACGGGGGCGTGATCCTGACCGAGCCCTTCCGGGTGACGGCCATCGTGGCCGCCCTGGTGATTGGCAAGGGGGTGATCGGGATGCTCGCCGCCGTGGCCATGCGCTTTCCGGCGAGGGTCGCATGGCTGGCCGGGGCGGGGCTCGCCCAGTTCAGCGAGTTCGGGTTCGTCCTGCTCGGGGTCGGGGCGGGCGCGGGTCTCGTCGGGCAGGACGAGGTTCGCGTCCTCGTGGCCGGTGGCGTGGTCAGCATGCTCGTGACGCCGCTCGTGATGCGGGCCGCGCCGCACCTGAGCGCCGGGCAGGTCGTCCTGCGACCCCTGGAGCGCCTCCTCGGGGCACGCGGGATTGACGAACAGCCACCCGCCGCCATCCAGGACCACGTCGTTCTGGTCGGATACGGCGTGGCCGGCCGCGTGGTCGCCCGGGCCCTGTTGGATGCCGGGGTGCGGTTCGTCGTCCTCGAACTGAACGCCGAGACGGTCCGGGCCGCGTCCGAGGCCGGCGAGCCGGTCTATTACGCGGACGCGGCGCACCCGGAGGCCCTTCGCCACGCGCGGCTCCCCGACGCCCGGGCCCTGGTCCTCCTCATCAACGACCCGGACGCCGTGCACCGGATCGTCGCCGCGGCGAACGAGTGCGCTCCTCGTGTCCCGGTCCTGGTGCGAACACGCTACCTGGCGGACCGGGCGGACCTGTCCGCGCTCGGGGCTACGGACGTCGTGGTGGACGAGGTCGAGGCGGGCATCGAGGTCCTGACCCGCGTACTGCGTCGCCTTGGGCTGCGCGATCCCGACCTGACCTCGGCCGTGGAGCGGGCCCATCGCACGCTCGGGTCGCGCCTCCCCGGTCCGGGGACCGCTGAGGACTTGTCAGACGACGGTGGCCGTGGTACAGATTCCTTGCCTTGAGCCGGGGCGTAGCGCAGCCTGGTTAGCGCACTAGACTGGGGGTCTAGGAGTCGCTGGTTCAAATCCAGTCGCCCCGACCGTTCATCGGTTAACGCTGGTTGACAGACGTTTTCGTGAGTGGGGGAACGTGCGTGACGGATTTGAACCAGCTCTCCGCGCCGCATCCGTGCTCGGCTCGCTTCGCTCCCCTCGCACGGGCAGGGCGCACCCCGACCACGCGACGGTCCACCGGACCGTCGCTCCCGGTCCTCGTCTCGCTCCGCTCGACTCGCACCGGGGTCGGGGCCCCGGTTCCAATCCAGTCGCCCCGACCGTTCATCGGTT
>JBBIPO010000220.1:0-5483 GCA_037442805.1 Deltaproteobacteria bacterium
GCCGGTGCAGTCCGGCTCGCACGGGGCGAAGGAGCATTCATACGGGAACTGGCCGCTCGGGTCCGCGCCGGTCTGGTCGCAGTCGTAGAAGCCCTCGTCCGCGAACCACCCGCACGTCGTCCCGTTCCCCGCGCAGTCAATGCAGAACAACTGGCCGCCGTCGCACCACACGACGCGGCCCGACCCGTCGCAGCACCCCTCGTAGCCGAGCCCCTCCGGGCACGCCGGTGCGCTCGGCTCGTTCGTGCCGAGACAGGAATCCGGGTAGTAGCCGATGCACTGACCTTCCGCGTTGCAGAACTCGTTCTCGCCGCAAGTCCCACACGAGTTCCCGCACCCGTCGTCCCCGCACTCCTTGCCCTCGCAGGTGCAGGTCGCGCACAGGCCCGCCTGGCAGAACTCGCCGGTCCCGCACCCGGGGGGGCACTGGCCGCCGCACCCGTCGTCCCCGCACTCGGCGTCGCCGCACTCGGGCACGCAGGGGCAGTTCCCGCCGCAGTCCACGCTGCACTCGTCCACGCAGGACTCGTCCCACGCGGTCTCGCAGCAGAACGAGTCCATGGCGCACACGCAGGCCTCGCACGCGCACCCGCCGCACCCGGGGCCGTCCTGGGGCGCGCAGCCCGCGGGCACGCACACGCCGTTCGCGCAGGAGGTGCCTGCGTCGCAGGTCCCGCACGAATTCCCGCACCCGTCGTCCCCGCACTGCTTGCCCTCGCACGAGCACGGAAGGCACGCCTTGCCGCCCGCGCCGCAGTAGGTCCCGTCCGGGCAGGTCCCGCACGCGCCGCCGCACCCGTCGTCCCCGCACTCGGCGTCGCCGCACTCGCGGACGCAGTACTGGTCGCACGCGGGGCCGCAGCAGACGTACTGGCACTACGGCACGCGGACATCGTCCAGCGCCCAGCCAGGGTCGCAGCACCACGAATCCATGGCGCAAACGCACGCCTCGCACCCGCACCCGGGGCAGCCGGGCGTCTCGTGCACCTGGCACTCGAACGGAGCCTCCGCCGTGCAGGTCCCCGTCACGACATTGCACGCCTGGCCCGCGGGGCAGGTCCCGCAGGGGTTCCCGCACCCGTCGCCGCCGCAGGTCTTGCCCTCGCAGGTGCATTCCTGGCAGTGGCCGGCCGCGTCGCAAAAGAAGCCCTCGCCGCATTCGCCGCAGGAATTCCCGCACTGGTCCTCGCCGCACTCCTTGTCCCCGCACGAGCACTCCTGGCAGTTCTGGGTGTCGTCGCAGTAGAACCCCTCCGCGCACGTGCCGCACTCGCCGCCGCACCCGTCCGGGCCGCAGTTCTTCCCCGCGCAGTCCGGGGTGCAGCACTCGCCGTCCACGCAGACATCGCCCTCGGGGCACGTCCCGCAGGACCCGCCGCACCCGTCGTCGCCGCACTCCATGCCGTCGCACGCGGTGAACACGCACTGGCCGTCCAGGCACTCCTCGCCGCACGTATCGCACGTGCCGCAGGCGCCCGGCTGCAGGGGACACCCGCCGTTGCCGCACTCCTTCCCGGTACAGTCCGGCGTGCACGCGGGACACTCCAGCGGGTTCTCGCCGCTTGGGTCCGCTCCCGTCTGGCCGCAATCGTAGAACCCGGTCTCGGTGTTCCAGCCGCAGGTGTTGTTGGGCGGCTGGTTCTCGCTGCACGGAAGCGAGCAGATGTACCCGTCCTCGCACCACGCGAGGTCCCCATTGCCCGTGCAGCAACCCGCGAAGGTCAGGTCCCCGCACCCCTGGCCCAGGGTCGCGGCCCCGTACGCATCGCACGGGGACTGGGCCCGGGCCTCGCCCGCGAGCACCACGGCCAGCAGGGCCGGCACCGCGAGCCACCATGACGTCCGACGATCCATGCCACCACCTCCTTACTTGCCTGGAAGAACGAAAGCCCGTAGAACCCCCTTCTCGAGAAGGGAACGACCGGATTATCACGGCTTGCGGTTCCACTGTCAAGGCAAAACTGCCGCCACGAGGCGCACGGCGGCCGCCAGCACCAGGGCGAGCCCCGTGTTCAGCGCCACGCTGACTCCGGTCCAGCGCCAGCCGACCTCGCGGACCAGGGTCGCCAGGGACGCGACGCACGGGACGTAGAACGTGACGAAGAGGGTGAAGCCGAGCACCTGCGCGGGGGCCATCGCGGAGGCGACGTCGTGGGTGCCCAGGGCCTGGGCCAGGAGGACCAGCGAGAGTTCCTTGCGCAGGACCCCGAAGAAGAGGGTCACGCCCACCGCGTCCGGCAACCCCAGGACCCCCGACGTCACCGGGGCCAGGGTCGCGTTCACGACCCGGTCCACCCCGATGGACTCGAGGGCGCCCAGGACCACCGACGCGACGATCAGCACGGGCCACGCCGCGACCAGGAACTCATAGGCGCGGAACCACACCTTGCGCAGGACCGTCCGCGCCGGTGGCACGCGGTACGGGGGGATGTCCATCAGGAGCCCGGCCCGTGGCCCCTGGCGGACCAGGCCCGACATCAGGCGCCCCGCGACCGCGGTGACCGCGATGTTCAGGGCGTACAGGCCGAGGGCCGCGAGCGGGCCGAGGAGCGCGCCGACCAGGGCCAGGATCACCACGGTCCGCGCCGAGCACGGCACGAGAGGCACCAGCAGGGCCGTCAGGACCCGGTCTCGCGGCGATTCGAGGATGCGCGTCCCCATCAGGGCCGGGACGCTACACCCGTAGCCCAGGACCAGGGGGACCACGCTCTTGCCGTGCAGGCCGATGCGGTGCATGAGCCCGTCCACCAGGAAGGCCGCGCGCGGGAGGTAGCCGAGGTCCTCGTACAGGGACATCACGAGCAAGAGGGGCAGCAGGTAGGGCAACACGATCCCGACCCCCCCGGCCACGCCGTCCACGAAGCCCCGAAGCAGGCCCCAGCCGAAACCCTCCGAGGCCAACGGGATCGCGTCCGACAGCGCCTCGAACGGCCCTTCCAGGACCCCCGCCAGGGCCTTTCCGACGAAGAAGGCCACCCCGAACAGGGACGCGAAGGCCAGGCCCACGATCGCGAGGCCCGCGACGGGATGCATCACGACCGCGTCCACGCGGTCCCCGGCCGAGTTCCGGCGCCGCGGCCTCACGCGCGCCACCGCCTCGAAGAGATCCATCGCGATGGCATGGCGGTGCGAGGCGAGGACCGTCTCCTCGGGCCAGGCATGCATCTCGGCCAGGGCCTTCCTCCGGTCCGCCGCGAACCGCTGGAAGGTCGGGTCGAGGGCGGCCGCGGCCTCCTCCACGGCCGCGTCCGCCTCGAGCAGCCGCAAGGCCACCCACCGCGGCGGCGCGTGCAGGCGGTCCGGCAGGTCCGGCGGCATGCGCGCCTCGATAGCCCGCAGGGCCTCCTCGACGTCGCGGTCATAGACCGGGAAGCGACCGGGCCTCGGGTGGTCGCAGGCGCGCAGGGCCGCCTCCGCGACGCGCACCACGCCGTGCCCGCGCGTGGCGATGGTCGGCAGGACCGGGACCCCGAGGCGGGCCTCGAGCGCGGCCACGTCCATCTCGATGCCCTTGCGCCGGGCCTCGTCCACCATGTTCAGGGCCACGACCAAAGGCCGGCTCATCTCGACGAGTTGCAGGACGACCTCGATGCTGCGCGCGAGGACCGAGGCGTCCACGACCGCGATGACCACGTCCGCCTGCCCGGACAGCAGGAAGTCCCTCGTGACGCGCTCCGCCTCGTCTGTGGGCGACAGCGAGTACGTCCCGGGCAGGTCCATGACCCGCGCCCGCCGTCCCCCGACCACCACCTCGCTCTGGGTGTAGGCGACCGTGGTGCCGGGGAAGTTCCCGGTATTCGCCTTGAACCCGGCCAGGGCGTTGAAGAGGGTGCTCTTGCCGCAGTTGGGCTGGCCGACCAGCGCGATGGTGGGGACGTCTCGTTCCGTCATCGCCGTTCTCCGGTTTCGCCCGCGGTGAACGCCGGGTGCTCGAACGAGAGGTAGCCTATCACGCCGACCTCGCGCTGCCTGCCGGGCCATGCCCGGATCGGGGTCCCTACTCCCGGGACGATCTGGAGCCCGGTTCCCGGGACGTCAACCGCCACGCGAACGCCTGGATTCACGACGAGCGAGCCCGCCCGGCGACTCCCGGTCGCCGTCAACTCCTTCGCGTTCAGGTACGCGACCTCCACCAGGGGGTTCACCCACGGGGTCGGCTGCCAGACCACGGCCGCTCCGGCTGCCGTGTCCAGTGCCGTCTCCGTCCTCCCGCCGGGGGCGTGCGCGCTCGGCGTGACGGTCACCCCCGCGTTCAGGTGAGTCACGAAGTACCGCCCCATCTCGATGCTGATCGGGAGCGCCACCTGAACCCCGATCGCCCCGCGTCCTGTTCCCCTGGAAACGCTCCCCGTGGGCAGGACCAGCGAGAGACGAGGGGCCATCGCCACGGCCCCGACGCCCCCCAGACCCAGGGCCTGGAGCCGGTAGTTCACGAGCAGGTCTCCGAACGACGCGGACCCCCCCGCTGGAAGCCCACTCACGTTCAGGGTCACCGACAGCTGATGGAGGTCGGTCAGGACCGGCCACTCCTCCGTGAATGAGTACGACCACTCCCGGGTCCTTGGCGCGGCCTGGAAGACCGAGATGTGCTGGATCACCCCGGGTTCCTGGTTGTACGCCTCCTCCAGCAGAAAAAGGTTGTCCCGGATCCGCTCCTGGGCACCGGCCCCGGCTTCAAGCATGACCAGGGAAAACACGAAAACGAGCGGCCACCGACGATCGCGAACCATCAGACACCTCCTTCCATGCCGCTGTCACGGCGTCCGGGCGCTGGGTTCGCGACCTCGGGCCTCTGTCCGGGAATTCGATCAGCCCCGGGTCCCTCTCCGGTCCCCGGGCCATCCACACGGGCAATCGCCGTCCCGGCATCCCGGCGAGTCCAGGAAGAACGGCCGCCCGTCCACGACCACGACCACGCGCTTGCAGCGCGGGCACTTCAACTCGACCGCATGGCGGATCACCCGGGCCATCAGCCGCCCGCACCGGCACCGCAGGTCCGCGGCTTGTGATGGAGTCTCGGGCGCGTACTCGCCGTGCATCCTCACCGGTTCCGCTCCCGCCCTAGTTCGATCCCCGCCGCTGGTCCCCGGCCGGACCCTCTGCGGTTCCGTTGACCGGGGTGACCTCGAGCCGTTCGGCCATGCCGTGCCCCAGGGCCACCCGGACCCCGGTCCGCACCACCTCGACCAGCACGGGTCCATGGAACGGGGCGCTCCCGAGGACCCGGAGCTCGTCCCCGATGTGGATGCCGATCCCATCCAGGTGGGCCTGGATCCCGCGACCGATCCCACGCCGCACCACCCGGACCGTCGCCCCCTTCTCCGCCTCCACCAGCGTCATCACCGCCTCCCTTGGCATGAGGTCGGCTTCGTTCCGCGCGACCTGGAAGATGATAAGCGTTCTCAATAGGAAGTCAAGCCCTTTTTTCGAAGAGCAATCCGCGCTGTAGGCGCGGATTGCGACGCGCCCGCAGCAGGGGCCCC
>JBBIPO010000221.1:0-5463 GCA_037442805.1 Deltaproteobacteria bacterium
CTGGAGTCCTTCGAGGGGACGGACATCCGGATCCTCGCCTTCGTCATGGGCCTGCCGTACCAGACCCCGGAGGACTTCACGGCGTCTCTCCGGACCATCGTGGACCGGATGCCGCGGGTGGACGACACGATCCTCCAGCGGTTCGTGCTGGTGCGGGAATCACCCTTGCTGCGCAACCCCGAGTCGTTCGGGATGCGTGTGATCGCGGACCTCCGGCGGGACCTCCGGGTGTATGCGCTCGAATACGAGAACCCGAGCGGCATGAACCTGTACCAGTTCATGTCCATCGCGAACTCGATGCACAAGTTCATGAAGTACGCCCGCACGCGGCGCGACGACCGGACCGACCTCTATCGAAACGAGTACTGGTCTTGCAGGGAGGGGGAATCGGCCGGGATGACCGAAGACGCCGGGGCGAAGGCCGAAGCGCCTTGCAAAGTTGCGGAGCGGCCGGTCGGGGTGACCCGCGGGTCGCCGCCGGACCCGGGCGGGACTCGGCGGCCCGCGCACTTCGCGGACCGCCTCCAGCGCATAGACCTCGGCGTGACGAACCGGTGCAACCAGGCCTGCGTGCACTGCTGCAACCGTCCCCAGCGGCGATGGGGCGGCCGGGAACTCACGCTGGCCGAGATCGAGCGCGTGGGCCGGGAGTGCCGGGTTCTGGGGACGTGGTCCGTGGGTCTCTACGGCGGGGAACCCACGTTGCGAGAGGACCTGCCCGAGATCGTTCGGGTGCTCGTCCCGCACATCCCCACCGTGGAGTTGGATACAAACGGGCGGGCCCTCGACACGGCCCTGGCCCTGCGCCTGAAGGCCGCCGGGTTGAGCCGGGTGTACGTATCCATCCTGGGGGCCGACGCGGAGGCGCACGCCGCCGTGGCCGGTTCCGACACGTTTCACCAGGCCCTCGACGCCATCCGGACCTGCCTCGGGGTGGGCCTGCCCGTGAAGGGTTCGACCGTAATCACCCGCCCCATGGTGCGCGGCGGGGGACTGAAACGACTGATTGGCCTGATGCACGAGATCGGCGCGGAAGGGCTGCGCGTGCTCTATCCCATGGCGACCGGCGCCTGGACCGGCCACGCGAGCGCCCTCCTGACCCCGGATGAGAGGCGAGAGGCGGACTCGTACCTGGACGGGCGGTTTACCAACTACACGACCGGGTCCACGACCATCAACTGCCAGGCGGTGTACAAGGGGTACGTCTTCGTGGGACCGTTCGGGGAGGTCCTGCCGTGCCCGAACATCCCCCTGGTCCTCGGGAACGTCCGCGAAGAACCTCTGACGAGCCTGCTGCGGCGCTCGCAATGGGACTACCTGTCCCGGGGCTGGTCGCGCTACTTCGACCGGCCGGGGTGTCCCATGTCCGACGAGCGGGCCTCCGAGATCATCCCGGACGGGCGCCCCGGACGGCGCTTCCTGCCGAACCGGAACTACGTGGACCTGGGCGGAGCCCCGACCTGGGCGGGCGCACGGACCCGCCCCTCACGGCCCAGAGAGGACGTGCTCCGGGACCTCGACGCGGCCGCGCGGACCGAGCATCACGTCTATCTGACCGGCATGAGCCTGCTGGACCATCCGGCAGCCCGGCGGATCCTGGGCATCCTGGCTGCGTACGGCCGGATCGCAACCATCGTGGAGGACCCGAGGCGCCTGGCCTCCCCGGACGGGATGAGCATCGTCGAGACCAGGGTCCTCGGGTCCGTCACCGTGCCGCTTTCGCTGCACACGGGTCCGCACTCGCCACAGACGGCCTCCTGGGCATCGCGCATCCCGGGGATCCCGGCCGAGGAGACCGCGCTGCGCGAGATCGGGCGGGCGGTGCGGTCGTTGCAGTCCCGCGCGGTGACCGTGAACTTCCTGATCACGGATGGGAATCCGGACGACGTGGGGAGGGTCCTGCCGTTCCTCGTGCCCTTGAATCCACGCGAGGTCCTCCTGGTACGGCCCGATGGGGAGACCTCCGCTCGCAGGGACAGGGATGGCCACCCCGGCGTGGACCCGGCCGGGATGGGGCGCCACCTCAGGAGCCTGTTCCCCTGGGTGGGCGGACTGGTGGCGCGGGTGGACCTCGTCGCCTTCCGGCAGGTGGTCGTCCCCGACTACGATGTCGGCGTGGAGGAGCGGTTCAGCCCCGAGGCGCTCGAGTCCCTGGAGGAACGGTGGCGGCGAGCCATGGAAATCGGTTCGGCGCCGCGCACATGGCGCGTCTCGGTGGACTCGCGCGGCCTCGCCACCGGTTGCGACCTTCTGGAGCGCCTGGTCCCGGCGATGGCGGGATCGGGCACGGCGCTGGTCGTGCGTCACGTGGGTGGCGGCCCAAGCGATCTGGGCGACCAGCTCGATGGGATCCAGGCGTTCCACCAAGAGGAGGTCTCGGTGCGCAGGCGACTCGCCGCCCTCGCCCGGGCATGGCCGGCGTCCTTCATTCCACGTGGCCTCGGACCAGTGCTCTTCCGGCCGTGGAACACGGCAGCACAGGTCCTGGAGGTCCTGGCGACGGTTCTTGCGCGGTCCGGTCTTGACGGGGACGACCTGGAGCGCTATCTGCGAGCGGGGGTGATGGACGACCTGGACCCGCCTGGCGACGGCCCATCCCCCCCAGCATGGCGGGTACCACCACCGGCGTGGTCGTTCCGGGAGCCCGAGGCGGCCCGACTGTTCCGCTTCCTCCGGGGTGCCGCCCGCGAGGCTGGCGACCCGTTCCCCGGGCACGCCGTGGACGAGGACCCCGGCGAGGCGGCGGGCCGGCGCGTGGTCCGGGACGTGTCGGGGCCGTTTCGGTTCACGGCGGTGGTCGCGGCACTGTGCGAGTCGCCGCCCCCCCTCGAGTCCCCCGAGGACCTCGCGGCCGAGGTGCGGTCGCGGTTGCAGCGGCGCTCCCTCGCGCGCCCGGACTTCGCCGGGGCCCCCGAGCAGGGCGGCCCGACGCCGGAGGCCTTCCCAGGGCCGTCCCGGACGGTCCCCGAAGACCGTGCGACGCCGAGCGTGCTCGAGCAGGGGATGCCGGTGGTCGAACGCGTGCTCAAGGCGATCGAGACGCATCCCCGTTCCCCCCTGCCGGGATTCCGACTCGTCTCGCTGACCCCGGGGACGTCCGAGGTCGGGTTCGTCCTGGACGCGGTCCTCGCGCACGGCGACCGGCACATCGCCCTGCGCCTGTCCCCGACGGACGAACGGGTGGCCGGGCTGGCTGCGCTGCCGTTCGTGACCCTGTCCTACTCGCCCGACACGCCGCTGGCCGGCGAGGCCGAGGTTCAGGGGCTCATCGCCCTCGCTCGCCTGGTGAATCGCTACCTGGAAGACATCGCAAGGCGTCCGCCGCTGTCGCCCCGGGTCCGACGGTCGGATCAGAGCGACGCGCGGCCGCCGGAACGGAGCCGGCCATGACCGTGAGTATCCTGCCCACGAACGACCACTGCGAACTGAACGCGCACTTCTCGACCCGGCTCGACCGGTACTTCCGGCTCAACGGGCACGCGGTCGTCCCGGAGGCCGTGGCATCGGACCTCGTGGTCCTGACCACCTGCGGCTTCGATTTCCTGACCACGCGAAAGACGCTGCACATCCTCCGGTTGCTCCAGACCGCCCTCCGGGCGGACCAGCGCGTGCTCGTGACCGGATGCCTGCCGGCCATGATGGACCTGAAGGCCCGAGTGGACGAGCGGTTCGCCCTCATCCCTCTGAAGGAGGCCGAGGCGATTGACGGCCTGATCCGCGCGGAGCACCCCCTGCGCGACGTCCAGACGAACGAGGTCGCCCCGCAGTACCTGGACACCTCGAGCTCTACGCTGCTGTCGTCCGCGGGCTCCGACGGCGACTTCTTCCTGCTCGTGTCCCGAGGGTGCGCGAATCAATGTACGTATTGCTATATTCGGAAGGCATCCAGACCGCTGGGCAGCACGCCGATGGAACAGGTCCGCCAGCAGTTCGAGGAAGGCGTGCGCCGCGGGCACCGGAAGTTCGTGCTTCTGTCCGATGACCTGGGTTCCTACGGGCTCGACATCGGGTCGGACTTCGTGGCGCTGATCGAGTCCCTTCACCGGCGGGCCCCGCAGGCGCGGTTTGCGCTGCACTACGTGTATCCCGGGCGGCTCGTCGCCTGCTTCCAGCGCCTGGAGCCGCTCGTGGCCGCAGGCGCGATCGACACGATCAATGTCCCGATCCAGACTGCGTCCCAGCGCCTCCTGGACGCGATGAACCGGCGGTACCGCGTGAACCGGGTGCTCCGGTGCGTCGAGCGGATGCGCCGGCTGGCCCCGGGCATCCGGGTGATGAACCAGATCCTCGTAGGCTTCCCCTCGGAGCGCGACGAGGACGTGCTCGACACCCTGGAGGTCAGCCGCAAGTTCTTCGATTTCACGCACGCCTTCCTGTACGTGGACCGGCCCGGCGTGCCCGCACACGACCTCGAACCCAAGGTCACGGCCGACGAGTTGCAGCGGCGGGTCGCGCTGGTGACCGCCTATGCGAGGCTCGAAGGGTCGCGGATCGACGCGAATGCCATGCACATGCAGGCCATGGCGAGGTCGTGGAACGGCGGCAATCTCGGGGACGGGGGAGAACCGGGTGAGGACCGGGCGATGGACCAGTTCCTGGACGGCCGCGTTTGGGCCTTCCTCGGCGGCCTTCTCGCGAACCGGGGTCCGGGATGAGGACCATGCGGTCGCTCGCCGCAGCCTGGGAGGTCACCCGGCCCTTCACGCTCCTGATGCCGGCGCTCGGGATGGCGAGCGGCGCGCTGGTCGCCTGGGGCGCGAGTCCGAGGGTCCCGCACCACGGGGCACCCACGGCCGGATGGCTCCTGGACGTGGCGATCGGTTCGATCGCGGCGATGCTGCTGAACGCCGCGTCGAACGTGCTGAACCAGGTCTGCGACCTGGAGATCGACCGGATCAACAAGCCCGGCCGGGTCCTGCCGAGCGGCCGCCTGTCCGTCCGGGCCGCGATGGCGCTGTCCGCGTTCCTGTATGGCGCCGCGCTGATCGCAGCGGGCACGATCCACCTCGTCTGTTTCCTCCTGTTCGCGGCGCCGCGGTCGCCACCGTGATCTACAGTGCGCCGCCCGTTCGCACCAAGCGCCTTGCCTGGGTGGCGAACGCGACGATCGCAATCCCTCGCGGGGTCCTGCTCGTGGTCGCCGGGTGGTCCGTGACCCGGTCGGTCGCGTCCTGGGAGCCGTGGGGAATCGGAGGCGTGCTCGGCCTGTTCCTCCTGGGTGCGAGCGTCACCAAGGACTTCGCGGACGTCGAGGGCGACCGGGCCGGGGGCTGCGAGACCCTGCCCATCCGGTATGGGCGCGCGGGGGCGATCCGCCGGGCGGCCCCGTTCTTCACGGTGCCGTTTTTGCTCCTCGCGGCCGGGGCCGGCGCGGGGGTGTTCACCGGCCACCGGGTCGCGCTGGCGGTCCTGGGGATCGCCTGCGCAGGCTGGGGAGCCCGGGTGGTCTGCATGCTGCGTCGC
>JBBIPO010000222.1:0-5346 GCA_037442805.1 Deltaproteobacteria bacterium
ACGGCGCCCGCGCTGCGGGCGCGTCGCAATCCGCGCCTACAGCGCGGATTGCTCCGATTGAAATCCCTCTCCCCTTTCGGTAGATTCCCTCCGGCACTGGTGGAGGGTGACCATGAAACCCTATGTCTGCTGGACAGTGGCGACGCTGCTTGTGGCGCTCGCGTTGCCGGCCCGGGCCACCACGGTCCTCCGGGTCCCCCTGGAGGAGATGGCCCGCGCCTGCGACCTCGTGGTCCAGGCCCGCGTGCAGGCGGTCCAGCCGACGACCGCGCCGGACGACGAACGCCGGATCTCGACCACGGTCCGACTCGAAATCCTGCGGGTCCTGAAGGGGCATCCGACCGCGCCCGCTCTGACTCTGACGCTCCCAGGCGGCCGCACCGACCGGTGGACCCTCCTGATCCCCGGGATGCCGCATTTTCAGAAGGGCGAAGAGGTCGTGCTGTTCCTCGAGAGGACCTCGGCCGGGCTGCGTCCCGCGGGCCTGTCCCTCGGCACGTTCCGGGTGCGCCGCGACCCCCAGAGCGGCCGCGCGCGCGCGGTCCGAGACCTGCGCGGCCTCGCGGTCATTGACCGGACCCAGCAGGGCCTCCAGTACCCGGACGCTGGCCCCGTGTCCCACGCGGACGACGAGATGGACCTCGAGGTCCTCGTGGACCGGGTACGCCGCGCCGCCGCCCCGGAAGGAGGTGCCCCATGACGCGCCTGCGTGTCGCGGCCCTCCTGTCGGTCCTGCTCCTTCCGGTCCTGGCGTGGGCGTTCAGCATCTCCCTGACCCCCTACAACAACGTCGTCCGCTGGGACCACGCGAACCTGACCTACTACCTCGACCCCAACGGGGCCCCCGGTATCTCGGACGGGTCGGACATCACCGCGATGCACGCCTCCTTCGATGACTGGGAGGCCGTCGGCTGCTCGGCCCTGACCTTCCAGTTCCTCGGCAACACGTCCAACAAGTCCGTCATCCCGATCACGGGCCAAACCAACGGCAAGAACGAATTGGTCTTCATCACCAACTCGGCCTGGACGTTCGGGCAGTACGTCCTCGGGGTCACCTCGCCGCTTTATTATTACGACGGCAAGATCTTCGAGGCCGACATCGCGTTCAACGGCTACCTCCAGTCGTGGACCACCAAGGGTGACTTTTGGAAGGTGGACGTGAAGAGCGTCGTCATCCACGAGATCGGCCACTTCTTCGGACTCCAGCACGTCCTGTACGGCTATGACCCGAATGACCCGCCGACCATGGCCCCCGCGGTGGACCCGTACGGCAAGACGGCGACGCTCCACTCGGACGACCAGGCCGGGGCGTGCTTTCTGTACCCGGCGGGCGGCTACTACTCGTGCACGAGCGACGCGCAATGCCCCAATGTCGTTGATAACTATCAGAATGGCGACGAATATTATAGCAAGAAACTGAAGTGCCAGAGCGGCTACTGCTCGGGGATCGCGGGGGTGTCGCCGGGGTCGGTCGAGTTCGGGGGGACCTGCAATCTGGCCAGCGACTGCAAGAGCCCGAACTCCTGCGAGACACTGGATTCCGGCGTAAAGGTCTGCACCCTGCCCTGCGACCCATACAACGACAAATGTCCGGACGGATATCATTGTGCAAAACTCTATTCGTCATCGAAGTACCTCTGCACCCCCGGCACCAAGAAGAAGGCCGAGGGCGAACCGTGCTCGAACTCCTTCGAGTGCGCCACATCCTTCTGCTTCTTGACCCCGGACGGGTCGGGGATGTTCTGCCGGGTCGCCTGCAACAAGAACTCCCCCTCCTCCTGCCCGGCGGGTCAGGCGTGCTGGGCGCCATCCTACTCGACGACCGGCGGCTGCTTTCCCGAGGACCAGGTCCCGGTGCAAAAGAAGTCGCTCGGGTCCCTGTGCTCGAACGACGCCGAGTGCCAGTCGGACCTGTGCTTCGCGGAGCCGGGCGGCCAGGCCCTGTGCCGCAAGGCGTGCACGGTCGCGGCCCAGGACTGTTATTCGGGCTACTACTGCGCGGATGTGGGCGGGGGCCGGGGGGCCTGCCTGCCCGGGACCTTGCCGCCACAGAAGAAGGCCGACGGGGATTCCTGTAAGGCCCACGAGGACTGCCAGAGCAACTGGTGCGTGCAGTTGATCGGGACGAACCAGTCCTACTGCCGAAGGGCCTGCAATCTCGAGGACTGGATCTGCCCCTGGGGGACCGCCTGCGTGTCCTACGGAAGCACCGAGTTCGGCGTGTGCATGCCCGACCTGAACAAGTCCCGGACCGGCGAATCCTGTACCAACGGGATGGAGTGCGTGACCGGGATCTGCTGGACCGGGGAGTCGGGGTCGTCCTACTGCACCCAGAACTGCATCGAGGGGTGGTGTCCCGACAACATGGTCTGCAAGGACGGGGGGTACTTCGGCGCCCTGTGCACCCTGCCCGAAGGCACGACCCCGACCGCGAAGCCCGACGGCGCCGCCTGCTCCAGGAACGAGGACTGCGCGAGCGCCTGGTGCGTGCCCCTGATCGGGACGAGCCAGTCCTATTGTCGCCGGTCGTGCAACTTGAACGACTGGCTGTGCCCGTGGGGAACCGCGTGCGTGTCCTACGGAAGCACCGAGTTCGGGGTGTGCATGCCGGACGTGGGCAAGGCGCGCACCGGGGAGGCGTGCTCCCAGGGGTCCGACTGCGTGACCGGCATCTGCTGGCCCTCGGGCGAAGGGGCCTCCTACTGCACCCAGAACTGCGTCGCCGGATGGTGTCCGGACGGTCTGACCTGCTCCCCCGGCGGTTCCTTCGGCAACGTGTGCCTGCGCCCGGGGTCCCCGCTCGAGCCGCCACCCGGCGACGTGTACGAGCCCTTCGACCCGGGCACGCCTCCCGCGCCGGACAGCGCGACACCCCCGCCCCCGGCCGGCCGTGGAGGCGGCGGGTGCGCCGTCACGTTCCCGGCGACCTCCCCCGGAACTGCGGCCCCGCTCCTGCCCCTGCTCGCGCTGGTGGCCCTCCGGCCGCGCCGGCGGCGCTGACGCCCCGTCACGCCCCGCGGAACTCGGCGCGCCGCTTCTCGAGGAACGCCCGCATCCCCTCCTTCTGGTCCGCGGAATCGAACAGGGTCGCGAAGACCGCGGCCTCGGTGCGCAGGGCCGCGTCCAAGGGCACGCTCAGCCCGTCGTGGATCAGGCGCTTCGCCGCCCGCACTGCGAGCGGCCCGCGCGACGCGATCTGCTCGGCCAGGTTCCGGACCTCCGCCATCAGGTCCGCGGACTCCACCACCCGGTTCACGAGCCCCAGCCGGCACGCCTCCTCGGCGGGGTAGGTGTTGCCCGAGAGGATCCATTCCATGGCGGGGCCTCGCCCGATGGCGCGGGCCAGCCGCGCCGTGCCCCCAAAGCCCGGGATGATGCCCAGTTTCACCTCCGGCTGTCCGAAGACTGCGTTGCGGCTCGCGATCACGATGTCGCAGGCTAGCGCGACCTCGCAGCCCCCGCCGAGCGCGTACCCGCCCACGGCCGCGATCACGACCCGCGGGATCCGTTCCAGCATCGAGCACACCGTCTGCCCGATCTCCGCGAACCGCGCCGCCCCCGTGGGACCCAGGCCGCTCATCTCAGCGATGTCCGCGCCCGCGATGAACGCCTTGTCCCCGGCCCCGGTCAGGACCAGGACCGAGCACCCCTCCCGGTTCCAGACTTCCCAGATGGCCTCCTTGATCTCCCCGAGGGTCGCGGCGTTCAGGGCGTTCAGGACCGTCGGCCTCGCGACGGTCAGGATCGACACGGGTCCGTCGTGTTCGAGGGTGATGTTCTGAAAGGACATGGCCTACCTCCCTTCTGGCGGGTGCGTCAGACCGTGGCGCGACCGTTTCAGGTCGCTTCGACCATCAAGGCCACGGCCTCGCCGCCCCCGATGCACAGGCTCGCCACGCCCCGCCGGGCGCCTCGGGCCTTCATCGCGTACAGCAGGGTCGTCAGGATGCGCGCCCCGCTCGCCCCGATCGGGTGCCCGAGCGCCACGGCCCCCCCGTTCACGTTCACCCGCGCTGGGTCCAGGCCCAGGATGTCGTTCACCGCCAGACTGACCACGGCGAAGGCCTCGTTGATCTCGTACAGGTCCACGTCGTCCTTGCCGAGCCCGGTCTTCGTGAGCAACGCCTGGATCGCATACGCCGGCGCCGTGGTGAACCACGCGGGGTCCTGCGCGTGTTGCGCGTAGGCCACGATCCGCGCGAGCGGCCTCGCCCCGGCGGCCTCGGCGGCCTCGCGCGACATCACGACCACCGCCGCGGCCCCGTCGTTGATCGAGGAGGCGTTCGCCGCAGTGACCGTCCCGTCTTTCTTGAACGCGGGCTTCAGGGTGGGGAACTTGTCAATGCGCCCCCGCCCCGGCTCCTCGTCCGTGTCCACGACGACCGGGTCGCCCTTCTTCTGCGGGATGATCACCGGGACGATCTCGTCCCGGAAGCGCCCTTCCGCGATGGCGGCCTGGGCGCGCCGGTACGACTCCGCGGCAAAGGCGTCCTGGGCCTCGCGCGAGATCCCGCGCTCGGCCGCGCACTTCTCGGCCGCCATGCCCATGTGGAAGTCGTTGTACGGGTCCCACAGGCCGTCCTTGATCATCAGGTCCACGACTTGGCCGTGGCCCATCCGGAATCCCGTCCGGGCCGCCTCGAGCGCGTAAGGGGCGAGGCTCATGTTCTCCATACCGCCCGCGACCACGCACTCGGCGTCCCCGGCCCGCACGGCCTGGGCCGCCATCATCACGGTCTTCAAGCCCGACCCGCACACCTTGTGGATGGTCGTGCAGGGCACGCGCTCGGGCAACCCCGCGAAGATCGCGGCCTGGCGCGCGGGGGCTTGTCCCACTCCCCCTTGCAGCACGCAGCCCATCAGGACCTCGTCCACCCGCTCGCCGGGCACGCCCGCCCTCTTCAAGGCCTCGGCAATGGCCACGGCCCCGAGCCTCGGAGCCGGAACGGTGGACAGACTTCCCAGGAAGGACCCGATCGGGGTCCTCGCGGCACCGACGATGACAACCTCTCGCATGAAACACCTCCGTGAGTTCAACGTGCCTCGAACCTACCCCCGGGCGCAGCGGAATTCAATGAGGATCGCGGGCGGCATTCGTCCGGTGGGCCGGGACCGTGGCCGTGGCCCTGTCCGTGACCGTGGCCCTGTCCGTGACCGTGTCCGCCTCGGAGTCGGCGCCGGATCCCGGAACCCGGACCCCGGATACCGGACCCCGGCGCGGGCAGGCGCCCGCGCCTCCCTCGTGCGAGCGGGCGCTCGCGCGGCCTTACGCGAGCAGGCGCTCGCGTCCGCACGGGAACCTCAGGCGAGACCTGGTCGCGATCTTCAAGTGGGACTTCAAGGCGC
>JBBIPO010000223.1:0-5286 GCA_037442805.1 Deltaproteobacteria bacterium
CCGCCCAGGCCAGTGTTCTTGTAGGCCAGCGCGCCCCCCCCGCCGCCGCGAACTGGACTTGGCGGCCCAGGCCAATGCGCGACCCCGCGGCGGTCAGGGATGCCGTCCCGGCGACAGTCGCCCGGGACCTGCGTTTCGCAGCGCCGGCGCCACCTTCCGGATGGCGGGCGCGGTGCTCGTGGCCGGGGGAACAGACACAGGTCTCGCCGAGCCCCCGCCGGACGACGTCTCGGAAGAGGAGCTCGTGGGGGCGATCGTCCGGGACGGAGGCGCCATCGAGGGAGCCTGGCGCCGCGGGGGCGCGATGAGCCTGGGACGGGACGGTTCGCCAGACACCGGCGTCCGGGTCGGTTCCCCGAGCGGGGGATTCGCGCCCCCGACCCTCCTGGTGGTGGGCGCCACCGGAGGCTCAGCGGGGACCACGCGGTACTCGCGGGGCACGTCCTGCCGGGGTGGAATGCGGACCGGCTCCTCCGGCTGAGACGCTGGGGGAGACGGTGCCCGCGCCGGCCGAGGCGGTTCAGCGACCGTCGCGTCCGGTCGGGAAGGGACCTCGGCAGGCGGCGGGACCACGCCCCTGCCCGGGCGCTCGGAGCGCACGTCCACCGCGTCCAGGGCCTGCCCGACCCCGATGCCGCGGAGCCGCTCCCCGATCCTTGCGGCCCCCGTGGCGACCCGGATGCGCGTCGCCGCCTCATGGTACCTGGCCGGGACGCCGGCCGGAGGCGTCGCGGGCTCGAACCAGCGACCCGTCCCCGGACGACCGGCCACCTCCTTGACGGGGACCTCGACCGGCCGGAATCCGGTCTTGCGCGCCCAGAACTTCCATCCGTCCTTGGGGTCGCTGCCCCCGCCGGGCACGGGGCCCACGTGACCCTTGCGCACCGCGTCGTTGAATGCCTCGTTGGCCGCGACCGGGTCCGCGAACCGGAGTCCAAAACGGTCCCCGGCCGGGCGCGAGGCCGTCTCGCCAGGACCGCGTGGGGCGTGCCCGGATTTCCCATCCTCCGGAGCGGGGTCGTCCGGGCTTCCGGGGCAGAAGTCCTCGTAGGTCGTGGCCACAAAGCCCGGGGACGCCCGGCCCTCGCCCGCGGCCCGGCCCACCGCGTACCCGAACCAGTAACCGTCATCGTAGCCGTGTTCGTAGCCGTACCAGTAGCCCCAGGTCCACCCCGGGTCGTAGGGATACCAGCCGACCCACAACGGCCCGTAGAAGAAGGTCACGACCGCGGGGCGCCAGACGCAGACCGGGTCCGGGACCCACACCCACCCGTACCAGCGATGATGTCGCCAGTGGCCGCAATGGTCCGTAATCGTCCCCCAGGGGTCGAAGGAGTACCAGGTCCACCCGAACGCGGTCCAGTACCAGACCCCGTGCCGGTACGGCGCCCACCCCGCAACGTACACGACCGGCACGAAGACCCGCTGGTCGGCGATCCGGACCCAGTATCCCAGACCATCCAGTTCGGATTCCCAGGCGGGGCGCCCGGCCTCGCCCTCGGATGCCTCGTTCACGAGGTCCACGACGTCCGAGGCCGGACCCCATTTCAGCGAGGCCCGGATCCGGATGCGGTCCGGGGGATTCCACGGGACGTAGTAGTTCACGCCATACGGCGTCGCTTCGAAGGCGCTTCCGGCCGCGCAACCGACCGCCGGGTCACACCGGTCGGCCTGGTCCGCCCGCGCGACGCCCCACCGGTCCACGGCCACGGCCTGCCAGGCGAAGTCTTCCGGCGCGCGACGGGCGTAGAGGACGCGGCCGGAGGCATCGAGCGAGACCTCGTCCGCGGCGAGCGACACGACCTGACCCGGCCGGACGAGGACCTGTTGCACCCGACCGTCCGGCGCGTATCGCCCGTCCGCGGCCACGATGCGGACCTCGCCCGCGCGGGCGACGATGCCGGCCATCATGACCGCCGAGGCCACGACCACGGAAACGACCACCTGCGCGACGTGGCGAGTGTTCATGGGACGCCTCCGCGACCACCGTTGGCTTGGACGCGCGGGAGGGGGCCGCTATTCTTTGGGGTTCCCGCCACCGGTCCCCCGGGGCCGGGCTCGTCCGGCCCTCGCGAGCCGCCAGACGAGGGCGACAAGGAAGACCGCCCACGGGACAACGCCGGGTGCCCGCGCGCGCGCCGACCAGCATCCGCCGCCGCCTGCCGGGGTATCCGGGCCGATTCCGGGGGGTTCCGGTCCCTCGCCCGGGTGCTCGCCTGAAAGGTCCGGCGGTCCTCCGCCCTCTTCCGCGCCGCCCGTGGCCTCCGGCTCTGGACCGCTGACCGCCTCCACGACCTCGGGAGCCGCCGCGTCGGGTGGCCCTCCGTCGTCAATCGGCTCGGGACGTGGGTCGGCGAACGACTCCGGCCCCGGGTCCGAGGGCGGGGTCTCGACGACCACCGCGTCGGGCGCTGGCGCGTCCGGAGTCCCCGGCGACTCGGCCTCGCACGGCGCGATCGGGACATGCCAGTCCTGGCCGCCGTGGTTGTCCCACGAGCCGTCCTCGTGGTGGAAGACGAAATCCAGCATCGTCGCCAGGGTCCCGAACGGGGGGAGGGTGACGCAGAACGCCCCCTCCCCGCACGGCGCCATCGGGCTCTCGACCGACTTCCCGTCCCCGAACTCGGTGGTTCCCGGAGGCCACAGCGCGGCGGGCGGGACCTTCCACCCATCCACCCCCCAGTGCAGACGCCCAGCCCGGTCGTGCCGGACCATGATGGTGTCGTCGCAGTCGGGGTGCGCGGGGGTCCAGACCTGGTCTCCCGGGGCCCCTCCCTCCGACCCGATGTACAGATGCTGGATGGCCGTCCGAATCGTATTTCCTTTTGAATCGGCAACTTCGATATACCAATCAATCAGCGCGTCGGCGACCCCGGTCAACTCCACCCAGAAGAGGTCCGCGATCTCGTCGGGCAGGATGGACGTGTCCAACTCCGGGTCGCCGGTCACGTTCCCCTTGGGGAAGACGCGCCGGGCCATGGGGAGCGAGTGCCAGGGACCGACCCCGGCCCCCCCGGCGTACGTCTCGTTCGCGTCGTCCCACAGCGGGTTGTCGCCGTCCTGGTCCAGTCGGTAGCGCAGCGTCGCGCCCGCCACGCCCGAGACGTCGTAGGCGAACGTCCAGAACAGGGTGTCCGGCGGCAGGACCACCTGCTTGTAGTGGTACGGCGGGCCGAAGTTGACCCCGCCGGGGTTGTCCGGCCAGTGCTGCGGGAGGAAGACGGTCGGGGGCGTGTGGTCCGGCGCGCCGGGGGGCTTCGCCTTCTTCGCGAACGCGATCGCCTGGTTGCAGGCGACCACGGGCTTGAGTTCCATGTCGAGGACCTTGCCGTAGTACATGTACCCGCTGTTCAGGGCCCCCAGGAGGAAGTGCCAGGCACGCTCCAGGTCGCCGGCGCCCGCGGATTCGGCGTGCAGAACCTCGGCGGGGTTCGCGGGACCGGCCGCGTCCTCCGCGGTCAGGACCCAGTTCGTCGCGGCCATGATCACCGCGTAGTTACGCTCGTCCTCGGCCCAGCCCGTCGCGGGGTCCACCACGCCCGCCGCGTTCATCAAGGGCCAGTTCCAGTTCCAGAACGCGGGGGCCCCGAAGTCGCCGTCCGCATTGACCCAGGCGCCGTCCTCCACGTGCACGATGTCGTCCGGGGCCACGGGGTGGTCCGCGAGGTACCCCGCGATGGTGGTCGGGACGTACCCCTTGCCCCCGGCGGCCTGGGCCAGGGCCGGGACGCACTCCATGTAGTAGGAATACCCGCCCCCGAAGGCGTTGTCCCCGTCGTGCGCCAGGAGCACGAGGATGGGGTGGTCCGGCTCGCTCGAGCCCGCATAGACCGAGGCGTCGTCGAGCCCGTAGCACGAGTATCCGTCCTTCCACGACTCGCCCTGGGCCGCGGGCACCACGATGATGGAGGACGCCTGGCCCGTGGCCGGGTCCACGTATCTGGCGCGGTGAGGGCGATAGGCGAACGGATAGGCGTTCGCCGGCGACACCCCCCGGTCAATCGAGATGCGGTTGTAGAACCCCTGCGCCGGATTCTGCCGGTCCGCGCGGTTGGGCGGCGGGATGTTGTCGCCCCCGGACCCCGGAACCCAGGGATAGTCCTCGCAGGCCCGCGACAGGTGCGCGTTCGACACCACGACCCATTCGATCCCGGCGTCGGCGAGCGCCGGGATGAGCCGCTCCGAAAACGCCATCTCGGGTGGGAACAGGCCCTTGGAGGGCGCGCCGGAGCCCCAGGCCTCCAGATAGACGGCCTGGTACACGGCGAGTTCCATCCGGACGACCCGGTCGTCGGTGAGGGGCAGGAGGGGGTGGTGGAACGGGAAGAGCACGATGTCCATGCGGGGCGTACCCTGCTTCGTCTTCCAGGATCGTGCCTCCCGGAACGGCGCGTTCCACGAGGGGCCGTAGCCGAGTTGCGAGACCGCGGCCAGGGACTGCACGTTCTCGATCAGGCCGCCCGAGTAACTGACCTGAACCCCGGCCTCCGGATGGCCGAGCAGGGCCTGGAGGGAGTCGCGTGGCCGCCACTGGTACGCCGCGACCCGGTCGTCCTTGGCGAAGATGCCTTCGACGTCGTCCAGGGGATGCGGGGCGCCCGCCTTCTTCGCCAGGATGGACTCCCACGCCCGCTGGTACCGATTCCCCGAGGCGTCGGGCGCGGGCCAGTAGATGGGCTGCTCCAGGTGCCACAGGTACGTGTAGTGGACCTGGGCGACCCCGCCCGCGGGCAGGGCCAGGATCGTGGTCAAGGCAACCAGGTTGCGACTCATCGGCGACTCCGGCTGCGACACGAGAAAGGATAACAGGGTTACAGGTCCAAGTGCCACGGGCATCATGGGTTCAGAACCTGGTCGGCGTTCCGGGTCGTCCATCGTATGCGGAGGTGTGCCAACAGTGGCCGCAACGGATTCCCGTCCCCTGTTCCCTCGAGACTAGACCGCGCAGAGGTTCCTGGTCGAGGCGCCCGAGTTCGCGGACCTGCTCGCCCGAGCCCGGACGCCCGCGGACGCCCGGGCTCGCCTGCGGCGGCGCATCCTTCATTTCCAGCACCGGACCTACCACCCTGACGCGCGCATCCACGAACTGGACCGAGTGATCGTCCGCGACTGCGCCCGCGCATGGCTCTCGATCCTGCACCCCCGCAGCGAGCGGCTGGCCGGCTTCAGCGTGGTCCAGGCGCTCTGGGACGCGGCGAGGAGTGTGCCCCGACCCGACCTGTCCCCGGCGTCCTGGGCCGAGATGATTCACCTGGCGAAGGGCGTCAGCGGCCGGGTGCGGCTCCA
>JBBIPO010000224.1:0-5251 GCA_037442805.1 Deltaproteobacteria bacterium
CCGTGTTCGAGGCCGTGTTTGAGACCGCGTCCGAGACCGGGTCTGCCACGGAGTCCCTGCCGGACCCCGGACCCCCGATTCCGGATCCCAGGTGCTTCGAGGAATCCGTCCCGCGTCCCGAAATCAGGTCGGCCGGATCCCGTGCAGGAGGATGCGCGCCAGTTGCCGGGCGACCTCGTCGTCGCTCAGTCCCACCTCGGCCGCGAGCGACTTGTCGAGCATGATCTCTTCGAGGTAGTAATGCAGGAACGTGTCCGTCAGGCAGCGTAGGACGACCTGCGGGTGGAGGTCCGCCATCTCCCCGCGCGCGATGCGATCCCGGATCAGGCCTTCCGCGAAGTCCGCGGTGGCCCGCCGCATTTCCTGCACCAGGGGCTTCACGTTGCGCCCCCCGAACTCCAGGATGTCCACATAGACTAGTTTGAAGAAGTCCGTGTTCTCGCGGGCCGCCTGCCAGATCTCGCGTCCGACTTCCTCCAGATTTCCCGGGAACTCCGGCGACGCCACGAGTTCCCCCAAGCGCAGCACGTACGGCAAGATGTGGTTGTCGCCCAGGACCGCGAGGTACAGGTCCTCCTTGTTTCGGAAGTGGTGGTAGATCGCGCCCATGGTCATGCCCGCCGCCTGGGCGATGTCCCGCAGCGACGTGCCGCGGTAACCGTTCGCGATGAACAGAGACCGCGCCGCCTGAAGGACCTGTTCCCGTCGCGAAGCCCTGGCCATCCGATTCTCCGCCCGCCGTGCGGCTCGCTGGCGGCCCGATCACGTCCCGGGGCCGATCCGTTTCTCGTACACGCGGTACCTCTTGTACACCGTTCCGCCCATCAATTCGATC
Organism: Deltaproteobacteria bacterium; assembly: GCA_037442805.1. Classification (GTDB taxonomy): domain Bacteria; phylum Myxococcota_A; class UBA9042; order DTJE01; family DTJE01; genus DYKK01. Next base: position 836 of record JBBIPO010000224.1, read on the forward strand.
CCCGCGTTGATCTTGGCGTTGTCCTCGAGGGTCCAGGACAACTCCCCGCCGCGCAGCCCGAGCCTCTGGCTTCGCAGGTGCTCCTCGACGTACAGCAGGACCGACAGGCCACCGAGCGCAGAGCCGCGGAACTCGGGCAGGACCCCCAGCAGCATCAGGCGCGCGGTGCGGGGGCGGCGCACCTTTAGGCGCCACGCCAGGCGAATCCATCCGGCCGGAAACAGCCGGCCATCCAGGCCCACCAGCGCCTCGTTCAGGTTGGGGATCGCGAGGGAGATCGCGGCGGGCCGCCCCTCCACCTCCGCGATGAGCGCGAGTTCCGGCTCCAGGAACCATTTCATCTGGGCCGCGGCGTGCGCGATCTCGGCCTCGGTCAGGGGCACGAACCCCCAGTTACGGGACCAGGCCTCGTTGAAGACCCCGAGGATGATGCGCAGGTCCTCGCGCAGTCGCCGGCGCCGCACGGTGCGGATCCGCAGGCCCGGGTGCGCGCGCACGGCGTCCGCGACCATCCGCGCCGCCTCCGGCACGGGCCGAGTCGGGTCATAGGACCACGCGAGCAGGTCCTTCGCCTTCTCGAAGCCCGCGGCCCGCAACAATCCATCGTAGTACGGGGGGTTGTGGGGCATCATCAGGTACGGGGGCGCCTCGAACCCCTCGACCAGGACGCCGGATTCGTCGTTGATCGAGAAACTGAACGGGCCGCGCGCCACCCGACACCCGCGGCTCCGCAAGTGGTCGCACGCGGTATCGAGAAGCGCGCGGGCGGCCTCCTCGTCGTCCTCGCAATCGAAGAAGCCGAAGAAGCCCACGCCGTCCTGGTAGCGTTCCTCGTGCAGGAAGTTCCGATGGGCCGAGACGCGGCCCACAACCTCCCCGTCCCGGCGAGCCAAGAACAACGTCGCCTCGCCGTGCGCGAAGAAGGGGTTGCCTCGGCCCAAAAACTGCCGGCGCTCGATGCGCAGCGGCGGGACGAAGGCCGGGTCCCCGCGCATCACGCGATAGGGGACCTCGATGAACTCGTCGAGGTCGCGCCGGGACGTCACTTCCGTGACCTGGATGGGCATGGGTCTCCTCGCCGGGGCAGCCGGCCGATATCATGCCACGGACGACGGCCACCCCTCGCTCGACGATGCGCCTGCGCCCAGGCCATACACCTCTGCGACCTCCCGGAACGCTTCCAGCGCCCGGTCCAGCTGGTCGGTCGTGTGGGCCGCGGTGACGGACGTGCGCAGCATGGCCCGGTTGCGCGGCACGGCCGGGTAGAGCACCGGGTTCACGAAGACCCCGGCGTCGAGGAGGTCCTTCCACACCGCGAGGGTCGTGACCTCCTGGCCGATGACGACGGGACAGATGGGCGTGGACGACCGGGCCACATCGAGGCCGAGGCGGCGCAGGCCCTCCCGCCAGTACTCGGCGTTCCGGTGCAGGCGCTCCACGAGCAAGGGCTCTCGCTTCAACACGGCGAGCGCGGCCCGGGCGGCCCCAACCGCCCCGGGGGGCGCGCTCGCGCTGAACACGAAGGACCGCCCGAAGTGCTTGACGTAGTCCATCGCGCGGGCGTCCCCGGCCACGAACCCCCCGACCGAGGCGAGCGACTTCGAGAAGGTCCCCACGATGAGGTCCACCTCGCCGGTCAGGCCGAAGTGGGCCGCGGTCCCGCGTCCCCCGGGGCCGAGGACCCCGATCCCGTGCGCATCGTCGAGGAGCACGCGCGTCCGGTGCCGCCTCGCCACCTCGACGATCCGCGGCAGGTCCGCGACGTCGCCCTCCATGCTGTACACCCCGTCCACGACCACGAGGGCCGGGGTCTCCGCCGGGACCTCCGCGAGGACCCGGTCCAGGTCCGCCGCGTCGTTGTGCCGGAAGTACACGACGCGCGTCCCCGCGACCCGGCACCCGTCCACGAGGCTCGCGTGGCAGAACCGGTCCAGGACCGCGACGCCATTCCCGCCGAGAAGCCCGCTCAGGACCCCGATGTTCGCCTGGTACCCCGTGGAGGACACCAGGGCGGCTTCCTTGCCCACGAACTCCGCGATCTCGGCCTCGAACTCCGCGTGGTACCGGGCCGTGCCGTTCAGCAGGCGCGACCCGGTCATGCTGGTCCCGAGGTCGCGGATCGCGGCCTCGGCCGCGGCGCGGACCTCCGGGTGGGTCGTCAACGCCAGGTAGTTGTTCGACCCGAGCATCAGGACCTCGCGTCCCCCCAGGACCGCGACCGCCCCCTCGTTGCGCTCGAGTTCGCAGTAGTAGGGGTACAGACCGATCCCGCGCAGGATGTCCGCGATCTCGAACCGGTGCGCCTTGGCGAGCACGTCCCGTCCCCCCAGGCGCCCGAGTTCCTCCCGCGACTTCAGAAGGGTCTCCAGGTTGAAGTCCATGTCCCGCTCCATCCGAAACGACACGCGGACCATAGACTGGTTTCCGTGAAAAGTCAATAAAATCAACGGGTAACAAAGCAAGCGTCCGCTATGTCAAACCGGGGAAAAGGGCCTCGCCGCGGGGACCCGGGGTCACACGGCCACCCATTCCGCGAGCGATTCGACCGCCTCGACGGTCCTGAAGGCGTGGTGGCGGAAGAAGTCGTCGTCCAGGGCCTCGGTCAGGGGGAACTGCTCGCTCGCGGAAAGGGCCCGGGCACCATCGAAGTCCACGTAGGCGATGCGGACGGTCATTTCCTCCGGGGGCCGGCCGAACTCGCTCCCCGGCAGCACGGCCACGCCGGCCTCGTCCAGGAGCCGCTCGCACAGGTCCAGCGAGGTCCGGATGCCGCGCTCGAGAAGCCGTTCCCGCAGCGGGGTGAAGTCCGGGAACAGGTAGAACGCGCCTTCCGGGTCGTGCAGCCGCGCTCCCGCGTCGCGGACGAGCCGCGCGCACAGGCGACCGAGCCCCCGCAGGACGCGCCGTGCGTGGGCCAGGTACTCCTCGAGGGAGACGCCGTCCTTGAAAGCGGCGATGGCCGCGTACTGGATCGGCGCGCTCGTCGAGGTGAAGGTCTCGGACGCGAGCGTGACCATGGCCCGGCACAACCAGTCGAGGCTGCGTGGGAAGGCGAAGGTCCCGAGCCGCCACCCGCCGGCCCCGCACCACTTCGAAAGGCCGGAACTGACGATCGTACCCTCCGGGTAGAAGCGCGCGATGGAGACGTGCCGGCCCTCGTGGTGCAACGGGACGTAGATCTCGTCTGACAGGACCACCAGGTTGTACTTGCGAGCCACGCGGGCGATCTGCCGGAGTTCCGCCTGCCCGTACGTCAGCCCATCAGGATTGCCGGGGTAGTTCAGGACCACGATCCGGGGGCGGTCCGGGTCCTTCTGGCAGAGCCTGTCCAGGGCCTCCGCGGTCAGGTGCCAGCGGGTGTCGAAGTCGGTCGGGACGAAGTTCACCGGGTGCCCCACGATCTGGGCCTGCGGGGCGTACGAGACCCAGCACGGGGTCGGGACCACGAGTTCGCCGAAGTACGCCACCTGGAGCAGGAACATCAGTTCCTTCAACCCGGGACCCACCAGGACGAGGTGGGGGTCGAACACGACCCCGTCGTTCTTCTCGTGGAAGTGGGCGATGGCCTCGCGTAGCGCTTGCAGCCCCTGGACCTCGAGGTATTCCTTACGTTTCGAGACGATTGAGGTAGTCCAGAATCGGGACGTCCGCGGCGAGGTAGGTCCTCTGGGCGGCGATCTTCTTCTCCCAGGGGTGGAACTCGTAGAGCCGCGACCCATCGGGGAGGATCGAGACCAGGTCGCAATGCTGCCACGAGGCGAGGTCGTTCTTCCCGATCGCGGGCAGGTTGTAGACCGCGGCGTCGGTCCTGGCGAGTCCCGGCAGCAGGCGCGCCTCCTCCTTCAGTTGCAGGAGGAGCCGCGCGATGGGGACCCGGTACGCCCGCGTCTCGTCCTTTCCCTTCGTGTTGAACGTGTAATCGGGCTCGATCCCGCAGCGTCGCAGGAGGCGCCGCGGCCAGGCCGCCTCGAACCGGCGGGACACGAAGAACGTGAACACCAGCTGGTTGTAAACGGGGATGCCGTGCAGGCGCAAGCGGTCCACGACGGCGGCGAGTTCCGGCGTCACCTCCATGGGGTGTTCCACGTGCGTGACGACCGCGACCTCCCGGCGGCCCGGGACGCGGAAGTCGCTCAGCACCCCGCACAGCCGCCGCGCGATGCGCATCGGCATGGTGACGAGCGTCCGGGTCCCGATGCGGACGCGCTCGACGTGGGGGATCTCGGACAGGCGGCCGAGGATCCACGCGATGCGCCGGTCCGACAGCACGAGCGGATCCCCCCCGGTCACCAGGACCTCGTGGATGTGGGGACGCCTCGCGATGAAGTCAATCGCCCCGAGGATCGCGTCGCGCGAGGCGGCCGCCCCGGGGGCCAGCGGTCGCTTGATCTCGAGCAATCCGCGATGTCGTTTGAC
>JBBIPO010000225.1:0-5250 GCA_037442805.1 Deltaproteobacteria bacterium
CCAGGAAGGGCCGCCGGTCGGGCGGCGGGGGTTCCTGGCGGTCATGACCGGGCTCACTGCTGCGTGGTTCACGGCTGTGGCGTATCCGATCTTCCGGTACCTGAGTCCCCGGCCGCCGCCGGACCCCTTCGCGAAGGAAGGGCGGGCCCTGGTCCAGGGGGTCGCGGCCGCGGAGGTCGCGCGGCCGGGCCAGGGGAAGAACGGGATGTACGGGGGACGCGGGGTCGTGGTGTTCCGCGACCCGGGTGGCGTGCTGAAGGCCTTCGATTCGAAGTGCACGCACGCCGGGTGCAACGTCCAGTTCCAGGGCGATCGCATCTACTGCAACTGCCACGGCGGAACGTACGACCTGGAAGGCCGCAACGTGGCGGGTCCGCCGCCCCGACCCCTGACGCCGTTGAGGGCTATTGTCGAGGGCGACGCGATCTACGTGGCGCCCATGACCTCGTGACTTCGGAAGCCGCGGAGGACCCATGGCAACCGACCTCGCTTCGATTCCTCCCGAGGCCGACGCCCGCCTTCCCCCGGCGGGGACCCGGACCGGACGGGCCGCGCGCTGGCTCCTGGCGCGGTACCCCGTGTGGCCCGTCGTGGCCCACCTCGCGGACAAGAAGGTCCCCCGGCACCGCCACTCGGCCTGGTACGCGATGGGCGGCATCGTCCTGTTCTTCTTCGCGGTCCAGGTCGTGACCGGGGTCCTCCTGATGGTCTATTACGACCCGGGCCAGCCCTGGCAGTCCGTGCAGCATATCGTCATGGAGGTCCCCTACGGCTCGCTGATCCGCAGCGTCCATCACTGGGCCGCGAACGGGATGATCCTGGCCATCTTCCTGCACCTGTTCAGCACGTTCTTCCTGAAGGCGTACCGCCCCCCGAGGGAGATGACGTGGGTCACGGGCCTCGCCCTGGCCGGGCTCGGGATGGCCTTTGGCTTCTCAGGGTATCTGCTGCCCTGGGACGAACTGTCCTTCTTCGCCACGCGCGTCGGGATCTCGGAGGTCGAGAAGGTCCCCCTGGTCGGGGGCTTCCTTGCGGACCTGATCCGGGGCGGGCCCGACGTGACCGTGGCCACGATCGGCCGGTTCTATCCGTTGCACGTCGTGGTCCTGCCGCTCGTGGTGCTGGGCCTGATCGCGGCGCACCTGACGTTCGTCCAGGTGCAGGGGGTCAGCGAGCCGGACTCTTTCCGCGCCCTGCCGCCGGAGAACCGGCGGTATCACCGCTTCTTCGGGGAGTTTTTGGTGGCGGAGGTCCCGGTCTGGCTGGCCCTGGGCGTCCTGCTCGTGGCGCTGGCTGCGGTCGCGCCGCGCGCCCTGGACCCGGAGGCCAACCCGGCCGCCGCGGCCCCGGAAGGGATCAAGCCGGAATGGTATTTCCTGTCACAGTACCAGGCCCTGAAGTTGTTCCCGGGCTCGCTCGAGGTCGTGGGGCAGGCCGTGCTGGGCCTGATTCCACTCGCCATGGTCGCGGTGCCCTTCTGGGACCGGAGTGTCCCGGCGGACGCGCGCGGGCGGCTGGTGACGCGCCTGGGAGTCGCGGCCGTCGCCGGGCTCGTCGCGATGACCGCCTGGGGCTGGCTGTCATGAATCGAGGACGCGGATGAACTACCCGGTCTGGGATGTCCCCTGGCTCGGCGCGGGACTCGTGGTGGCGATCATCGCGGTCTTCCACGTGTTCGTGTCGCACTTCGCCATCGGGGGCGGGGCCTTCCTGTTCGCGGCAGAGTGGTGGGCCGGGCGCCTGGCGCGCGCCGGACACGCATCCGACGCGGCGCGGGTTCTCGACTTTCTGCACCGTTACGCGACGTTCTTCCTGGTCTTCACCACCGTGTTCGGGGCCATGACCGGGGTGGGCATCTGGTTCGCCATCGGCCTCGCGAGCCCCGAGGGGACGAGCCTCCTCATCCACCAGTTTGTGTTCGCCTGGGCCACGGAGTGGGTGGTCTTCCTGCTCGAACTGACCATTTTGTATCTATACTATTATGGGTGGAAGCACAACCCGCGCCGCGACCAGGTGTTCCTGGCCGGGGCGTACTTCGTGGTGTCGTGGTTTTCGCTGTTCATCATCAACGGGATCCTGTCGTTCATGCTGACGCCCGGCGGGTGGACCCCGGAAAACCGCGACCTCGCCGCCGGGTTCTTCAACCCCTCGTTCTGGCCGTCGCTCGTCCTGCGCACGGCCACGATGTTCCTGATCGGCGGGCTCGGGGGCCTCCTGATCGCGGGACGGCTCGGCGCGGAGGACCCGCTGAAGCCCCGCGTCGTGCGATTCAGCGCGGCCTTCGTGGTCCCGGCGGCGTTCCTGGTCCCGATCCTGTTCGGGTGGTACTGGAGCACCCTGCCCGAGAGCACCGTGAAGATGGTACAGGAGGGGGTCGCGGGGCTCGGGGGAGGGCGACTCACGGCCATCACGAGGCACCTGGTCCTCGCGGGCGCGGCCGGGTTCGCCGTGATGGCCGGGGTCCTGGTCGCGGTCGTGCGGCCCCGGGCCGTGACCACCGGGGTGGCCTTGGCCCTGATGCTCGTGGTCCAGATGGGCCTGATGGGGGCGGAGTTCTTCCGCGAGATGGCCCGCAAGCCGTACGTGATTTACGGTACGCTGTACTCGAATTCCCTGTGGAAGAAGGACGCGGACGCGGGTCCGGCGACCCTGAAGACCCCGTTCCTGGAGCGGGCGAGGTGGCACCCGGCGGTCCTGCCCGGCAGCACCGAGCACGGGGAATGGGTGCTTCGCCTTCAATGCATGTCCTGCCACACGCGGAAGGGGTATCGCGACCTGACCTCCCGCACCGCGTCGTGGACGCCGGAGTTCGCCTTCCGGTGGTTCGACACCATGCACGAGCAGGGGGTCATGCCCCCGTTCCAGGGGTCCGACAACGACCGCGCGGCCCTGGCCGCGACCCTGCTGAATCTGCACGGCCGCGCGCTGGACGGAAACGACGTCCTGCGCGCCGTGACCGAGAAGGCCCGACAGGCCGCGCCGTCCCCGGCGACCCCGTCCGCGACGCCCGTCCCGCCCCCGGAGGCCCCGAGATGAGCCGAGGAATCCTGCTCGTGGGCGTGGGCGTGGGCGTGGGCGGAACATTCGGGAAGCGATACATGACTCATGAACATCTCATGAGAATGAATTGGACCGGCCCATGCGAATGCCAATGAGTGGTTGCCCTTCATGGTGGACGTGACATGAGCGAGTGGTTCCTGAAACTGTGGGGCCCGGGCATCCCCCTGCCCCCCTTCGACCCGATGGGCCTGCCGGCCCCGCCCGTCCTGATCCTGGGTCTGACGTACCTGACGTTCACGCTGCACCTCCTCGCGGTGAACGTCACCCTCGGGAGCGTCCTCCTGACCCTGTGGGCCCGCCGCCGCACGGACCCGGCCCACGCGGGCATCGCGCGGTTCCTGGGCACCGCGGCCCCGCTCGGGTTTTCGTACCTCGTCACGTTCGGGATCCCGCCGCTCCTGTTCGTGCAACTGCTGTACGGCCAGTTCTTCTACTCGTCGTCCGTGCTGGTCGGGGCCTTCTGGATCGCGGTGATTCCGCTGCTGATCCTGGCCTACGCGGCCCTGTATGCCCACCGCCTGACGCGGGACCGGAGGCCGGGGCCCCAGGGCCTGGTCCTGGCCGTGGCCGCATGCGCGATGCTTGCCATCGGGTTCCTCTACGTGAACAACCTCACCCTCGCGATGACCCCGGTCCGGTGGCTCGAGATGTACGCGGCGCACCCGGGGGGTGGCACCCTCAACCTGTCCGAGCCGACCCTCCTGCCGCGCTTCCTGACGTTCCTGTCCCTTTCGCCGGCGGTCGCGGGCCTCGCCGTGATGATGCGGGGCGGATGGCTGCGCTCCCGGGGACGCGACGACGAGGGCCGGGCCGCGAGCGCCCTGGGCGTGCGCGCGGTTCTGGTCGGGGTGGGCCTGGAGATCGTCGGGCTCGGGGCGTGGCTCGCGACGCTGCCGGAGGCGGCGCGCGACGTGGTCCTGGGGGGTGGCGCCTGGACGGTCGTGGCCGGGGTGGGGATCGTCCTGGGCGCGGCGGCGGTGCTCCTCGCGGTGCGGGCCTCGCGGGTGGCCGGCGTGGGCGCGCCCGTGGCGGCCGCCTCGTGCCTCGCGCTCGCGTTCGCGTGCCTGATCGTGCTCCGCGATCAGGTGCGCATGGAGTACCTCCGCGAGTTCTTCGCGCTGCCGGAGGTCCCCGTCCACCCGCAATGGGGGATGTTCGCGATCTTCGCCGCGACCCTGGTGGCGGGCCTCGTGTTCGCGGCGGTCTGGGTGGCGCGGGTCGCGGGCCGGGCCCTGGCGCGGGATTCCAGCGTGGTCCAGTAGCGACGAGCGCAGGCGCGCGGCCGTGTTCCGGCGCGGCGCGAACACCTGCGACCGAACAGGACGCGTGCCGAGGGGGCGTCTGGGGTTGCCACCGAGTCACTTGACAGGTCATTTCAAGAAGGCCAGAATGGTCATCGGGAGGTGGTCATGCAGAACGTGACGAGCGTGGCCGACCTGAAGGCGAGGCTCAGCCGGATCCTGGCCGAGGTCAAGGCCGGCAAGGAGGTCGTGGTCACGGATCGGGGCAGGCCCATCGCGAGGATCGCCCCATGCAGCGTGGCGGACGGCGGGCTGGAGGAGCTCGTGCGGTCGGGCGTGGTCCGCCCGCCCCTCAAGGCCCTGCCCCGGACGTTCTGGAAGGCGTCGGGTCTTCGGGACCCCGGGGCCAGGGTGCTTCGGGCGCTTCTGGCCGAACGGGAGGAAGGTCGTTGAGGTTCTGGGACGCGTCGGCCCTGGTCCCTCTGGTCATTGCGCAGCCCCGGTCGGACCGGTTGCGATCCCTTCTCTCGACGGACCCGGCCATCGTGTGCTGGTGGGGGACCTGGGTGGAGTGCGCGAGCGCCGTGAACCGCCTGGTGCGCGAGGGCGAGTTCTCGGCGCAGGAGGGGCGCACCGCCGTCCGACGCTTCCAGGAACTCCTGGCCGCCTCCGCAGAGGTCATCGCGTCGGACCACGTGCGTCTGAGGGCGATCCGGTTGCTGGCCGTCCATCCCTTGCGAGCATCGGACGCGCTCCAGCTCGCGGCGGCCATCGAGTGGTGCCGGGGGCATCCCGTGGGCGCCTCGTTCGTCTGCCTGGACACGCGCCTTTGCGAGGCGGCGGCGATCGAGGGATTCGAGGTCCTACCCTGAAGCGAACGACGCCGCCGAGACGCGATCAGAGCGACTCCCGGCCCTCTTCCATGATCCGGTCGTACAGGAACCGCGGC
>JBBIPO010000226.1:0-5228 GCA_037442805.1 Deltaproteobacteria bacterium
GGCGTACTTCGTCACGCGCGTGGCCCGCAAGTCCCTGGGCTCCGACTTCGCCACCGGCAACCCCCGCTTTGCGCGATATCCGTACAACTACGCGGTGCCCGAGGAGGCCTTTCGCCGGGCTCACGAGGTTTTCGGCGACCCCCTCCCGCCGGCGCCCTGCGTGCCCGGCCTCGCGACGAACCAGGCTTCCCGCCTGCGCGGGATGATCGAGGCCGCCCTCGGCCCCGGACTCGAAGGGCGGTCCCTGGACCTCGCCGGGGTCCGGGCCACCCTGCGCCGGTGCTTCCACGACCGGGCCCAATTCGACCTGTCGGACGCGGGCGGAGGGCGGGCCGAGGTCTTCCTGCGTCCCCGCACCAAGAACGGCGCCGCGTACCGCAAGGTCGGCCCCTTCGATCTCTGGTACGGCCGCGACCCGACCCTCGACCCGGAGCGCCTGACGCGGAGCCTCGATGCGCTGGCTGCGTTGATCGAGATCGGGGTGTCGCAGTTGGGCACGAGCAATCCGCGATGTTCATAGGGCAAGTAGCCATGCGGGTATCATGATGGTCTTTGCGCTTGTTTGTCCCACGGTCTTGCGCTTGTCCGAGACGGTGTCAAGGAGTCCAGGCGCCTTTCAAGGGGGGCGTCGCAGGGCCCCCTCCCTGTCACTTCGGATGCGTTTGCATCCTCCTGCCAGTTCACCCCCACGGGGCCCCACGGCTATCGGCTGTCCCACTGGGACAGCCTCCCCAGCGCTTCGTGCTAGGAGCCGGGGCCCCTGTTGCGGGCGCGTTCCAATCCGGGCGACGTCGCGGATTCCTCGGCGCGGGTTGCCCTTGACTCCGGTCCCGCGTCCCCATACTGTTTCTTCCGGTTCGAGGTCGCGCGGGGCGCTGGCCGCGCGGGGAGTCGAGATTGCGCCACATCGCCTTCTATGGCAAGGGGGGGATCGGCAAGAGCACGGTCGTGTCGAATATCGCGGTCCTGCTCGCGAAGCGGGGCCACAAGGTCCTGCTGGTCGGGTGCGACCCCAAGCACGACACGTCGTACAAGGTCAGTGACCGCTACCCGATCCCGACCGTGATGGAGCAGGTCGTGGTCCGCCGGCGCGACCTCGCCCCGCGAGACTACCTGTTCGAGGGGCGCCACGGGCTCACGTGCGTCGAGGCCGGCGGCCCAGAACCCGGGATGGGGTGCGCGGGTCGCGGCATCACCAAGATGTTCGAGATCTTTGAGTCCGGCGGGATCTTCGACCGGGATTACGACTTCTGCCTGTACGACGTGCTCGGGGACGTGGTCTGCGGCGGGTTCGCGGTCCCCATGCGGTACTCTCGGGACATCGAGGTGGTCGTCGTGGTGTCGGGGGAGTTCATGGCCCTGTACGCGGCGAACAACATCTGCCGGGCCGTGGCCCGGCTGGAAAAGGGCGGGACGAGGCTCGCGGGGTTCGTGGGGAACCTGCGGGGGCTCCCGGGCGAGGAACGACGCATCGCGCGGTTCGCCGAGCGGCTCGGGGGACGCGTCCTCGCCGTCATCCCGCAGGACCCGCTCGTGCTGGACGCGGAGCGCGAGCGCCGGACCCTGGTCGAGCACGCGCCGGATTCGCCTACGGCCCGGCGATACGAGGATTTGACCGAGGCGATCCTGGGCCTGGACGGGCGGCGGCTCGGGGTTCCGCGACCCATGGGCGATATCGGCTTCGACGAGTTCGTGCGCACAAGTTTCACGGAGGCGTGAAATGGGCGACCCCCTCTTCCAGCCCGACCGGTTTCGGTCGTGGATGAAGGAGGTCCTGACGGGCCGCGGCGCGACCTGCGAGGACTGCCGCTTCGAGTGGGACGGGTACCTGTCCTTCGCGGTCCGGACCACCGCCGGGGGATCCGTCGTGCGCCTGGGTCCCAAGAGGCCGGACGTCGCGGAGGGCCCGGGCTGGACGACGTGGCCGGTCCCGGGCCACGCGCCGGACGAGGCGTTCCGGGCCGCCTCCGCGTGGGTGACGACCCGGCTGACCGCCGCCGGCCGCAAGTTCCACATCCCGCTGCTCGACCTCTTCGTCCCGAACCGCCCCGAGCACCCGATCAGTTTCGGGCGCGGCCTCTTCCGCGAGCGGATCGGCCCCTTCCTGGTCGCGGGCCGCACCCGGTGCGGGGGCTTCGTGTACGCCGGGGACCGGTACGAGGAGCCGCTTCTGCGATACGACTTCGAGTCGCTGGACGGTCGCCTGGTCCTGCGCGTGGAGCCCGAGCCGTCCCTCCCCGGTGCGCGGTTCTCGACCCGACACCTGTCGGTGTTCGTGGAGGTGGACGAGCGCCCGCCCGAGCAGGCCGCGGGCGCCGAGGTCGAGCGCTACCTCGGGTTCCTCCTGGCCCGGTGCGACCTGCCGGGCGTGCGCCTCGCCGTGGTGACCGCGAAGCGCTCCGTCGTCGCCGACGCCACGATTGACTTCGGCAAGGAACTCGGGTGCCAGTTCTTCGTGGACGAGCGCGGACACGAGTCCTTCGATTGCCACCACGTCTATACCGGGAATCCAGGGCCCGTGATCGGGCTGTACCACTGCGAGCGGGACTGCGGGAACTACGGGATCTACGAGCCTGTCCCTACGCTCCACCTCAACCCCTCGTACTTCCGCCATCGCCCGCGGCCCGAGGATGGCGAGCGGCTCTGGATCTCGGAACTCCTGGAGTCGGACGCGGTCATGGGCGCCGAGGAGAAGCTGCGCGCCGAGATCCGGGCCGCCGCGTCCCGCGAGGGCGTGAAGATGGTGATCGTGGGCGGGACGTGCCACACCCGCGTGATGGGCGAGAACGTCGAGGCCGTGACGCGCGAGGAGGCCGGATGCCGGGACGGGGTCGCGGTCGTGTACCACGACATGGCGCGGCTCGACAGCGCGGACTACTTCCGCTCGAACCGGAGCGTGTGGCGGAACATCCTGATGGCCCGCGCGCAGACCGACGTCCCCCGGCGCCCGGACGTGGTGAACCTCGTCGGGTACGGGGCCACCGGGGCGCGCCCCGTGCGCGAGGTCAAGGACCTGCTCGCCCGGATGGGCATCGAGGTCGCCGCGTGCCTGCTGCCGGAACTCGACTGGGAGGAGGCCCCGCGTTTTTGCGCCGCGTCCCTGAACGTGGTCAGCCCCTGGTACGACGTGGCCCAGACCTATCCGGACATCGGGGAGTGGTGCGGGACCCCGGCCGTGTCTCCCCCGCTGCCCCTCGGCCGCCGGGGCACGCGCGAGTGGCTCGCGTCCGTGGCTGGGCGCCTGTTCGGGAGCGCCCCGGACGTTCTTCCGGACCTGGAGGGCGAGCGCCTGCGGCGCTGGGACGAGGTCCGCCGCAAGGCCGCGTCCCTGCCGGCGGGGTTCGTGGTCATGGCCACGCAGACGCACTCGGTCCTGGACCCGTCGCGATCGCACGGCTTCGATTTCCCTGCGTTCCTCGCAGACGCGGGGTTCCCGGTCCGCGTCCTGTACTGGGACCCGCCCCGCGCGCGCGAGCACCGCGCCAGGGTCGCGCCCGAGGACTTCGAGGCGCGGCTGCGGGAACGGGTGGGCGACGCGGGCGTGGCGGTGCGCGCGTTCGAGGACCCGCGGGACCTCCCGGGACTGCTGCGGGACAGCGGGCTCCGGTTGGTCTATTCGGAGATCCGCTTCGACCCGAGGCTCCGGGCCGCGGGCGTCGCGCAGTTCAACGTCGAGGACATCGAGATCGGGCTCCTGGGCGGACTGCGCACGGCCGAGCGCCTGGTCCGCCGGGCCGCGGACCCGTTCCGCAGGACGTACCGCGAGTATCTTTCGGGGCGGGGTTGACGTGCCGGAGTTGTCCTCGGTGCCGTCGTTCCTCGAGGGGATGTATCTCGCGCTCAACGCGGTCCCGGACGTCCGCCTGATGCTGGACGCGCCGGTCGGGTGCCTGTTCAAGTCCGAGCGCCTGGGGCTGAACCACGACCTGTGCAGCACCCTCTTCGACCCCCTGGGGTCGCACCGGGTCATTCCGACCATCGAGCACCCGCAGCAACTCGTGTCGGGCACGGAGGCGACCCTGCGCGGGATGATCCGCAAGGTCCTCGAGGCGTCGCGCCCGTCGGTCCTGTTCCTGAGCGAGGTAACCGCGGTCCTCCTGACCGGGAACGACGGGCAGGCCATCGCGGCCGACATGTCGCGCGAGTGCGGCGTCCCCGTGGCCTACATCCGCCCCGAGAACCTGGAGGGGGACTTCCTGGAGGGTTACGAGGCCCTGACGGCCCGGCTCGCGGACGTGATCGTGACCGGACCGGCCACCGGGGGCTTGACGCGCGGGACAGTGGCCATCGTGGGGTACGTGGCCGACCGCCTGGAGGAGGACCACCGGGCGAACCAGCGCGAACTGGCGGGGCTTGTGGAGGCCTTGGGTCTAGAGTGCGTCTGCTGCTGGCTGGACGGCTCCGACACCGCGGCGCTGGCGCAGGTCGCGAGGGCCGAGACCCTGATCGCCTTCCCCCTCGGGAGGGAGGTCGCGCGTCGCATCGCGGAACGGACCGGCGCGCGGGTGGTCGAGGCGGACCTCCCGCTCGGCCTCGACGGCACCGCGCGGTTTCTGCGCCGGGTCGCGGCGGAGACGGGGGCGCCGGCGGGGCGAGTGGAGGCGGTGGTGGACGCCGCGCTGCGGCGCACGGTGCCAATCCTGGACCGGGTGCGCGAGCAGTTCCTGCAAGGCCGATCGGTCGCGATCGCGGCCACGCCGGACCTCGCGCCGGGGCTCGTGGGCCTCGCGTCGGAAATGGGGATGTTCTGTCCCCTGGTCGCGGTCCGGTGCCGCTCTGAATCGCGGCTGGAACCCGTGCGCGACGCCCTCGCCCGGTTCGGCGACGTCGAGACAGCGGCCAGGGGCGGGTGGGCGGGCCAAACCGAAATTCTGTGGGACTTTCCGCGCTCCGCGTTCCGTAAGGCCTTGCAGCGACTCCACGAGGAGCAGCCCGTGGACCTCGTGATCGGAACCACGAGCGAGGCCCACGCCGCAGACACGATCGGGGCTGGCCTTGTCGAGGTCGGATACCCGTCCTATCGAACCCACGCCCTGACGCCGCGCCCCACGCTCGGGTTCGCGGGGACGCTTCGCCTGGTCGAGGAAATGGTCAATGCGTGGTTGCGGCGGGGGTATCGGGAATAGATTTCCCGAGGCCTCCTCGACGCCCTTCCCGCCTCCTGGTATGATCCCGTCGGCCTGGCCGGGGGCCCACGATGCTTCGGGACGACCTCGCGATTCTGAAAG
>JBBIPO010000227.1:0-5141 GCA_037442805.1 Deltaproteobacteria bacterium
CTGACCCCCTGAGACCTGCATGGCTGCTGTGTCAAACGACATCGCGGATTGCTCAGCGACCCTGATCGGTGGTACCCGACGATTTGGGGACGATGCCCGTGCCTCTTCGCGCTCCGTGCGCGTGACAGGGTTGCACCCAGCAGTCCGACGGCGCGCTTCGCGCGCAACAATGCCCCGCCGGAAGTTTCCACCCGAGTCGCGCGTTCAGTGGCCTCCGCTGGTTTCCGTGGGGAAGCCGGCCGCGGCCGCGACGTTGTCCGGTGACTCGTCCGCACCCGGATCAGGTCCGCCTCCTGCCGGGCCCGGGGCGTCGCGGACTTGCCGGTTCCTTCGCGGACGCGGTACAAAGAGGGCCGGTGCCTTTCTGGGTACGAGGCCGTGGAAGCCAAGATCATCGCCTGGGTCCAGGCCGCGGTCGAGCGATTGAAGCGGGAGGGCGTGCTACCGGCCGACTACCGGCCAGAGGTCTCGATCGAGCGTCCACGCCGCGAGGAATTCGGGGACTTCGGGTGCGCGTTGCCCCTCCAGATGGCCCGGGTGCTCAAGCGGCCGCCCGCCGAGTGCGCCCGCGCCTTGATCGAGGCCATGACGGTCCCGGACGACGAGGTGGCGACCGTCGAGTTCGCGCCACCTGGGTACATCAACTTCCGCGTGCGCCCCGAGGCGTGGTTCGCCGGGCTGCGCGACATCCGCAACGCGCCGGATTCGTACGGGTCATCCGCCGCCGGCGCGGGCGAGCGCGTCCTGCTGGAGTTCGTGTCGGCCAACCCGACGGGACCCCTGCACGTGGGTCACGGGCGCGGGGCCGTGTTCGGGGACGCCCTCGCGCGCATCCTGCGGGCGGCCGGCTACGCGGTCGAGACCGAGTACTACATCAACGACGTGGGCAACCAGATCGCCACGCTCGGGCGCTCGGTGTGGGCGCGGGGACGCGAGGTCCTGGGGCTTCCGGTGGAGTTTCCCGACAACGGGTATCGGGGCGAGTACGTGCGCGACATCGCCGGGGAGCTGGCGCGCGGTGGCGGCCGGACCCTGTTCGAGCAGGACTACGACGCCGCCGGGCCCCCCGATCGCCACCTGCTCGCGCTCACAGCCTCCTCGTGGCTCCTGGCCCTCATCCGGGAGGACCTCGACGCGCTCGGCGTCTCCTTCGACCGGTGGTTTTCGGAACGCTCGCTGTACGACCGGGGGCTGGTGGCCGGGGCCGTCGAGGACCTTCTGTCGCGGGGGCATGCCTACCGGGACGACCATGGGGCGATCCTGTTCCGCATGGGCGAGAACGGGGATGACGAGGACCGGGTCGTGGTCCGCGCGAACGGGGTCCCGACCTACTTCGCCTCGGACATCGCCTATCATCGCGAGAAGGCGGAACGCGGCTACACGCGCCTCGTCAACATCTGGGGCGCGGACCACCACGGCTACATCCCGAGAATGCGGGCCGCCATCGCCGCGTTCGGGCGCGACCCGTCCCTGCTCGAGGTCCTGCTGGTCCAGATGGTCACGCTGACACGCAGCGGGGTCGTGGTCCCCATGGGCAAGCGGTCGGGCGAGTTCGTCACCCTGCGCGAGGTCGTGGACGAGGTCGGCCCGGACGCGGTGCGCTTCCTGTTCCTGCTGCGCAAGGCCGACGCCCAGATGGAGTTCGACCTGGACCTCGCCAAGGCCCAGACGATGGAGAACCCCGTCTACTACGTCCAGTACGGCCACGCCCGCGTGGCGTCCATCCTGCGCAAGGCCGCGACCCTCGGGCTCGCGCCGCCCGACTGGTCCCCGGACCTGCGCGCGGACCTCCGCCTGCCCGAGGAGGAGGCCTTGGTCCGCGACCTGGGCCGCTTCCCCGGGGTCGTAGCCTCGGCCGCCCGACGCCGCGAGCCGCATCATGTCGCCTTCTACCTGATGGACCTGGTCAAGGGTTTTCACTCGTATTACACGAAATACAAACATTCTGAGAAGGTCGTTTCGTCGGACCGAGGAAAGACCGCGGCCAGACTGCTCCTGGTCTTCTGCGTGAAGGCCGTGCTCGCGCGCGGCCTCGGGCTGCTCGGGGTGCGCGCCCCGGAGGAGATGCGATTCGCGGGAGGCGAGGATGAACCGGAATGACCCGCCCGTGGACCTTCGGGAACCGGAGCCGGTGAGCGTCCGGGACCTGGACCGCATCCGCGAGAAGGTGACATTTCAGGTCGAGCCCCGCCACGCCCTCCTCGCCGGGGTCGGGGCGGTGACCCTCCTGATGGCGGCGTTCGGCATTGGCGTTCTGGTCGGTCGCTCCTGCGACCGGCCGGAACCACCCCTTTCGTCCGGGGTCATCGAGGCCTTGCCCCCGGTGGTGCGTTCTGTGCCCCCACGCGACGCGACCCCACCGACCCACCGGCACGCCGTCCTGCCCCTGCCCCCGCCCGAGGCCCGCGGCCTCTTGGATGCGCTGGCCGCGGATCGCCGGGGTCCGGAGGAAGTCCTGGTCCCCGCGGTTGTGGACGACGCCCCCTGGCCCGCCCTCGCGGTGAGCGACCCGTGCGCGGGCGTTTCGTGCGCGGTGCCGGACGGCGGCGGGTGCGTCCTCTTATCGCCCCTACCTTCGTGGGTTCGTGTGAACGCTTCCGGAGCCGCGAACTCCAGTTCACAGCGGCTCCGCGAACTCCAGTTCGCGGCCCGCAAGGCCCTCGACGCCACCGAGTCCCTGTTCTCTCGCTGGGTCCTCCTCGCGCTCCGCTCGGTTCCCGCAAGCCCTGCCGCCACGGCGGCCCTCTTCCGCCCGCCCGCGCCCGCCCGGCCTGTCCCCAACCGGGCCCACGCGACCCCCCTGGCCCCCGGCTGGTTCACGGTTCAGGTGCGCTCGTACCGCGACGAGGCCCTGGCCCGCGACTTCGCGGCATCGCTCCGGTCTGAGGGCTATTCCGTCGAAATCGCCCGGCACGACGACGCCGAGGGGCACGCGTGGTTCCGCGTGCGGGTCGGGCGCTTCCCGACCCTGGGCGAGGCCCGCGACTTCGCGCGCCGCCTGAACGAGCGCACCGGCGACCAGGCCATCGTCATGGCCATGGAGGCGCGATGATCGATCCGGTGACGCCCCGCCTCGTCCCAAAGCCCTGGGGATGGGAGCGCATCTTCGCCCACACCGACCGGTACGTGGGCAAGGTCCTGCACATCGAGCGGGGATGCCGCCTGTCGCGCCAGCACCACCGCGTGAAGGACGAGACGATCTACGTCCTGCGCGGGACCCTGATCCTCGAGGTCGGCTCCGCGGGCGCCATCGAGCGCGTCGAGGTCCCGGCCGGGCTGTCCGTGCGACTCCCGCCCGGCACCGTGCACCGCTTCATCGCGCCCGACGACGAGGACTGCGACCTGGTCGAGGCCTCGACCCCGGACCTGGACGACGTGGTCCGCCACGAGGACGACTACGGCCGGGAAGGGACGAGCGACCCCTGACTTTCCACGAGGAGGACCCCATGCCACCCTTCGATTTCGTGACCACCCGTGACGCCCCCGAGGCCATCGGCCCCTATTCCCAGGCGGTCGAGTGCCGCGCCGGACGGTTCCTGTTCCTGTCGGGCCAGATCCCCATGGACCCGCGCACGGGGGCCCTGGTCGGCGGCGACGTGGCCGAGCAGACCCGCCAAGTCCTCGCAAACCTCGACGCCGTGCTGCTCGCCGCGGGCCTCGCGCGCTGGAACGTGGTCAAGACGACCATCTACCTCGCGGACCTGCGCGATTACGCGGTCGTGAACGAGGTCTATGCCGAGTTCTTCGGGGACCACCGCCCCGCCCGCGCCACGGTCCAGGTCGCCGGCCTGCCCAAAGGCGCCCTGGTCGAGATCGAGGCGATCGCGGCCGGCTGACATCCGGGTGCGCCGCAATGCGCGGGCCGGGGATGGGGTGGTGTTGAGCAAGCCGCGATGGTGATTGGGGCAAGATTCAAGTGGCTCTCATGCAGCTCCGAAAATTGCTTTACCCCCAATGCCACTTACTGAAGGCCTCCGGCAGGGTTGCGGCGCTATCGTGGGTAGTTGCTCATCTTGATCTTCACCGCTCTGGGATAGACGCGTTCTGACCGTCGGGGGGTGTTGGCTCTTGCATAGAAGCGTGATCCAGCCGGCATGCTTTCCCGGATAGACAGGACATCCTTGCGCAAGGGGTCGGGGGTCGGAATTCGGGGAAGGGATGGGGCGGTGCGTCCCGGAATGGTCCGTCCTGTCCGGAGGGGCGTGCGGGTCCTCCGACGAGTCGGCTTGGCCGGACGCACCGGTCGCGATCTGGAAGCGGCAACGAGGCGTGACGTATTGAAATGGCCGTCCGGGGCAGGGGGCCCCGGCACGTTGTCGGAGGCCATCGCGGTCCGCGCCTGGCCGGAGGTCGAGCCCGACAGCGCCATGCGCTGGACACGACGGCGGGTCCGGGCCGTTCACGCGGGCCTGCGGGCTGTCATCGGGCTGCTACCGGCGCTCCTCGCGGGATGCCGGCCCACGGCGCAATCCATCCGCGTGGCCCTCGGGGGGCAGGACCTCTTCGTTGAGGACTCGGAAGCCCTGGCCCCGAAGGGACCGAATAGTCCGGTCTCGCAGGTCCTCAGGGTCGAACCGGGTCTGTGCTTCATTCCTTGGTGAGATCTGCCAACTGTTTCGGCGCGGCGCGGTCAAAGTCGGACTGGTCAACTCGCATGTAGCGCCAGCGCGTTCCTGTTTTGGCACTGATGCGCTCGCACCAGAGCCGGATGGCCTCGTCCTTTGCCTCCGTACCTTCCCACACCCGGCCTTTCGTCTCGATGATCCAGTTCACTTCGCCTTCGTCCCACTTCTGCACGACAACCCAGTCGGGGTGGTAGAAGCCGATCGCTCCACTGGGTTTGATGTAGTCGACGCGGAACTGTGTGCCTGACTCGCCTTGTTCCGTGGTGCCGAGAGCCGCGAAGCGGAGGACATCGGACGCCTTCGAGTCCAGGAATTCAGCAAAGCGACGCTCGAAGTCGTTGTAAGTCGCCACGTAGTTGAAGACGGTCTTCTTGGCCACGAGAGGCGGCAGGTTGCGGCGCCAGCTGAACGGCTTCGTCTGCGAGAGCTTGAAGTCGGCGCGCTCGAACTCGATGGCGCGGCGGTCGAGCGTCAGCTCCGCAATCTTCCGGGCGAGGTACTTGGCGATGCCCTCCT
>JBBIPO010000228.1:0-3152 GCA_037442805.1 Deltaproteobacteria bacterium
CCGGGGCCCCTGCTGCGGGCGCGTCGCAATCCGCGCCTACAGCGCGGATTGCTCCACACGCTTCTTCTCTGGACGAACCATGGCGGTTTCGGTAGCATCATCTGCGCTCGATGGTTGACGACGATCGGTCCCGGAGGCGCCGAAGAGGAGAACGGCGATGAACAAGGGGTCTTGGTTTCTGGCGATCATGGCTTGCTTGACCGTGGCACTGGGCTGTGGTGGGAAGGAGTGCCCGGTGTGCCTCCAGGGGAGCGAGGTCTTCGTGGAGAAGGACCGGGGGCCCGAGGCGGTCGCGGACGCGGTGTCCGACCGCGTGGTGACGGGCGACGCGGAGGTCGAGGGGGCGGCCGAGGGTGTGGTTCCCCGGGACGGGGATGCGGAGGTGCAGAAGGGGCAGTTCGGTGCGGCGTGTGCATCGAACGAGGACTGCGAGAGCGCGATCTGCGTGGAGGGGGTGGACGGGTACGTGTGCACGATGATCTGCGTGGACGAGTGCCCAGAGGGGTGGCTGTGCCGCGGGATGCTGGTGGGGCAGGACCTGATGTCGTTGTGCGTCCCGGCGGGGGCGAATCTTTGCAAGCCGTGCAAGACGGACCGGGCTGCCGGGCCGGGGACCGGCCGGGAGTTCGCCGGGGCCCGGTACTCCGGGACGGCCGGCCCGGGGGGGGGGGCCCCGGCGGGGTCCCAGTGCCGGGCGGGGGCCGGGGGAAGGCAGTGCTATCCGAAGAACGGGACGTGCGACTGCAAGGTGACGTTCGCGGGGATGGAGCGGCCGTGCGTGGTGCAGAACGAGGTGGGGAGGTGCCTCGGGTTCGAGACGTGCGACCCGGAGGTAGGCTGGGTGGGGTGCACGGCGGCGGAGCCGGCGCCGGAGGCGTGCAACGGGGTGGACGACGACTGCAACGGGGTGGCGGACGACAACCCGGCGGCGCCGGGACCGGCGTGCGAGAACACGGTTCCCGGGGTGGGGGCCTGCGAGGGGCAGTGGGTGTGCCGCGGGGAGTCCGGGTGGGACTGCGTGGGGCCGACGCCGAACGTGGAGGAGTGCAACTACGTGGACGACGACTGCGACGGGGAGGTGGACGAGGATTTCAAGGACGGGAGCGGGAAGTACGGGACGCTGGAGCATTGCGGGGCGTGCGGGAACTTCTGTGTGGGAAAGATTCCGTTCGCGAAGGTCGTGGCGTGCGACACCGGAAAGGCAAACCCGCAGTGCGTGGTGGTGGAGTGCGAGGAGGGGTACTACAAGGGGAGCGAGACGTTGTGCCTGGCGCAGATCTCGAACCTGTGCCTGCCGTGCGTGGAGGACTCGAACTGTGGGGGCGCGAAGGACCGGTGCCTGGAGATGGGAGGGGGGAAGTTTTGCGGGCGTGACTGCGCGCCGGGGTCGGTGTTCGGAACGGAGTGCCCGGTGGGGTACGAGTGCGTGGACCTCGGGGAGGGGGTGAAGCAGTGTGTCCCGGAGTCGGGGACGTGCGACTGCACGGCGGCGAACGCGGGGGTGACGCGGGTGTGCGCGGTCGCGAACGAGTGGGGGACGTGCTACGGAACGGAGGTGTGCGACGCGGCGCTCGGGTGGGTGAACTGCACGGCCAAGACGCCGGGGGCGGAGGTGTGCAACGGTCTGGACGACAACTGCAACGGGTTCGTGGACGATGGGGCGGTGGAGCCGCCGCAGCCCTGCGCGAA
This sequence comes from Deltaproteobacteria bacterium, assembly GCA_037442805.1. Classification (GTDB taxonomy): domain Bacteria; phylum Myxococcota_A; class UBA9042; order DTJE01; family DTJE01; genus DYKK01. The sequence continues at coordinate 1,690 of JBBIPO010000228.1, forward strand.
GACGTGGACGGACCCGACGAGCGGGAAGAAGTTCACGTGCACGGCGCCGTGGCAATGCAAGGAAGGGGGCAGCGGGGTGACGTGGCTGTGCGAGGCGAAGACGCCGGGGCCGGAATTGTGCAACTACGTGGACGACAACTGCGACGGGCAGGTGGACGAAGACTACAAGCTGCCCGGGACGGGGAAGTACGCGGCCTTCGACCATTGCGGGGCGTGCGGGGTGTCGTGCGAGGGGATGGTCGAGCACGGGGTGGCGAAGTGCGACGCGACGGGGGCGCAGCCTCGGTGCGTGGTGGACGTGTGTGACGAGGGGTACTGGCAGGCGTCGGACCTGGCGTGCGTGCCGTTCCCGGAGACGCTGTGCGTGCCGTGCGCGACGGACGCGGCGTGCCAGGTGCCCGGGGACCGGTGCGTGGACGTGTCGGGGGACGGGAAGAAGTACTGCGCGTGGGACTGCGGGGCCGGGTCGCTGCACCCGAAGACGGGCCCCGGGGGCGGGGTGTGTCCCGCGGGGTACGTCTGCGCGGACGCGGGCGGAGGTCTGAAGCAGTGCCGTCCGGCGTCGGGTTGGTGCGACTGCCTGGCCGGGGACACGGGCAAGACGCGGCTGTGCCGGGTGCAGAACGAGCACGGGACGTGCCTGGGGGTGGAGACGTGCGACCCGGGCGCGGGGTGGCTCGGGTGCACGGCACTGACGCCCGGACCGGAGGTGTGCAACGGGGTGGACGACGACTGCAACGGGCTGACGGACGAGCCGTTCCCGGACCTCGGAGCCGTGTGTTTCGCGGGGGTGGGGGAATGCCGCCGGGCCGGGGTGATGGTGTGCGACGAGCGCGGGGGCGGGGTGGTGTGCGACGCCGTGCCCGCTCCGGCCACGAATGAAATCTGCGACGGGAAGGACAACGACTGCGACGGCGCGGTGGACGAGGACTTCGCGGACAAGGGCAAGCCCTGTCTGGCGGGGGTCGGGGAGTGCCTGCGATTCGGGGTGCAGGTCTGCAGGGCGGACGGGTCGGGCCTGCAATGCGACGCGGTGCCCGGCCAGGCCGCGAGTGAACGGTGCGACGGCAAGGACAATGACTGCGACGGCCAGATTGACGAGGACTGGGCAGCCAAGGGGACCGCGTGCACGGTGGGGATCGGCGAGTGCTTGCGCCAGGGCGTGCAGGTCTGCAAGGCGGACGGTTCCGGGATTGAATGCGATGCCCAGCCGGGAACCCCGACGTCCGAGACGTGCGACGGCAAAGACAATGACTGCGATGGTTTCACGGACGAGGACTGGCCGAACAAAGGCCAGGTCTGCGTCGTGGGCCAGGGGGAGTGCCTGCGGATCGGGACCCTCCTCTGCGATGCCGGCGGGACCGGGCTCCAGTGCACGGCCACGCCGGGCACGGGGGTCGCGGAGACATGCGACGGCAAGGACAATGACTGCGACGGCCAGATTGACGAGGACTGGGCAGCCA
>JBBIPO010000228.1:3252-5051 GCA_037442805.1 Deltaproteobacteria bacterium
GGATTGAATGCGATGCCCAGCCGGGAACCCCGACGTCCGAGACGTGCGACGGCAAGGACAACGACTGCGACGGCCAGATTGACGAGGACTGGCCCACCAAGGGACAGGTCTGCCTGGTGGGCCAGGGCGAGTGCCAGCGCGCGGGGACCCTGGTGTGCAACGCGGGTGGGACGGGCCTCGAGTGCAACGCGACGCCTGGAAGCGCGGTCTCGGAACTGTGCGACGGGAAGGACAACGACTGCGACGGCTCCACGGACGAGAACTGGCCGACCAAGGGCCAGGTCTGCACGGTGGGAACGGGGGTTTGCACGCGGACCGGGACGTACGTCTGCAACGCGGCCAAGACAGGCGTCGAGTGCAGTGCAACCCCCGGCACGGGCTCGTCCGAGGTCTGCGACTACCTGGACAACGACTGCGACGGCTCCACGGACGAGGACTTCATCCAGTCGGGCAAGTACTACCGGGACACGGCGTGCGGGAACTGCTACGCGGACTGCACCGTCATCTATGACCTGCCGCACGCGTTCGGGACCTGCGATTCCAGCGGGACCCCGACGTGCCGGATGAACTGCACGAGTCCGTACTACGACCTCAACGAGGTGCCGGACGACGGGTGCGAGTTCTATCTGGACGGGGATGCGATCTACGTATCCTCTGGCGACCCCTTCGCCGTGAACGACTCGACGTGCGGGCTAGGTCCCGCGGCCACCGGGGGCGGCCGCCATCCCTGCAAGACGATCACCTACGGCCTGGCGCGCGCCGGGACCACGGGACGGAGCAAGGTCCTCGTCGCGGACGGCCTGTACGAGGAGACCGTGACGCTCGTGAACGGAAAATCCTTGCTGGGGGGATACCGGCAGGACACCTGGGAGCGGCACGTCGCTTCGACCCTGACCGTGATCCGCGGCACGGATACCGGGACACACCGCAACACGTTCATCGCGAATGCGATCACGTCGTCCACGACCCTGGAGGGCTTCATCATCTATGGCCAGGTCAACCCGAGTATCGGTGGAAACTCGTACGCCATCTACATCACTGCATCGAACGCGAACCTGCGCATTCTCAACAACGTGATCTACGGAGGGGCCGGGGGGCCGGGGCAAAGCCAGAACCCCGGGGTCAACGGACTGCCGGGAGTGAATGGTCAAGGCCGGAATCCCTCGAACCCCGGGGCCTACGACGCCTTCGTGACCGGGCAGAGACCCTGCAACTCGAGCAACGACCGCTGGTACCAGAATGGCGGCCAGAGGACGTGTGGTTCGGACGACGTGAGCGGTGGTCGCGGCGGCGGGAACCGTTGTCCACCCAACGGTGGAACTGAGTACAGCGGGCGTGATGGCGGCGCTGGACAGGCTGGGGACGGCCCCTTGGGAGGCGCGGCGGGCACCGGGGGCGACGCAGGGGACGACGGGGATATCGCGTACCTGGGTTTCGATGTGGTGTGCTACCTGCCCAGCAACCCGATGACCGGCGCCGTGGGGGCCAATGGTTCCCCGGGCAGTCACGGTTCTGCCGGGACCGGGTGCGCGAGCAACGCCGGAACCGTGAGCGGCGGCCACTGGGTCGGGTCAGCCGGGGCGAACGGCGGAGCCGGCGGCAATGGTGGCGGCGGTGGGGGCGGTGGAGCCGGTGGCGGTGGGGATGCCGACATCTCCGGTTATAACGACCGGCTCGGCGGTCACGGCGGTGGCGGCGGCAGCTGCGGCTGCTGCGGCGCCTTCCGCAACACGGGCGGCACCGCCGCCGCGACAGTCTGAGAGCACGTCGACTGCGACTCCCACACAGCCATCCACCAC
>JBBIPO010000229.1:0-5018 GCA_037442805.1 Deltaproteobacteria bacterium
CTCGGGACTGCCATCGCCGCATCGTCGTCCTACGCGGGGGCGCGGGCGCCCGATCCGTTCCCTTCCGATCCCGGTCCTCCCGTCGAGTGCTCGGTGGTCCCCGCTCCGCCAGCCGAGCCTCTTCAGCCTTATGGGAAGGCCGGCCCCGATGCGAAGGGAGTCCGCCTGTTCGTGAATGGGCGGTACCGCGAGGCAGCCCGCGACCTCGGAACCGCCTGGCGGAAGGTGCTAGCGGACCTCGCAACCGTGTTCTCGGCCTCCGCGTGCGAGCCCCGGCGCCGTGAACCTGACCCGCGGCCTGCTCCAGGCCCCTGAACCGATCGTCACGGTGGGATGCGACGCGAGCCCGTACTACATTCACCTGGCCCTCACGCACGAGCGCGTCCGCGTCCCGCGCGCGACTGAACGCGGGCCGCTTCGGCACGACCCATCACTTCTACACGGCCGCGGGCCGCAACATGCCGTACTACCTCCTGCGCATGGCGTTCGGCGAGCCGCTCCCCGCGGACCTCCCGCGCTACAACGCCCTGCCCGCGGACCTTTACTGGATCCGCACGCTCGACGCGGGCCCCGTGCTGCTGCGCCGGGAGGATCTGGGGTTCGAGACCGCGGGATGACCCCCGTCCCCGGAGGGGCTGCCTATTCCTCGACCTCACCCGGCGGAACCGGGGGTGCCGGCGGTTCGCCATCGCCCTCGCCCGGTCCGGTCACGGTCGCCGGTTCGCCCGGTCCGGGGCCCGCCGCCTCCTCGGCCGGGGCCTCGCCGTCGCCGGTCAGTTCGACACCGCGGCGTACCTTCGGGCGTCCGATGATGGTCGGCGTGATGGTCCGGATGACCTCCATGCCCTCGCGGACCGCGGGCGGGGGCGCGACAGGACCCGGCACCACCACCGGGTGGGGCATCCCGGCCGGGGGGGGCGGTGACACGGGCTCCGGCGGCTCGGGCTGGGTCGGTGGCGGCGATACCGCGGGCATGGGGGGACTCGGGACCACCCGCGGGGTCTCCACCGCCGGGACCGGAGGCCGCGTGGGCGCCCGCCCACGGCCGTTGTCCGCCGGAGGTTCCGCCGCCTCGGCCGGCCTCTCGGGCCTCTTGAAGTCCCCGCCGCGGATGGACGGTTTCTTGGGGATGCACGAAGGCGCCCGCGCAACCCCGCTGCAAACGACCCCGTAGTACCCGCCGGACGACGCCGACCGCCACCTCGGGTCCATGTCGAGCAACGTCTTCAGGAAGCGGTTGGGCGTGGCCGTGCTTCCCCCGCTCTTCACCTCGCGACCGAAGAAGGCGTCGCTCAAGGCGAAGGCCAGGTCCACCGCGACCTGCGCGTCCCCGAGTCCCCTCCCCTGCACGAACCGGAGCAAGGACTGACCCTCGACCACCACCTTCACGTCCGGCCCGTCCACCTCCGCCTTCTCGAAGTGCAGGACGGCCCCCTCGCGTCCACCGGCCTTGGCCCCGGCCTTCTTGCCCTTCTTCAGGCTCGGGATGTTGTCGGGGTTGTCGAGGTTCAACTCGAGCACCACGTCCCCCAGACGCACGTCCGTCAGGGTCGCCTCGCCGTGGGTCTGGCTGCGCAGGGTGGGGCTCAGGGCCACCACGTCGCGGGCCTTGATCTCCAGGCGCCCGGCGCTCCGGGCCCATCCCGCCTTGAGGTCATAGGACACGTGCCCCTTGCCTTCCAGGACCCCGGTGAACGGCACCCCGAAGATCGGAGCCGTCTTCGGCCACGGGAAGTCCCGAATGCGCTCGATCTCGACCTCGATCCGGTCCGCGCCGCGCACGACCCGCACGGGCCCGAAGACTCCGTCCCCCGACCATGCCTGGATGCGCAGCGACAGACCCCCGAACATCAGCCGCCATAGCCCGACCCCGACGTCGAGCCGGTCCAGGCCGACCACCCTGGACGTGCGGACCTCGCGCCCGTCGGGTGTCATCCGCACCTCAGGCGGGAACTCCGCCTGCACCCCGCGCAGGGACAGCGTCGAAAGGCCCCGGATCGACAAATCCTCGACCCGCACGACCACCCCGTCGCGCGACAGGCGGGCTTCCAGGAACGAGCGCAGGCGGCTCGCGGGGAAGGTCCACACGAGCGAGACCGCAAACACGATCAGACCGAATCCCGCATATCCCAGGCCGCGCGCGACCCTCTGCACGCCCGGCTTCCGGATGAACGTGGGGAGGTTCATCGCCCACCTCCCTTCGAGGCCCGGTCCGCGCCGCTCGCCTCCGACCGGGGCTCGGCGGCCTTCTCCGGGGTCGCCCCCTCGCCCTGGAACTGGTAGGTCGCAAGGGTGACCTCGGCGCGAACGTGGGACATCTGGTTGAACTTGCGCGCCACGTCCAGCCTCGTCACGAACAGGAGGTCCTTGCCCCTCGCGACCTCGTCGAGAAACTCGAAGAGGTTCTCCCAGGGGACTTCCCGGAACTCCAGTTTCTGCTCCACGAGCGTCAGACCCGGAAAGGCTGGTCTGGCCTTGCCCTTCTTCTTCTTGCCGAGTCCGACCGGGGTCTCGGAGGTCTTGCCCTCGAAGGACACGACGTCCGACATCAGCGTCCCCGTGGCGCCCGGCACCTCCTCCCGCAATTCCTTCTTCTTCAAAATTTCATTCGCCGCCACGCGGATGGAGGTCGCCTTGTTCTCGCGCACGAGGCGCTCCACTTCGGCCCTGGCCGCCGCGACCTCCAGGTACTTCGGCGCGAGCCTGCGGATCTCCGTGGCGGCCTCGCGTGCCTGCCGGATGTCGTCCTCGATGGACGCCAGGTACGCGTGCCCCGCGAACCAAACCCCCCCGCCCACGAACAGGAGCGCCGCCACGACCAGGACCCCGAACAACCGCCGCTCGCGGGGCGTCATCCGACCGAACATCGCCTCGAGGGTCTCCGCCATCCTCATCGTTTGCCTCCACCGGGTCCCGCGTCCCCCGAGGGTCGTTCCCCCGCCGCGGCCGGCCCGCCCGCGACCGCCACCTCGCCCGCCTTGCGCCCCTCGCCGCAGTCCACCTCCATCCGCAGCGAGAACCGCTGCCACCCCTGGTGACGCCGGAACTGGATGCGCTCCGTGCTCTCGGTGGTGACCTCGTGGAAACAGGGGTCGGCCTTGAGCCTCTCGACGAGCCCGTCCAGGGTCTCGATGGTGTCTGCCTCGCCGCGCACATTCAGGGACCGGGGCTCGATGCGGACCGTCTCGATCTCGACGGCCGCCGTGTCCTCGGGCGTGATGCGACCGCCCGGCCCCGTACCAGGCCTCGCCTCGCCCGCCTTCTTCCCCGCGTCCTCGGCGTTCTCGCCGCCGTCCTCCTGGGGGATCTCCTGGGCCGACGGTCCCATCGCCATCACCGCGGCCACGAGGCGCCCCAGCGCGTCCACGGCCGTCCAGCGCGGGAAGACCTGGACGTCCTCCTCGCTCGCGGCCTTCATCGTCTTCAGCACCGCCGCCGGGTCCTCGCGCTCCTGCCTCAGGACCTGCGCGGACAGGGCCCGGACCTCCGCGAGCGCTGCCTCCCGCTCCGCGCGCAGTCCCATCACCCGCCCCACGAACTGCCCGGCCCCGAGCACTGCGAACACGGCCAGGGCCACCCCGAACAGGCGCAGCCGTTCCCGGAACAGGCTGTAGGCCCCCTGCCTCTGGAACTCGCCCGTCAGAAGGTTTAGGCTCCCCGGACCCCGTCCCGACGCGGCGCCAAGCGTCAGGGCCACGACGCGGGCTGCCTCCGGGCCGAGCCCCACGCACGTCTCTCCCCCCGGAAGCCCCATGCGCGCGGGGTCCAGGACCTCGCAGGGAACCCCCAGGACCTCCCCGAGCGGTCCCCGCAGCGCCTCGCAATCCGCCCCGGTCACTAGGACCGACCCCACCGGAGTTCCGGCCTCTGACGCCCCGGCCGCAGTCACGAGGACCTCGCGCATCAGGGACGGCGAGACCTCCTTGTCCCGCACGACTGGCTCCCCGAGCGCCACCACGCGGACCATCTCGACCCGGTCCCCCCGGACCACCACGATCTCCGCCTGATCCTGCCCGGCGCGAATCAGCATCCGGCCCGCGCGGTCGTCCCCGGGTCCGAGGTAGGGCAGCAGCGAGACCAGGCACACGCCGTCCACGCCGACGGATGCGGGTTCCAGGCCGCTCGACCTGATGTCGGACAACCACTCCCGGAACGCCCCCTTCGGGACCGCCACGGCCAGGACCTCCGTGCGTCCCGCGTCGGTCCCGAGGCGCTCGAACGCGCAATGGATCTCGTCGGGCTGCACGGGGATCTGCCCGATCATCTGGAACGGCAGGGTCGCGGCGATCCGGTTCTCGTCTTTGAAGGGAAAGGCCAGTCGTCGCACGAAGGCCTGAACCCCCGGAAACGCGAACACGAACGAGTCCGTGGGCCCGAGCGGCTCCCCCAGCGCGTCGCGGAGGAGTTCCGCGAGTCGCGGCCCTGGTGGCCCACCTGGAACCGCAGGAAGGACCGCGGTCGGCTGTTCGGGTGCGCTGTCCTCCCCTCGCGAGGCCCACGGGGGCTCGTCCACGCGCGAGTCCATCCGGACCGACACGACCGACTTCAGTTCGAATCGCCGCAGTCGCGTCTCGACCACCGCGGCCCGCAGCACGCCCCCCTCGACCTCGACCCCGATCACGCGATGTCCCATCCCGTCACCCGCCTGGCCCCGCCGGGGCTTCCGTCCGCGCCATGCCCCCCGCCTGGGTCGCATCGAACCCGGTCTCTTTCCAATATAGATAGTTCAATGACGACGTATCAACGACGGCCTCGATCTGGTGCCCCGACTCCCCGGACCAGCCCCGGGCAGTGACGCGCAGGACCTTCGTGCGGGTCCCGACGATGGCGCGCAGGGTCGTCGGGTTCACCTGGACCGCCTGATTCAAGGGCTCGGGAAGGCGGCTGAAAAACGAGATGAAGTCGTTCTCGCTCGCGAAGGGCGGCGTGAACAGGGCCCGCTTGATCGTCCGGCAGACCTCGAGCAGGCCCAGGGCCATGTCCATGGGAGATAGTACCGGATTGGCCCACCCACCCAC